>CANBOV010000005.1 GCA_947371275.1 Flavobacteriaceae bacterium | reverse complement strand
TGAGGGAATTTGTTTTAGTAATTGGGCAGGGTCGATATTGGTTGGTTTGCCATCCACTAACACCCTTACATTTTCATTACCTCTGAGGCTGATGGCATTGGTTTGGGCATCCACACTAACGGAGGGGATGTTGTTTAGGATTTCGCCTGCGGTAGCCCCTGCGGAGATTAAATCTTTCCCTACGTTGATTATTTTGCGGTCTATTTTTTGTTCGTAGGTAGATTTTTCTTTTACGATGTCCACGCTTTTTAATTCGACGGCTTCTTCTTGCAGTAGTATGGTGTTCATGGAAAGCGATTTGTTTTCCCCTGTTAAGGTGATTGTGGTCACTTGTTTTTGGTAACCAATGAATTGAAATTCTACGGTGTATTTTTCTAGCGCTATATTTTTAATGGTAAAGGTTCCATTATCTTGAGTTAATCCGCCGGTAATTATTTTGTTGTCTTGTTTGAGGGTAACGTTTACATAGGGGATGGGTTGGTTGCTTATTTTGTCGATGACTTTTCCAGAAATACTGCCTGTTTTTGCGTAAGTTGGGGTTTCATTTTGCGCTTGGATTAGGAAACTATTTCCTAGGATAATCATTAGTAATAGGGTTACTCTCATGTTTGTTTTTGCGTAGCGGATTATTATTGTCTTACTAGACCGCAAAGGAAGGCAATTGTTACAAACTTTAACATAAAAAAAACTCCTATGTTTGGGGACATAGGAGTTTCCGTAGGTTAAGGATTTATTATCGCTTCATGGCGAAATGGGCTTTAAATTCACTGTTATCTTTGTTGGCGTTTTTATAGTTTACACTGAACCAATAGTCATCGGAAGGCAATTCACGGCTGTTGTAGGTTCCGTCCCAACCGCTGCTGTTTGGTTTGATTTGGGTTATTACTTTACCAAAGCGATCGTAGATGGTAATCATGGCAGTAGGTTGGCCAGCCAGATCTTTGATGTTCCAAGTATCATTGATACCATCACCGTTTGGCGTAAAGAATTTAGGATAATTAAGTACTAATGCTTGTAGGGTTACGGTTCCACAGCCGTATTTATCGCGCACAGTTATGAGGTGTATGCCTGAGCTTACGTCGTAGAACACCGGACTGTCTTGGAAACTACCGTTGTCTAATTGGTATTCAAAGTTATTTCCTTGACCCGTAGCTTCAACGGTAACGTTTTGACTGTCTGCGAAATCTTGGCTAATGGTATAGGCTACTACAGCAGGTTCAGAAGCAATTACTGTTGCTGAAACGGGTACTGAAGGACAGCCTGTACTATTGTTTGTTGCTACCACAGTGTATACACCAGGTAACACAGCGTGATAGTTATTGCTAGATCCAACGGTTTGACCATTTTGATCGGTCCATACAAAAGTATATCCTGCTGAAGGTAGGTTGGCGTACAAAATGTAAGGATTTAAAAGGTGACCAGTTGCACTTTCGATACACACTACACCATCGGCAGGTGTAGGTACTGGTAATTTATTTACTTCGATTGCAATAGGTTTTATTTCGTAGCAATTTGGTGCTAAGGTATTGTTTACTCTAACATAAGCTACAGCGTTTGAAGTCACGGTTATTGCATTGGTTTGATTAGCCGCATCGGTTAAGCTATTGTAGTAGGCTAGGTTGAATTCGGCTCCTGTTTGTGTTCCAAGAATGGTTGCTGTTAATGTTGTTAAATCAAATGCAGTACTACCGTCATTGGTTCCATCTTCATCACAAACCGTTCTCATACTGGCAGGAATTGAATAGGCGATAGGTGCTTTGATGATGGTTACTACAAAAGAAGTTTCATCGGAACATCTTGGCAAGAAAGGTGCTACACCGTAGATATAAATAGTTTGTGTAAGATTTATTACGTTACCTGCGGCAAGTAGGGTTCCCGTGCCGTTTGGTCCAGTATAGTAATTACCGACACTTAATTCAGGTAAGGTATAATTATCACAAGTCGTTACATTTGGTCTAGTATCTACATTGAAGATTGTAAGTAGGAAACTGATTTCGCTGCTACAATCAGGTGAAGTGGCTGTATGAGCGTACACGTATATTGTTTGCGTAGTTGTGATTACATCACCTGCATGTAATAGCGTTCCAGAGCCATTTGGACCGGTGTAATAGTCCCCTATAGATAGAGGGAACAAGGTATAGGATTCACAAGAATTTAGGTTTGGAATACTAGTTAACACAGGGGTATGGTTTATGGTTACTGAGAATGCATGTTCGTTCAAGCAAGTAAAGGCTTCACGAATTAGGGCTTCTTTGAATACGTAAATGGTTTGGCTGGTTGTAATTACTGTTCCAGGCGCAATTTCAGTTCCGGTACCGTAAGGTCCGCCAGACTGTGTATAATATAAGTTACCTTCAGAAAGCATTGGAAGCGTATAGCTATCACAAGCTACTACATTGGCAGGAGCTTCTGCATTGGCAGAGAACACATTTATTTGGAAGCTATTTTCGATGCTACAAGCTGGAATAGAATTAGAAACCGCATAAATGTAAATTTTTTGAGAAGTTGTAATTACGGTTCCAGCTGGTAACATAGCACCTGTACCATTTGGTCCAGTGTAATAGTTACCATTGGTTAATTGCGTTAATACATATTGGTCACAAATATCGATATCAGATCGAGAATCGATGGTTGGAGGCGTACTAATCGTTACGGTAAAGCTAGATTGATTATAACAAGAAGTATTTAGACCACTTATTATATAGATGGTTTGGCTAGAGGTTATTGCATCTCCGGGACTAAGTACAGAACCTGTACCATCACTTTCGGTGTTGTAATTACCGTGGATTAATGCTGGTAGTGTATAACTTTGGCACACTGTTACGTCGCTTAAGGTGTCCACTTCGGGTTGGGCTATGGTAAGTGTAAAGTGCAAGTTGTCTGTACAGTTGGCACTACCACTAGTCGTTTGAGCATAGATGTAAACAGTAGCCGATTGATTTATTACCGTTCCAGCAGGTATTATAGCACCTGTTCCTGCAGGTCCAGTATAGTAATTTCCAATAGGTAAAGCAGGTAAGGTATAACCATTACATTGATTCACGTTGGCCGGTTGCGGCATACCGATAACTACTTCGAAGCTATCTTCATCGCTGCACGTTGTGCTGGTTTCAGAAGAAGCGTATACATATAATGTTTGACTGGTAGTAATAACATCACCAGCATTTAACATCGTTCCACTTCCATTAGGACCGGTGTAATAATTACCGATAGATAATGGAGAAAGCGTATAGGATGTGCATTCAAATACATCCGGTCTTGAACCAACATCCACTAATGGAAGGATGGTCACGGTGCTTACCGTATCAATAGTACAGAATGGCTCTACATCCGTTTGGAAGAAAAAATATACCGCTTGCGTAGCCGTAATAACGGTGCCTGCAGGGATATGAGTTCCTTGTCCGCCCGGTTGCGTAAAATAGGAACCATAGGTAGTATTTGGTAACGTATAGCTTCCACAACGTGTAACATCTTGAGGAGAAATCGTATTAGGGTCAATAATTTTTACTTGAAAAGAGCTGTTTGAGCCACAAGTTCCAGGGCCATCCGGTTGGTTAAAAATATAGACGGTTTGTGTTTGTATAATTTCACTTCCAGCAAATAAGGGGATACCATTTCCATTGGGAGCGGTAAAATAGTTACCATTTGTCAATGGAGGTAAAATATAACT
Organism: Flavobacteriaceae bacterium; assembly: GCA_947371275.1. Taxonomy (GTDB): domain Bacteria; phylum Bacteroidota; class Bacteroidia; order Flavobacteriales; family Flavobacteriaceae; genus Flavobacterium. The sequence continues at coordinate 53,380 of CANBOV010000005.1, read as the reverse complement.
TGAACATACAATTACATTATCTAAATCGTCAACAGGGGGTGCTGGAATTACAATTAAATTAAAACTTGTAATACTGTAACAATCATGGTCACTTACATTTTCAACTCGTACGTAGATCGTCATGCTTGAATAAAGTGCGTTTGTGGTGTTGGTTACCGGGTTTACTGCCATAGCTGCATCATTAACCGAAGTATAATAAGTAATGATATTCATTGCGGGAGATTGCCCGTTTAATATGGATGCATTTTGACCACCCAAATTAAAATAAGCGTTGTTGAAATATTGTGAGCGCGCACATTTTGTTATGTCTGCTGGTTGGTTTGCAATAGGTCCAGTAGAGGTTAATAATTGGAATGATTTCACGGTATAACAACCGGTGCTTGGTAGATCAATTCTAACATAAATTGTTTGTCCACTGGTACTATTGTATACGGAAGGCAATTGGTTTACATGATTATTAGCATCGGCTTCTGTTAGATAATACGATACTGTAGCGTTTGGATTAATCCCTTCTTTTACAATTGGGGTATTTAATTCTAAATTAAAGTCATAGGTAGTACTATCACTAAGACATCTGTAAATATTTGTTGGATTTGGGCAGTTTATTTCAGGATAGTATTCGACCGTTATAGTATCGGTTATGGGTTGGCAAAAATTAACTAATTGAGAATAGGTTACACTGTAAGTACCTGGTTGGGTAACGGTAAGGGTTGCGCCTGTTTCATTAGGGATTACTACATTGTCTTTTTTCCATACAAAAGTATAATCGGCAGGGTTTAGTCCGGTAGTTAGTGTATGCGTTTGTCCGAAACAAATGGCGGTATTATTAGCTACTAATAGATCTAAACCAAGGACATCCTGACCAATATTAAAACTATCGGCTGAAAGGAAAATTGCAGAATCTGATTGTGGGTCTACTCTATCTGCTATTACTAATTTAATATGGTAAGGGACATTTGGGGTTAACACAGTGGCTGCGGTCATTACTGTAGTTTGACCATTATAATTGGTTGCAGAGGTAGCCGCTGCAGATCCCCCATTAAAACTTCCAAAATATTGAGCGTTGGCAGAGGGGCAAGATGAATTGTATAGAAAATCTCTGATGGTTACTACAGAGATTGGCGTATTTGTATTTGGAACCACGGCTAGGTTGGTTGTTGTTCCTGTATTCATATTGGTTAATAAGAATGCAAACGCATCAGAAAAGTGGCATTGGAAATTTCCATATTCTTCAGAAGCGAAAATAAAGTCGAAACTGAAGTTGGGAGAAATTGGCGTAAAGTCAAATTCTAGCGTTGTTGCATTTTTGGATACCATAGGAATACCTGCCGCAGCTAAAGTAGCTTCTAAGCTGATGTCACCGGGCCAATTTTGAGCACCATCATTAAGAAGAGAGGTGTTTGGTCCGGAGGCATTTAAGGCATTACCGGTAGTTAACACTACTCCACTGTTAATTGGGAAATTGGGGTTGGAGTTTTGAAAGAAACCAATACCGTTGGTAGAGCCGAAATTAGTACCTGTGCTCCAGGTGATGTTTGTTGCGGAAGCACAAGGTGAATTGATTAACACATTGTTTACCAATTCTGGCACAGTGTGGCTCGTAGTGTTCACCGATATAGGTTGGGCAAAACCTATAGTGGAAAACATTAGAATGATTAATAGTAATAACTTTTTCATGATTTGGGGATTTTGACTATACAAATATTGATTATTTAACCGTTTAAATGCAAATAAAATCGATGAACGACATTAAAAAATTAAAATTTACTACAAAATACTTACAAAATATATGTTTTTATTGAGTAGGAATTTTAATTTTTAATCGTTTTAGTATCCTTAAAAATTATATTCTAATGATTATCTTTGCCCACCAAAAGAAGTACTATGAAGCTTACCTATATTTTAACAAAACAAATACAAATTGCCATTCAGGAACTGTTTTCGGTTTCTGTAGAAAAAGTTGAATTTCAGATGACTAGAAAGGAATTTGAAGGCGATATTACTATGGTTATTTTCCCTTTATTGAAAGTGTTAAAAGGGAATCCTATGGATATTGGAACGCGCATTGGGGATTATTTGGTAGACCAAGTTGCAGAGGTAAAAGGCTACAATGTGGTTTCAGGATTTTTAAATATAGTAGTTGATGACACTTACTATATTAATTTTTTTAATGAGATTAAAGAGGATGCCTTTTATGGTTTTGTTACAACGTCTGAAAACGAAAGCGCTGTAATGGTAGAATATTCTTCGCCTAATACTAATAAACCTTTACACTTAGGGCACGTTCGAAACAATCTTTTGGGTTATTCGGTTGCTGAAATAATTAAAGCCTCTGGAACGAAAGTGTATAAAACACAGATCATTAATGACAGGGGGATCCATATTTGTAAATCAATGTTAGCTTGGCAGCGCTTTGGTGAAGGACAAACTCCAGAAACTAGTGGGTTGAAAGGTGATAAACTGGTTGGAAATTATTATGTAAAGTTTGACCAAGAATATAAAAAACAAATCAGTGCCTTAGTAGCAGAAGGTAAAACGGAGGAGGAAGCTAAAAAGCAAGCTCCGATTATTATAGAAGCACAACAAATGCTATTGGATTGGGAAGCGGGCAAGCCAGAAGTTATGGCCTTATGGAAAAAAATGAACCAATGGGTTTATGATGGATTTGCGGAAACCTATAAAAATTTGGGTGTGGATTTTGATAGCTATTACTATGAAAGCAACACTTATTTGTTGGGTAAGGAAGTAGTTCAGTTAGGCTTAGAAAAAGGAGTTTTTGAAAAGGATCCGGATGGTTCTGTATGGATTGATTTGACAGAGGATGGCTTGGACCGAAAAATTGTTTTACGTTCGGATGGTACTGCGGTATATATGACGCAGGATATTGGAACAGCGATACAGCGTGTCAAAGATTATTCTGATGTAGGAGGTATGGTTTATACTGTTGGTAATGAGCAAGATTATCATTTTAAAGTATTGTTTTTGATTTTAAAAAAGCTCGGATTTGAATGGGCTGCGCATTTATTTCATTTATCGTATGGAATGGTGGAGTTGCCCTCTGGAAAAATGAAATCTCGTGAAGGGACTGTAGTTGATGCGGATGATTTGATGAAAGAAATGACGGCTACTGCAAGAGCTATAGCAACCGATTTAGGAAAGTTGGAAGGTTTTAATTCAGAAGAAAAGGAAACGTTATTTAAAACGATTGGGCTAGGCGCATTGAAGTATTATATATTAAAGGTAGATCCCAAAAAACAAATTATGTTTAATCCAGAAGAGTCTGTTGATTTTGCGGGTAATACAGGGCCATTTATACAATATACGTATGCTAGGATTCAATCTATAATACGGAAAGCGGATTTTGATTTGAATAGTGTTGTTTCTGCAATTGCGTTGCATGAGAAGGAAAAAGAATTGCTAAAGCAAGTAGAACTTTATCCCGAAGTAATTCAAAATGCGGCACATCATCATAGTCCGGCATTGATAGCAAATTACACTTATGATTTGGTTAAAGAATATAATTCTTTTTACCAGACGGTTTCTATCTTAGGAGAAGAAGACTTGACTAAGAAAATATTTAGAGTACAACTGTCAAAGAAAGTGGCGGAAACAATACAAACCGCATTTAAATTGTTGGGAATAGAAGTACCAGATAGAATGTAAGAAGGTAAGTTAAAAAAAGAGGGTTGTTTTATGCAACTCTTTTTTTTTGCTAAAAACTCAGTTTTACATTTAAATTTGGAGTACGTCCTAGGGCATAAGTGGAGACACTTTCTATGGAGTTATTGGTAGTATTTACTCGGTAAAATTTATTAATACTGTTTTTAGTATTTAGAATGTTTAAAACAGCAATGTTTGTTTGTAAAGTAGTATTTTTTGAAAGATTCCAATTTTTTGATGCTGAAAAATTAAATTGGAAAAAGTCAGGTAGAACGCTATTGTTTGGCGTATTATACACTATTGTATTGTTGGTATTTATTATGGTTGATTGAGGAGTTGTAATTGGTTTTCCAGTATGCCATTTACAACCTAATGCAAATTTTAGCGAATTCCACTCATAAATCCCGGCCCACGAAACACAATGTTTTAATTCGTAGTTGTTAATGAATTCTGAAGGGGATAGTGTATTGAATTGGTACTTGTTTTCATTATAACTATAACTCATCCAAGTGTAGAATTTTCCAAAATTTTTCTGCACTAAAAGTTCGGTTCCTAAAACACCGTAATTTCCAGTAGATTTAACAAATTCCAATTGGTTTTGAAATCCTTGGCTACTTGAGGTAATTCCCGTTATTTTTTTGTAGAAATTATCGATTGAAAGGAGCCAGTTGTTGTTTTTAAAATAGAGACCTAAAGAAACTTGATTACTTTTTTGAATCGGAATGGTATTGTTGTTAGCTAAAGTCCATCTGCGTTTTTCTATTCCGAGGAAATCTTGTTGGAGGTCGATCACTTGTGATAAAGTTTGGCTTTTTTGTTCGCCTAATATTTCGAGGCGTATTGTCCTGCTTAAGGCTTGGTTGAATTGGAGTCGGGGTTCTATTAGAGTAGTTTTAAATTTATCGAAATAATTGGCTCGAATACCCACTTTAACGGTGGTTTTTTGGTCAATAGATTCGTATATTCCTTCTGTGATTAGTGCGTAGGTTTTTAAAACCTCTACAATGTTTCGGGAGAAAGAAGGTGTATTGATGGCATCAAAATTAGTGACGGCGCTATTGTCGAATTGAAATCCATTGTTTAAGGTAAACGTTTTGGAAAGCAGCTGTGAATTTTTGAGTTGAAAGCCAAAATCAACTACTTTGTTTTCTTGGTTTAAAATTTGGTTGCTTTGAATTACTTCGTTTTTTGCTGTCAAGCCATAGCTTGATGCGTATCCTTGAAATTGGCTATAATTAGTCGTATTCCAATTCGTTTTCCAATTGAATGTTCCGCCGAAATTTTGTTGACTTAAGGTGCTATTTTTACTGGTATTATTTATTGATTGATTGATAAACAACGAATTTTTGATTACAATGGCATCCATTGTTACTTCACTTTTAGTGCCAATTTTTTGTTGGTATTGCGTAGTGAAATCATAGAAATAGAATTTCTCGTTTGTAGTTACCTTTATTGTTTGATTGTTGTTTACATTGGTTATAACGGTATTTTGAAAAACTTTATCCCGGTAGATTTTATACGTAGGAGATGGGAAAAAATCCGTTAGTGAGCGTCTTCCTGAAAGTGTAATAGCGGCTTTTTCTGAAAGCTTTATTTTTGAAAAGAATTCTGCGCTTATGAGATTGGAGCTAATGCTATTGGAACTTTTCTCAATGGTTTTAGTGTGTGATGAGATGGCGATTAAACTGGAGACCCCTTCGTCATAGAAGGCCGAGGTTCCATTTTTGGTAATTGAAATCGTTTGTGCTAAAGAGGGGTTAAATGCTGATATTAAACCAAAGAAATGGCCCGTTTGAAACATTCGAATTCCGTTCCAAAGGAAAAGATTTTGGTCATGAGTGCCTCCTCTTACATTGATGTTAGATACCGTTTCATCAATTGAATTAATTCCGGGGACCTGTTGCATGGCTTGTAGCACATCGGGTTCAATCAGTCCGGGTAATATTCCAAATTTTGTTGGTTTTATTTCAAGGCTACCATCATTTTTTTTGGAAATACCGGTGGTTAAATACCTTTGAGTGACTACTTCGTCTAATTTTTGCACAAAAGGGATTAGTTTAAAATTAGGGCAGGTAGCGGTGTATAATTCCATTGGGTTGATCGTCATTTTATCATAATTAATATGACTAAATTCAATATCATTTGACGAAGTAATTGGTAATTCGAAATATCCTTTTTGATTCGAAAGCACTATGTTTTTAGTGCCTATTACCGCAATGGTAGCATTTTCTATAGGTAAATTGGTATTCTCATCGAATAGGTAACCACAAAGCGGTTTGTCTAATTTTCTATTATTGTAAATGGAGTAGTAATTTTTGTTTATCTTCTTAAATACCAAACCGGTTTTAGCTTCTATGTAAAGAATTTTCTGTGCTAAGGGTAATTTTTCAATAGGAGGTATTATATTAAATAGTATAATTTCCTCATCTATGTAATTGAATTTTATTTTGTTTTTTGCACTTATTTGTTCGAGTATGGACTTAAGTCCAATAGAATTCCAACCTTGTTGCGCTTTGGCAGTCAACAGGGATAGTAGTAAAAGGATAGAAAAAATTAACTTATTTGGTTTCACCATTAAAAATCCTCTAGAACAATTTTCTTGGTGTCAAATTTAGAGATTTTTAAATGATAAGTAGCGGAAACTATTTCTAAAGCGGTTTTTAAATCGTCAGAAGGCAAGGTTCCTGAGAAAAGCTGGTTGTTTTTACTAGAATTTAGAACGATTTCACAGTTATAAACTCTTTTGATTTCGTCTAAAATATTTTGTATGTTTTCTTTTTTGAAACTCATTTGGTTGCATGTCCATTCAGGTTTGGTACTATTTACCGTTCCTTTTTCAAATGAATTGGCATTAAAAGTAACAGAGTTTCCTTTGGTTATTATTACAGTAGTATTGTTATGAACTACTTTCACGCGGCCTTGATAACAAATTACATCAAAGCGATTTTTTCTAACTTTTACATTAAATTGAGTTCCAAGAACGGAAACCGTTCCTAATGGCGTATTTACTTCAAATTTCTTTCCATGAGCTACTTTGAAGTAAGCTTCTCCTTTTAATTCTAATTTTCGGTTATTATCCCAATTCCATTTTTTATAATTAATTTCTGAGCCGCTGTTTAAAACAATTTGCGAATTGTCAGGTAGTAAAAAATGTGTTTTGGATCCGTTAGAAGCTATCTCAGTTGAACTTATAGTAGTGCGGATAGCAAAAGTTAATCCTAGGAAAACTAAAAATATAGCAGCGACCTTCATCCATTTGGATTGGTATAGTGGTAGTACTTTTGTCTGCTTTTTTTGGTGCGTAATGGTTTTTTGATATAACAAATCTGCATCAAAATCGGGAGCATTCAATTGGCTTGAGTACTCTTTGATTTTAGTGTATGTTGCATACCCAGGTTCGTTCTGAAAGGCTGTTAATTCCTGTTCAGTCATTTCGCCTGCAAGCCATTTTGCTAATTCGTATTTTTCGTCCATTGTTTTCATTGTAATGGTTAAACAGTTCTTGATTAAAATACCCTACTTAAATTGTTCAATTTCTGCTCGAAGCGAAAGTAATGCGCCGTGAATTCTTTTCTCAACGGCTTTAACACTGATGTTTAAGATGATTGCAATTTCGTGGTATTTTTTACCTTCAATGCGGTGTAATAGAAAAGCAGTTCGTTGTCCTTCGGTAAGATTGGCAATTGCTTTTTCAAGTTTATCTTTAAATTGTTCTTCTTCGATCAAAAATTCAGGGTTTAGATTTGTTCGATCATTACCTGTATTATTTTGCGCATATTTAAGCACTACTTTTTGATGTGCTATTTCGTTTAAAGAGGCATTGTTGGCAATTGTATAAATGAAGGATTTGGCTTTTTCTATTGGGACATTTTTGCAGTTTTCCCAAAGTTTTATAAACGATTCTTGTGTAACATCATTTGCTTTTTCTTCATTACCGAATTTATAGTATAAATAATTTCGCAATGATTTTACATTGGCTTTAAAAAAATTGGAAAAAACTAATTCTTCACAAATACCCTTAGAATCTGTGTTGTCCATTTTATTTATTTTGAATTATTAGAGCGTTTAAATTTAAAATAATTTTTTAAAGTAGGGTTTTTTATTGCAACTTTGTTTTATAAAGAGAATAGAAATACTACTTATGAAAAATTTTATTTGGTTTGTTGTCGTTGTACTTGCCTTTTCTACTTATTCTTGTCAGGAGGAAGAAGAAAAAGTAGAACAGAATACAGCTGATAGTTTCACTAAATCAAATGCAATAGCTTCATTGATTATGAGGGTTTCTCAAAATGAAACATCCGCGGATAATGTTTTAGACAACACGAGTTTGTTTAGTGTGAAATTACCTGTTGGTATTACTGTTGATGGGCATGATGAATATGTTACTTCTACAATTGATTTTCTAGAAATTCAGGGTATTAAAGATGAACATAGTTATGATGATGATGTTGTGACTTTTACGAATTGGCCAATTACTGTAAGCTTTCCAGATTATCAAACTACTACTGTAGAAAATTTAGCTCAATTAAATGCTATAAAATCGCAAATGGGGAGTGATGATAGTTATCATGAAATTAGTTGTATCGACTTTGTTTTTCCTTTCAATATAAATAAATACAATACTAATAATCAGGTTGCAAATACAAAAGTAGTTCACAATGATACGGAGTTATATAATTTTATAAATGACTTACAATCTGATGAAATAGTGGGCATAGTTTATCCATTAACTTTGAAGAAACAAAATGATGGTACCACTTTTATCATTAATAGCAACACTGAATTAGAGGCTAAGATTATTGAGACTGTAAATACTTGCAGTACCAATACAGGGACTTTAGAACTAGCCAATGTATTAACTAATAATGGTCCTTGGCGCATTTCATATTGCTATTATGATAATCAAGTAACCACTGATTATTATAATGGATATGTATTTGTATTTACGGGGGATGGTGGAAGTAATAGTCCACTATCAGCAGTAAAAGGCGTAAATTACATTACTGGTACTTGGCATTTGCACGATCCTAATACGGCGGATGAAAAATTGGATTTAGGTTTTGAGGGAGACGTTTTGCAAGATTTAGAGTCTGGTTGGAATATATATCATTTAGAGTCTACTTATGTTGAATTGATCAGAGAAGGTAGTGACAATGAGCATTATTTTTTAACTTTCACAAAAAACTAAGTTGATTGACTAAAGAAATAGTATGAAAATTTTTCACAAGAAATTTCTAAATCAAGAAGAAAACCTAGAGGGTAATCAACGAGAGGCCGTACAAAATAAATCTAAGCCGGTTTATTTGTTAAATCAAGTTTTGATTTGGAGCATTATTTTAATAGTAGTGTTTTTTATTTTTAAATTCATTTTAGTAAATTTTAATTAATTTAATAAATTTCTATAAAATATAAACCACGCATTTGCGTGGTTTTTTTATGTAGATTACTATAAAACTTCAAATTCAAATCCTTAAATTTGCATTTCATAAAAAATAAAGTTTACCAATATGTTCAATAATTTAAGTGATAAACTAGATAAAGCGCTACACATCCTAAAAGGACACGGAAAAATTACTGAAGTAAACGTTGCTGAAACGTTGAAAGAAGTTCGAAGAGCCCTACTTGATGCCGATGTTAATTTTAAAATTGCCAAAGATTTTACCACTAGGGTTAAAGAAAAAGCTATAGGTGAAAATGTATTGACCACCCTACAACCGGGTCAGTTGATGGTTAAAATCGTTAAAGATGAATTAACTGATTTGATGGGAGGAGAGGCTACTGGAATTAATTTAAGCGGTACTCCTTCAATTATCTTAATGTCAGGTTTACAAGGATCAGGGAAAACTACATTCTCTGGTAAATTGGCTAATTATTTAAAAACCAAAAAAGGAAAAAAACCACTTTTAGTAGCTTGTGATATTTATCGTCCTGCCGCTATTAACCAGTTGCATGTGGTAGGAGACCAAATAGGCGTTGAAGTTTATTCAGAGCCTGAAAATAAGAATGCCGTACAAATTGCTTTGAACGCCATTCAACACGCAAAGTCCAATGGTTTTAATGTGGTTATTGTTGATACTGCAGGTCGTTTAGCCATAGACGAAGAGATGATGAATGAGATTGCCAATGTTCATGCGGCTATCAAACCTCAGGAAACCTTGTTTGTTGTAGATTCTATGACGGGTCAAGATGCTGTTAATACTGCTAAAGCTTTTAATGATCGATTGAATTTCGACGGTGTTATTTTGACCAAATTGGATGGTGATACGCGAGGTGGAGCAGCAATCTCCATTAAATCGGTAGTCAATAAGCCTATTAAGTTTATTGGAACTGGGGAGAAAATGGAGGCTATTGATGTTTTCTATCCGTCACGTATGGCTGACAGGATTCTGGGTATGGGTGATGTTGTTTCCTTGGTTGAACGAGCACAAGAACAATATGATGAAGAAGAAGCGAGAAAGATTCAAAAGAAGATCGCGAAGAATGAGTTTGGATTTGATGATTTCTTAGCTCAAATACAACAAGTAAAAAAGATGGGTAACATGAAAGATCTTGTTGGCATGATACCTGGTGCTGGAAAAGCATTGAAAGATGTGGAAATTGAAGACGATGCTTTTAAACATATTGAAGCGATCATTCACTCTATGACGCCAAAAGAAAGACAAAAGCCTGCCCTTATTGATGTAAAAAGAAAAACTAGGATTGCAAAAGGTTCTGGAACTAAGATAGAACAAGTTAATCAATTGCTTAAGCAATTTGACCAAATGAGTAAGATGATGAAGATGATGCAAGGCGGAGGCGGTAAAAATTTGATGCGCAGGATGGGTGGCATGAAAGGAATGAATTAATGGAAAGACGCGAGATATCGCGTCTTTTTTATTGCAATATACAACACACTAAAAAACTACAGATGCAAATTTTAGACGGTAAAAAAACTTCGGATGATATCAAGAATGAGATCGCTGCTGAGGTTCAAAAGATGAAAGAAAACGGAGAGAAAGTACCTCACTTGGCAGCTATTATTGTTGGGAATGATGGTGCTAGTTTGACCTATGTGGGTAGTAAAGTAAAGGCGTGTGAAAGAGTAGGCTTTGAATCTACTTTAATAAAAATGCCTAGTACTACTTCAGAAACTGAGTTGCTTAAAAAGATTAAAGAACTTAATGAGGATGATACCATTGATGGGTTTATTGTTCAATTGCCATTACCTAAGCAAATTGATACGCAGCACATCATCATGTCGATAGACCCCAGTAAAGATGTTGATGGATTCCATCCTGAGAATTTTGGAAAAATGGCGTTGGACATGACTACTTTTATACCTGCAACTCCGTTTGGGATCTTAGAATTATTAGAACGCTATGGTGTTGAGACCCAAGGGAAGCATACGGTAGTCATTGGTAGAAGTCATATAGTGGGTCGTCCTATGAGTATCTTAATGGGGAGAAAAGGATTTCCTGGAAATTCAACGGTAACATTGACGCATAGTTATACTAAAAATATAGCGCAAATCACTACACAAGCGGATATTATCATTACGGCACTTGGGGTTCCAAACTATTTGAAAGCGGAGATGATTAAAGATGATGCTGTAGTAATTGACGTGGGTATCACTCGAGTTGCCGACGATACTGATCCAAGAGGCTATCGAATTACAGGTGATGTAGATTTTGAGTTTGTTTCCAAAAAGGCTTCTTATATCACACCGGTACCGGGAGGAGTAGGGCCTATGACGATTGCCATGTTATTGAAAAATACCCTTTTGGCACGAGAACAAAAGCTGTTGAAAAGTAAATAAAAAAAATCCTGAGTGAGAACTCAGGATTTTTTTAAAATACGCTATTCGACAACCATTTTAAAACCGGTTTCTTTTTTATTATTAATAAAAAGCTGTACTATATAAATCCCTTTGGATAGGTTGCTAATACAAACTTTTTGGGTGATGCTACCTAATACTTGGCTGGCAACTACTCTGCCCAACTGGTCGTATACAAATATAGACAATCCTTCGGTACTGCCTTGCCAATCGCCTTGCAGACTGAATGTACCCCTAGTTGGGTTAGGACTTACAACCAATGCTTTTTTCTCATACCAGTTGGTAAGCAGGCTGCTGCTAAACTTATTAATATAAAAATTTCTGGGAGTGCCAGCATAATTTGGCTCAGCCAGTAGGGTAGGTTGCCACGCTCCTGTAGTACTGATATTGGTGGTTGATGCCGTAGTGCCGGTCAAATAAAAAGCGGTTTTTTCGGGATTAAAACAGATGTTGACTCCTCCTTCACAAAAATAACTAACCCACGACAGAGTGCCATCGGTATCATTAAAAGCTCCAAAATATTGTTTGGAAGTGGTAGCCGGTACAGCACAAGAAGTTTCATATACATTTGGAGTCGCTAAATTTGGACTAAGGGTACGTCCGGTTAGGTATATGGCATCATTTACGGTTTCTGAAGCGGTTACGGTTTCTAAACCGCTACTGCCGCCAAAATAACTTCCCCATTGTCTAACGCCCTCGAGGTTAAATTTGGCCAAGTAAGCTATATATTTTGTGCCGCTTTCATAGGTATAGGAGGTTTGCTGTGTCCCAGCGGTGGCAATGTTGTTACCGCTATTGGTTTTTCCGAAAAGGTAAAGCGCATCGCCGTTAATCTTGATAGCTCCGTAGTCATCAAAGTTGCCCCCGTAATATGTGCTCCATAGTCGCTGGGTCAAATCGCCGTTAAATTTGGAAATAACCATGTCATAATTCCCGCTGTTAAGTGCTTGGTGGCAACCGGGGCTGCCATAGTAGCCGTTGGGCGGATAATCGAACAAGGTACGGGTTGAAAAGGAAAGGTATACGTTGCCAAGGTAGTCACAAGCGAGAGACGATTTGCTTGTACCATAATCAATCATTGGTCCTATATAAGTCCCCGCCAGTCTATTCCCATTGGTGTCAAATTTGTTTATATAAATATTGGAATTATAATCAGCATTTTGGCTGGGAGTGTCTTGGTAAGTATTGGCAGTAGCCATACCGCTATAATCGGCGGTACAATTGCCGGAGACATATACCTCGTTGTTGCTGTTGACACACATACTGTACAAGGCAAGAGGGAAATAAGTACCCCAAAGCTGCATACCGCCGGGGGAAAATTTGGTTAAAAATCCGACAGATGTACCATTAGTCGTGGTTTGAGAAGGTAAGTCGGGTCTGGTAGAAATATAAGCTCCCGGGGTGGCAATGCCTGTTAGGCTGGTGGTAAACCCGGATAAATAAATATTATCGTTGTTATCAATGCAAAGAGAAAAGACACGTTCTTCGCTTTCTCCTCCATAAAAAGTAGCCCAAAGCAGGGTTCCATCGGGGCTGAATTTGCAGAGCAATACATCAGCCAATACCAAATTCGATTTATGACAACCGGCGGTGGTAAATTGGGAATAGAAGGGGTAGGAAACGTAATCATTTCCTCCTCCTACATATCCTGCCATAACGATATTGCCTTGTGAGTCAACCACTGTATAACCACCACTAACAGCACTTGCAAAAAAATAAGTTCCCCAGGTTTTTTGCCAATTTTGCTGGCTATAGCCGTTGGCAAAGCATAACAATAATATTGATAATAGGATTTTTTTCATTAGCTTATACATTGTATTAATATTTCAGCGAATTTAAAATATATAAATTGAAATATTGTATTTGTGCGAAATAGGGTCAAAAGTACATTCTGCTTTTAAAGACCTGTCGCCTATCCCAACATCCTCCAAACTTTGTTCGCTGCTGCTCGAATAATCAGTATCATCAGGTGGTAACAATAAGGTAAGTTTTGTTTGGGCGTTTGTGTATTTTGATCCTATCAAAGTGCCTTCGGGCAAATATACCGCCAACATTCGCCACTTTACCCAATATTCGGTACCAGCAGTATTGAGCAACCCAAAGTTTTCATTCAAATGACCATAAAAATCATAAATACCTTGATAAGTATAAGGTGTACTAACTGAATTTGTGGCATCAATTGTATTTGGGTCATCTCCAAAACTGTATTCATATATTGTAGTAGTGGGTTCACCAGGAACATTTCTTTTCCAATACGGGAAATACATAGTATTGGTTAAAGTAGTATAATCGTTAAAACCATAAGCTCGAGTAAAGGAATTGATATTATAACCGTTGGTGTCCATTATGAAATCATGGTTTTCGGTTTGTAGCCTAATGGCACTGCCGGTAGTTTGGTCCTCGGCTAATAAAGAACCAGTTAGCGTAGCTCCTGTAAGGTTGTTAATTTCTAAAGTACCGATTGTAGGTACAGGAGTTGCCTTTTGCGAAGTGTTTGAGGAATCAGAAAGGGGGGGGGGTAATGTCTTGATTGTCAGCAGTGCATGCCGCTAGTGTTAAAACTAGTAATCCGGTTTTGGCCCATAAAATAAATTTTGTTTTTTTCATAATGTTTTGGTTTTAAATATTAAATTTCTTATAAAGTTAGAAAAAATAAATTTACAAAACATCTCTTTTGTCTTAATTTTTAGATCATTAGTCTATCATTTGCGAAATGTTGTGCACCGTACTTTTCCATGTTTGCTTTACAGCTATTCAATTAGGTAGCATCCTATTCAGGTAATAAGTGGCATACTTTTAAAACGGGCATAACAACAAGCCCTTCAAAATATCGTATGAGTTTTTTTAAATAGTGATTTTTTTAAGACAATCTTATCGTGGTGAGAGACAATTGCGCAACCTTGATTAATCTGTATTATATTTTATTGATATTTTTCACGTATCGTCTAATATTTAGACTATACCGAGAAGTAAAATAATGTGAATTCTAAGTATGACGACAATAATTTTTTTTAGTATTAACTTAAAACTGAAAAAGTACACCAATAATAGCCACATAACGTATTGTTATACCACCGAATCCAAGAGATTTATTGAAATTATTCTTAATAATTTATGCTAAGCATCTGACCAATTAAGTATCATCAATAATAAACAGGGTGATTGACTATAACTGGTCTAAAAAAGGGCCAAAATTTGCTCCTTTGTATGCAAAATAATGACGATTGCCATGTTATTGAAAAATACCCTTTTGGCACGAGAACAAAAGCTGTTGAAAAGTAAATAAAAAAAATCCTGAGTGAGAACTCAGGATTTTTTGTTTTATACTGCTATTTATTTTTTACAATTTGGCTAGCCAAAGAGACGCATTCATGTGCAATCTCGAGTGTGACGCTAATTCAGTCCAACCAGGGTATAACGTATCTCCAGTGGCACCAGTACCATCATCTGCTGGTGAGCTGTCACCAATTGCTACTACTCGTCCAGTGCCATACGTTGCGGTAGCGCACATGATATTGGAGGATCCTTGTGTAGACGTTGATCTCCAAATTAACCCTTTTACTGAAGTATTTGCAGTAGCATTAATAGTCATTGAAGCACCATTTGAATATTTTAACTGTGTCACTATCCCTTGGCTTCCATTTAAAATGGTATTGGTTGTGGCACTTAAACGGTTTGAAGTGGTTTCAGAGAAGTTGTTTAACGTAAATGTAATGCCAAAAGGATTCGTTTTAATGGTGTTTGTTGACATTAAATCATTCCATATCGCAGGAGAATCCCAACCATCATTATTTCGGTCTGAAACGGTGTGATCAGAAATCATGAACAAACCGCCACCATTATTGACAAAATTAAGGATGGCTACTTTTTCAGCAGCAGTGAATCTTATGTTCGGCTCATCTACTACAAATACATCATAGTTTTTTAAATCTTGAGCTCCAGAGCCGCCATAAGTAATAGCTGTTCCAGAAGGTAATGTTTCAACGCTGTGTCCTAATTTTGCTAAGGCTACACCCCAAGAAGATAAACCGCCTTTCCAAAAACTTTCGGGAGTCGTTGCCGTGATATTAGCTTGCGCTGGAGTAGGGAAACGTTGAGGGTTAGAATCTGCATCTAAAACCCAGTCTGCATTACCAGCAGTTTCCGCTTTAGTAGCATCAAATAAAAATTTCTTTGGAGTTACAGCTAATGCTGCAGTTGAATTGGTTTTTGAAGAAGTAGTTTCTTTTGCAGTATCGTTGTCACAAGAAAAAGCGACGATTGCAAAACCTACAAGCATAAGTTTACTAACTATATTCATTTTTTTTATTAATTAATTGTTTATTGAACAGGCAAATATATGATTTACCCTAATAAAAGTATTATTTTTTTCCATTTTTGAACCTTACTTTTTCTACCACTTGGATTTTGGCAGGTTTTTTATGGTTTGGTTTAGAACCAGTTGAAGGTTTTTTCTTGAGCTCTGAAGCAGGTTTTGGAGTGTATTCTGATTTAGGTTTGCTAGCACTATTTTGTTTAACTGCTTCTTGGTTTTGTTTGATAACATCCATAGCATTTTTAGGATTTTCTTTAGTGCCACGCAAATGAATCACCAAACCATTTAAAAAATTACGCAATACTTGGTCGCCACAATCCATATAGTTAGGATGATCTGTATTTCTGAAGAAAGCGCCTAATTCGGCTGCAGAAATTCTGAAATCTACTAGCTTCATTATTTCTACTATTTGATCATCCCTTAGTTGTAATGCTACTCTTAGCTTTTTAAAGATATCGTTATTGTTCATTTTAGTATTTTTAGAATAGCCAAAGGTAAGCCTTTTTAAAATTTTCGCGCCACAATTTTTCATTGTGTTGCCCCCCTTTAATGATTACTTTTTTGTTTAATTTTTTACATTCACAACGTTTCGTATTAACCCAATATTCTACTGCATTAAGATCAGGAATAACATCTGAGTCACCTTCATTATCTCCACATAGAAAATAGACTTTAGTATTGAAATTTTTAGTATTGGCCAGTAAGTTTTTCATTTCGTTTCGACCAAACCAAAAAGAAGGAGAAAAGCAACCTACTTTGCCAAATATGTTAGGGTATTTAATGGCAGCATAAAATGATGCTAATCCACCTAAGGAACTGCCCATTATGCAGGTGTTGTGTGCATTGGATTTGGTGCGGTAGGTGGCGTCTATTTTTGGTTTTAAAGTAGTTACAATAAAATCTAAATAAGCATCAGCGTTTCCGCCACCATATTTTTCATTTTTGAAAGGTGTTAGCTCTTCAATGCGTTTGTCTCTTCCATTTTCAATTCCAATAACAATTACCTGAGCTTTTATACTGTCAAGTGTTTCATCTATATTCCATTCACCAGCATACGATGTTTTGGCATCGAATAAGTTTTGCCCATCGTGCATATAGATCACGGGATATTTCTTGGTAGTGGTAGCGTAATTTATGGGTAAATATACCCATATCACTCTAGTCGTTTTAAGTTGAGGAACTTCGATAGAAAACGTTGCAACGTGCGTCGCTGCGTTAACTTCTTGCGCATTCGAAGCCATGAAGAAAAAAGAGAATAGTAAAAGAAAAGTGCTTTTCAAAATTATTCAGGTATTTGATCTTTGTTTTTCTTTTTCTTTTTCTTATCCTTATTAGTCGCTTTGTCTTCTTTTAGTTTTTGAAATTTCTCTTTTTGAATTGAACTTAGATAACTAATAATAGTTTTGTCTAGTTTTTCTTGGCTTTCTTTAAATTTATTTAGTTTATCCTCATCAGTAGTTTCGCTCTTCATTAGGATATCCATGTTCTTTGAACTTGAAATGATTTCATTTCTAATCGCGATTACTTGGAGTTCATCTAATGTCAAATCTTCTTTCAATTTAGATACTACTTTTTCTATTTTTTCATTTCTGTCCTTTTCAATGTCCTCGGGACTGAGTTTTGCGGGACTTTTTGTAGGTACACCATGGTCTACCATGGTTCCATATCGTCCGTATCTGCTATTGTTATTGTATCCATTATACTGAGCAGAGACCGTTGCTGTAAAAAGCAATATACATATTGGAAGGATTAGGTTTGTTTTCATGATATTTGATTAATTTGGAGTAAAATTAATTGAAAAACCATTTTTAAAAAGAATATTATAGCAGAATTTCACAAAAAATTATATTTTAGCTTTAAATATATATTCTATTCATGGATAAATACGAAGATAAATTAGCATTGTTAGCAGAGATGATAGGCTTTTCAGTTGTTGATGGGCGGCTACATGAAAGGGAATATCTTTTTCTGTCTATGATAGCAGACGAACTTCAAATAGTTAAAGAAGACTTCAAGAGTTTATTTCATCAAGAGAATTATCCCATCATTATAAAATCTGAGTTTGAACGAATTCAACAGTTTTATCGTTTAGCATTATTAATGCATTGTGATGGTGTTTTGCATGAACGCGAACAAATTAAGATTCACGAAATAGGAATTAATATGGGGCTTAATCCACATGCTATTAAAAGAGTTTTAAAGGCTATGGAAACCTCTCCAACCAAATTGATTTCGCCCGAATTTTTACTTGAGGTATTTCAAGAACAATTAAATTAGGATATAAAGTGCCTTAACCAGACAATAGAGTAGTAGTTTAGGAAGTCTGTAATTTATCTTGCCAAGCTTTGATTTCATCTCGCAATTTGGCGGCTTGCATAAAGTCTAAATCTTTAGCTGCTTTTTCCATTGCTTTTCTAGTGTCGCGTATTTTCTTTTCGATTTCTGGTTTTGATAAATATAAGCTTTCTGGTTCTGCAGCTTTAGCTATTTTATCTTCGTAGTATTGAGTTGAAACCGAATTATTGCTTAGAGCATTACCCAGACTTTTATTAAGCGCTTTAGGTTCTAATCCGTTTATCGTGTTATAATTCATTTGTTTTTCGCGGCGGTAATTGGTTTCGTCAATAGTTTTTTGCATACTGTTGGTCATCTTGTCAGCATACAAAATTGCTTTTCCATTTACGTTTCGGGCTGCTCTTCCAACCGTTTGAGTTAAGGAACGATGGCTGCGTAGAAAACCTTCCTTGTCGGCATCTAAAATAGCCACTAAGGACACTTCAGGTAAATCCAATCCTTCACGCAACAAGTTTACTCCAATGAGAACATCAAATAAGCCTTTACGCAAATCTTGCATGATTTCAACACGTTCCAATGTGTCTACATCGGAATGAATGTATCTACAACGGATGGATACTTTTGTTAGATATTTGGTCAGTTCCTCAGCCATTCTTTTGGTTAAAGTAGTCACTAAAACCCTTTCATCGGCTTCACAACGCAACTGGATTTCTTCGATTAGGTCATCGATTTGATTTAAACTTGGACGTACTTCAATTATAGGGTCTAGTAAACCCGTAGGGCGAATGACTTGCTCTACATAGATTCCCTCGCTTTTTTGTAGTTCATAGTCTGCAGGCGTAGCCGAAACATAAACCACTTGATTTTGCATACTTTCGAATTCTTCAAATTTTAATGGACGGTTGTCCATAGCTGCGGGTAATCTGAAGCCGTACTCTACTAGGTTCTCTTTTCGACTTCTATCACCACCGTACATGGCATGCACTTGAGAAATCGTAACATGACTTTCATCCACCACCATCAAATAATCATCTGGAAAATAATCAAGTAAGCAGAAGGGTCTGGTTCCAGGTAAACGTTGGTCTAGATAGCGAGAATAATTTTCAATCCCTGAGCAATAGCCTAATTCGCGTATCATCTCTAGATCAAAATTAGTTCGTTCTTCCAAGCGTTTAGCTTCAAGATGTTTACCTATTTCTTTGAAATAGTCCACTTGTTTTACTAAGTCCTGTTGAATTTCCCAAATAGCATTTTGCAGTACATCGGGTGAGGTTACAAACATGTTAGCGGGATAAATATTTAGTTTTTCGTAGCGTTCAAAGACTTTTGCGCTTTTTGGATCAAAGGCTTCTATTTCTTCTATTTCATCTCCAAAGAAATGAACGCGAAATGGATCATCAGCATAACTTGGGAATATTTCTACTGTATCCCCTTTAATTCTGAAAGTACCAGGAGTGAACTCTGCTTCCGTTCTCGAATATAAACTTTGTACTAGTCGGTGTAATAATTTGGTTCGTGAAATAATTTGACCTTTTTCAATTGCAATCACATTTTTCTGAAATTCGACTGGGTTTCCAATACCATATAAACAGGATACAGAGGCTACTACCAAAATATCTCTTCGGCCAGAAAGTAGGGCAGAAGTAGTACTTAGTCGAAGTTTTTCCAATTCGTCATTAATGGATAGATCTTTTTCTATAAAAACACCGGTAACAGGGATATAGGCTTCGGGTTGGTAATAATCGTAGTAGGATACAAAATATTGCACTGAATTATTAGGAAAGAATTGCTTAAATTCAGAATATAATTGTGCGGCTAGCGTTTTATTATGTGCTAAAACTAAGGTGGGTTTTTCAACTTGCTGCACCACATTGGCCATGGTAAAGGTCTTTCCTGAACCGGTAACTCCGAGCAAGGTTTGATATTTTTCACCATTATTTATTCCGTTGACTAATTTGTCAATAGCTTGTGGTTGATCTCCTGTAGGTTGGTATTCAGAAACGACCTGGAATTTCATTTAAATTTTTTATGTTAGAGATAGGTTTACAAATTTAGAGAAATAAATGATGTAAAAATTTCTATTGTTGCTTAAGGGGAATTGCATGGCAAAAATGGGCTATTGCAGGAAATAGACTTATTGCATTCTATGTAATTGACTGTCAACTTCTTTTTTAGGCTGTTCCTTGTTTTTAATAAAATAAAAAAAAGATTTAAATAGGAAAAGCTAAGATTTTTTTTATTTTTGGTACTCGTAATATATTAGTATTTACCTTATGAAAAAATTTGCTTTCCTTTTGCTTTTACTCCCTGTGGTTATGATTTCTCAAACAACCAAAGAAAAGGAGCAAATTATAGCCCAAACTAATTTAGGAAATCTTAAAAGAATCTCCGCAGAAAACGTTAAGTCTTTTTTTGAATCGAAGGCTAAGGCGATAGCGTTGGCAAAACAAAATCATTGGGAATTATTTATAAAAACGGATAGTACTTATGCTGAATTAGTGGGAGTCACTAAAATGATGAAGCCGATTTATTATCAGACTGACAACCGAGGAGCAGGAATTACTACTCGTGCGAATAAGCTTTATGAAGGAGGTGGACTAGGACTTACTATTGAGGGGCAAAATATGACCGCTGCTGTTTGGGATGCTGCTGCTGGGTTGTCTACCCATGAACTTTTTGAAGGCAGATTGCAGGTTATGGATGGCACTCTTGGCACTCATTACCATTCGACGCATGTTGCGGGGACTATTATTGGTTCTGATCAATATCAAGGCGGATTGGCACGAGGAATGGCATTTAAAGGACACGTTAATTCTTATGATTGGAATGATGATGTTTCTGAAGTTGCAATTGCGGCTTCTAACGGTTTATTACTTTCAAATCATTCTTATGGATTAAACCCTTATTTTGTCTCAACTAATCAATGGGGAAAATATAATGTTGAGGCACAAAGCCTTGATGACATAATGTTTAATGCGCCCTACTATGAATATGTTTGTGCCGCTGGAAATAGCAGAGGAGACTATAACATCGAAAAAAATGGATATGATTTATTAACGGGTCATTCTTTAACAAAAAACGGCATCACCGTAGCAGCGGTTGAGGAGGTTCAAAATTATACGGGGCCAAGTTCAGTAAATATGGCATACTTTAGCAGTTGGGGACCAACCGATGACGGTAGAATTAAACCCGATATTTGTGCAAAAGGGGTTGATACATATTCAGCTGTGGATTACAGTACGAGTTCCTACGATTCATTATCGGGAACCTCTATGGCATCACCTAATGTGGCTGGTACTTTATTATTGGTTCAGCAATATTATAATCAACTGAATAGTAATTTCATGAAAACTGCGACCTTAAAAGGGTTAATGATTCATACCGCTTCAGAAACAGGGAATTACGATGGACCTGATTATGAATTTGGTTGGGGATTACTTAATGCGGAGAAAGCCGCTGATGTCATTACTAAAAAAGACACGCAATCTTATATACTAGAAAACACCTTAACTCAGGGAGCAACTTTTAATCTTAGTGTAAATTCCGTTGGAAATGAACCGTTGGTTGCAACTTTATGCTGGACAGACCCTAAGGGTACTATCCCTTCAGATACCCTTGATGATGCAAGTCCGATCTTAATCAATGATTTGGATATTAGGATCACAAAAAATGATGAAATTCATTATCCATGGAAAATGGATGTGGCGCACCCATCAAATGCTGCTACCCAAGGTGATAATATAGTTGATAATGTTGAGAAAGCTGAGATTGCGAGTCCAAATGGCAGTTACAATATTGTAGTAACTCATAAAGGAACGTTGGTCAATAATTTGCAAAATTATTCCTTAATAATTTCAGGTATTTCAGTTCATGATTTTTGGTTTACAACGAATCAAACCAATATAGACTTATGTCAAGGTGTTGCAAGTACAACGTTGAACTTAAATTTATTTACTAAATCTAACTTTAACCAAACGGTAGTTTATAGTTTGCTTAATTTGCCATCAGGAGTGAGTGGTGTAGTTAACCCTACCTCTATGAGTGCAGCAGGAAATTTTAGTTTGACACTAGGAAACTTAACTAATTTACCAACAGGAGAATATAATTTTATTTTAAAAGGAATTAGTGCAAATGATAGTTTTGAAATGCCATTGACCCTTAGAATATTTAATACTACAATAGCTCCAATAGTAATAACTACACCTTTGAACAACGCAACTAGTGTGGCCAATCCGGTACATTTTGCTTGGAATGCTGATCCCAATGTTCAACATTACACTATTATAGTGGCTACCGATTTTGCATTTAATAATGTAGTTACTAGTCAAACCGTAGCAACAAATAGCTTTACGTCTACTAATTTAGATTTTGGAACTTTATATTACTGGAAAGTTAGACCAGAAAACTCCTGTGGGGTAAGCAGTTATTCTTCCGTTTACCATTTTACGACGGCATGTTCGTTTCCTACTGCTATTGCGTTAGTAAGTGCTACTATGAATACTGCTACTCTTAGTTGGACTGATACTTCAGGGGCAACATCATGGGAATATATTGTTGTTCCTCAAGGAGGCACGCCGGGAGCAAATGGGGTAATTACTAGTAACAATCCGTTAACTATTGCGGGACTGCTACCTAATACTTGTTATGATTTTTATCTTCGTGCTATTTGCAGTGCGGGCACTTCTGTATGGACGAATGTATATGGTTTTTGTTCTCAACCTGATTTTTGTAATGGAGATCATTTCTATGATACTGGTGGTCCTGAAGGAAATTATCATAATAACGAAAACTACACAACTACTATTTATCCTTCGGGCCCGGGACTAAGGGTTCGAGCGGTAGTTAATTCATTCAATACCGAGGCGAATTCTGATTATTTGGTAATCTTCAATGGTACTTCAACAGCTAATTATTTAACTTATTTTACTGGTACTTCTTTTACTGATTCGATCGTATCTACAGATTCTTCAGGGGCATTAACTTTTCAGTTCATGTCTGATGGCTATTTTAACAGTAGTGGATGGGATATTTCAATTGTTTGTGAGCCAATTCCAGCCTGTCCAATAGCTCCGTATTCGCCCTTTATCAATACTATTGGATTTACAACTGCTTCGGTGGGGTGGTATGACAGTGGTAGTACCTCTTCATGGCAGTATGTAGTAGTTCCTCAAGGAGCGCAACCCAATACGGGAACTTTAGTCACAACTACCTCCATGCTTGTTACATTAACGGGCCTCGTTCAAAATACTTGTTATGATTTTTATGTTAGAGATTTATGTACAGCAGGTTATTCCGAATGGTCTACTCCTTTAAACTTTTGTTCCAATGCTAATTATTGTGGTGGTGATCATTTTTATGATAATGGGGGACCTTTGCAAAATTATTTTGCCAATACTTACGTAACTAAAACAATTTATCCTTCGACTCCAGGATATCGAGTAAAAGCAGTTTTCAACTCGTTTGATTTGGATCAATATGATTATTTGTCTGTATACAATGGGCCTAATAGTGGCTATCCGCTATTTTCTTACTATTCTGGTAGCAATTCACCGGGTACTGTTGCCTCTTCTGATCCAAGTGGGGCATTGACTTTTGTTTTTTATGGATATAGCGGAAACACAGCACCAGGTTGGGATGCAACAATTATCTGCGAGCCTATGCCGCCTTGTCCAAACATACCTTCAGAAGTTTATTTTAGTAACACTTCGCAAACAACTTCAACTGTGTCATGGACCGATTACTACAATAGTTCATGGGAGTATCAAATTGTTCCACAAGGAAATTCGATTGGGCCAAATAGTATTACTTCTAATCAAAGTTATAATGTACCAATTACTGGATTGTTAGCGGGTACTTGTTATGATTTTTACGTTAGAGCTATTTGTTCTAATGGAGACTCAGAATGGTCGGTCCCTGTTAGTTTTTGCACTGAGCCAAATTACTGCGGACAGCATTTCTATGATGAGGGAGGACAGAACGGTAATTATCCTGTTTATTCATCTTATTCTACAACAATTTATCCAGATGCTTCGGGTCAGCGGGTAAAGGCAATATTTAATTCCTTTCAATTAAATCAGTATGACAATTTATACATCTTTAATGGTCCATCAAGCAACTATCCATTAATTTCTAATACTTCAGGAAGCAATTCGCCGGGTACTGTTGCATCAACCGATATCGCAACGGGGGCATTAACATTTGTGTTTTATGGATATAGTGGAAGTACTAATATAGGATGGGATGCTTCGATAGTCTGTGAAACTATGCCTCCTTGTCCTAATCCTCCTGTTTATATATACGATTACAATATTACCTATAACTCCGTTCAATTCGATTGGTATGATAGTTATAATAATACTTCTTGGGAATACGTTGTAATGCCTTCTGGTGTAGCTCCAAGCACTACAGGAACGATCGTTTCAAGTCAAAATGCTACAATAACAGGACTAACTTCTAATACTTGCTATGATTTTTATGTAAGAACGCGTTGCACAGGAGGATACTCAGATTGGTCACCAAAAACGAGCTTTTGTACCAATGCGAATTATTGTGCAGGGGATCATTTTTATGATGATGGAGGGGTTTCTGCGAATTACCAGACTTATAGTTACGATTATCAAACCATATATCCTGGTGCTGCAGGGAACAGAGTTAAAGCCGTATTTGAATCCTTCCAATTAGGACCCTACGATAATTTTCAAATTTTTAATGGTCCGAGTTCAGGCTATCCAACGTTATTTAATTATAACGGTACCAATAGTCCGGGAACTATTACATCAACTGATGTGAGTAGTGGAGCCTTAACTTTTTATTTTAGCGCTAATTCCTCTTCTACATATCCAGGCTGGAATGCCGCAATTACCTGCGAACCTTTTCCTGCTTGTTCCATAGCTCCAAGCAACGTAACAAATAGTAATACAGGGCAAAGCTCTACATTGATTGATTGGACAGAAAATTTAAATGCAAACACTTGGGAAATTAGCCTAGTAGCACAAGGTAATTTGCCCGGAGTAACAACAACAGTAACCTCTCATCCTTATCAATTTACAGGACTTAGTTTGAATACTTGTTACTCTTTTTATGTCAGATCTAAATGTAGTAATGGAACTTCTGAATGGGTTGGACCATTGAATTTTTGTACTGATCCTGAATATTGTGGAAATCATTTTTACGATACGGGTGGTGCAACGGGTAACTATCAAGATAACGAAAATTATACTAAAGTAATTCATCCGACGTTAACAGGACAAAAAGTGTCTGCTCATTTTAATTCTTTTTCCACAGAAAGTTGTTGCGATTTTCTAAATGTCTATAATGGGCCTTCTATTGCAAGTCCGCTATTATTTACAGCATATGGTAACAATTATCCGACTACGCTCACATCTACTCATGTAACAGGTGCATTGACATTTCAATTCAGCTCTGACAGTAGTATTTTTTCTAGTGGTTGGGATATTTCAATTGAATGTCTGACATTATCCAATGTGGAAATGCCTAATGAGATCTCGCTAACTTATTATCCAAATCCTGTTGATCGATTTTTAAATATAAGTAGTAAGTCTACTATCAAGAATTATTTACTATATGATGTAAATATGCGAGTAATTCAAACCATTGAATGTAATAAAAATGACTTTGCGGTAGATTTAACAAATTACAGTAGCGGATTGTATTTTGTTAAATTGACGGATACAAATGATAATGTAAAACAGCTTAAGATCATGAAAAAATAATTTGCGACTTATACTGTAGCTCTTAATTGCAGTGAAGTTACAGTATAAGTAAATTGCAATTAGTAGCTCAGTAGGTTATTTATTTTTGCGTGTTGTAGGAGTATAATGGTTTTAGCATCTTTTATTTCTCCAGTTGCAATCATACTATAGGTTTTGTCGAAGTCTAGTTCCAACACTTCAATGTTTTCTTGTTCTTCTGCCATTCCTCCGCCTTCATTCACTTTCATGGCTTTGTTGTATTCTGCCATAAAGAAGTGGACAATTTCTGTTACTGAGCCAGGCGACATGTAAACTTCGAATACTTTCTCAACCGAAGAAATCTTATAGCCTGTTTCTTCCTCTGTTTCTCTGCGGATGCATTCTTCGGCATTGTCTTTGTCTAATAAACCGGCGCAGGTTTCAATCAACATACCTGTTTCATTCCCATTAATGTAGGTAGGTAAACGGAATTGTCTTGTTAAGATTACCTTTTTTGAATTTTTATTGTAAAGTAGTATTGTTGCGCCATTCCCTCTGTCATAAGCTTCACGTGATTGGGTTTCCCAGTTTCCATCTTTTTTGAGATAATTGTAGGTTACTTTTCGGAGTGTGTACCAATTGTTTGAGAGGACTTCGGTTTTTGTGATTTCTATTTTTGGGTTGGTCATAGCGTATTAAAATTTCCAGTTTTTTTGTTGTGTTTCTGATAAAAAGGTCCAAGCCACAATTCGACTAATCTTTTGTCCTTGTGCCATGTCAATGGTTTTTATATCGGCGGCCCCAACTTTGTTTAATAGTTTGTATAGGTTTTTTAGATTTTCTTTTTTTGAAACCAATGAAGTAAACCACAAACATTGCATTGGGTATTTTACACTTTCGTATATCATTTGTGTTAGAAATCCTAGTTCGCCACCTTTACACCATAGTTCGGCATTTTGCCCGCCAAAGTTTAAATTGGGTTTGTCGGACTTGGTAGTTTCCAAAGTGTTTACTTTTCGTAGGGCGCTTTTGGATGCTTCTTCAGCTGACGCATGAAATGGAGGATTGCAAATAGTAAAAGTAAATTTGTCTTCAGGCAAAATGATGTTTTTGAAGATAAATCGGGATTCTATCTGAAGTTGTAAACTGATGGCGTCGATTAGTTTTGGGTTTTCGGCTATGATTTTTTTGCAGTTTTGCAGTGCTTTTTCGTCGATGTCTGAACCTACAAAACTCCAGCCATAGGTAACATTGCCAATTATAGGATAAATGCAATTTGCCCCTATACCGATATCTAATCCAACAATATTTTCACCTTCTGGGATAATACCATTATTGGTTGAGGCTAATAAATCTGCAAGGTGATGAATGTAATCGGCTCTTCCAGGAATGGGTGGACAGAGATAACTAATAGGAATGTCCCAGTTCTTGATATCGTATTCCGCAATTAGTAAAGCATGGTTTAAAGCTTTTACTGCTTCAGGAATGCTGAAATCTATAGTTACAATTTGATGATCATTGGTAAAGATGAAATTTTCCAAATCAGGACAAGCCATACTTAAAGCTTCAAAATTATAATTAAATCGATGCGGATTTCGAGGATGTAAACCTGCTTTTTCGTTTGTATTTTGAGTTTTTTTCAAGTTGTTTTAGTTTAATCCCAGCATTCCATTAATAATAAATCTCCTTCTGTATGTTTTATGGTAACGATGCCGTCTTTAGAAACATGATTGCTGTTTCCAGTCCGATAGCCAATAGTCAAGTCTTCATTGTTCAAGGAATAGAAAAGGTTATGGGTAGTGATACCAATTACCTTTCCAATGGGAATTAAGGAAATAATAGTGTTAGCGGTGTACCATTTTTCGAAATTATTTTGGAGCAAAAATACCTTGGAATGGTCGTCAAGGATTACAATCTTCAATTGGTTTCTATAGGCTACAATATTCGTTATGTTGGTAATAGTATGGTCAGCTCTTCTGCCAGTTGCCCATATGACGTTGGCAGCTTTGTGTCCTTTTTCTATTAAGAAATCGAAAGCTTTTTCTAAGTCGGTTTTGTCTTGATTTGGTGCGAATACAATTTCTATTGGATACTGCTTTTCTTTGTAATATTCTGCATCAAAACCTCGATCAAAATCGCCTAAGAGCACATCTACTTTAATTCCCAATTCTAGTACACGTTCAATTGCTGAATCCAAAACAATCACTAGAGGAGACCATTCAAGTAGTTGTCCTAATAATTCGGAGCTACAAGCTTCTCCGTTGGCAATTATTAAAGCCGGTTCTTGATCATCGCGAACGATATGGTGTGAAGACATTATGAATGTTGAGTTTAGATTGTTGATTTTAGATTTCAGAATGAAACGTGTAAATTTACTAATATTGTTTCACTTAGTTAATATAATCTGAAATCTAAAATCACCAAGCGTGACATTATTGGACTACATGATTTCTGAAATCAGTTTCTGAAATGTTGAAGTAACCTAATGCATAATTGTCTGGGTGCGTTTGGTTGGTAATGTTGCCACGTACTGTGGCTGGTGTTGTTGAGAAGGGTCCTCCACTTCCTTGAGCAATTAGGATGAGTTTGTTCATGTATTCAAAATAGCGTTTTGAAACGCCGTAAATTGTAATGTCTAAATTGTCTCCACTTTTCAACTTTTCATCGGTATAATAGCCAAAGAATTCATTGCCTTGAAAAAATTCATCGTCATTTACTTCGTAGCTTGGTATTACGCTAGTGCTAGTTTTGTATTTGAAAAGGTAATAATTATTGGCAACTGCAGGATCGTTGAAAAAGGTCTTAATTTCAATATCCTTTCCACCGAAACCACCTTCATTGTTTTGAGTGATGTTGGTTATAGGTGATACGCTTTCTAAAGTTTCAGTTGCATTGTAGGTTTCACCATTCAATAAGACTGTAAGTACATAAGATTTGTTTATTTCGGGTACAAAATCATGGCACAGGTATAAACCAGTACTTGGCACTTCTTCTGTAAAATTGAATGTAACATTGTCACTATTGGTTACAAAAACTAGTGCACCAGAAACCGTTGGGATCGTAGTGTCATAAAAACCGGTTGTAGTTGATAGTTTTATTTTTTGTTCGTTTCCGACGGTTCCTTTTTGCCATTCCAATGAACCATTGATTACTAATCTTGGTGCGGCTGTAGTTAAATCAACGTGAACCACGTCTTCACAGCTGCTTACAGAAACTACTAGTATGATTGTGAATATGTATAGTAAGTTTTTCATATAATTAAAATTTAAAGTTATAACTAACACCAGGTACTACACCAAAAATTGATAATCTAAGGGCTTCATTAGCACCGGTATCTACGTTTTGTCGAAAAGAAATGGAGGCTGCATTTTTGCGGGCATATACATTATAAATGCTGAATACCCATTCGCTTTGCCAGCCTTTTTTCTTGTTAGGTTTTGGCGTATAAGTTGCTGATAAGTCTAAATGATGATACGCGGGCAGGCGATCGCTGTTGCGTAAACCATAACTTGGTATAGTGATTCCGCCGTATTCATATTGTCCGTTTGGGTATGTTACTGGTTGGCCAGATTGTAAAGCGAAGTTGGCTCCAAAAGTCCATTTTTGATTATAATTGTATGAACTGGTAATCGATAAATTGTGTAATTTGTCATAGCCTGAATTGTACCAGCTACCATTGTTAATTCCGGATTCAGTTGCGTCTCTTCCTGGTGTTCTTTGCTGTGATTTAGAGAGTGTGTACGAAATCCAGCCGGTAAGTTTGCCCGTGTTTTTTCGCAATAATACTTCAAGACCGTAAGCTCTCATCTCACCATTTAAGACCACTTGTTCTAGGGCATCATTAGCAATTAAATCAGCACCATCTATATAATCAAGGCGGTTTTTTATTTTCTTGTAGAAGGTTTCTACTTCTAATGAATACTTGTCCTCTTTGAAATTTCGGAAGTAGCCTAACGCTACTTGATCTAAAATCTGTGGTTTTATGTATTGGTCGCTTGGCGTCCAAACATCCAGCGGGGTTGGAGAAGCCGTATTAGAAATCAATTGCAAATACTGTGTCATGCGATTATAACTAGTTTTAATGGATTGATTGTCGTCTAACTGATAGGATGCGGCGAATCTAGGTTCTAAATTGTTGAAACTTTCTATTACTTTGTTGTGGCTATAAAATTTAGTGCCAATCGGAGTACCTTTTTCGTAAATATGTAAGTCATTGTTGAATACCACTGCCTGATTATTTTGATATAGATTTACGGTTGAACTCCCCAAGCGATAGAATGCACTGTAGCGCAAACCGTATGAAAGGGAAAGTTTTTTGGATATTTTTTGTTCTGCATCAATGTAGAGGGAAGGTTCGAAAGCAAATTTCTTTTCTAGTTGTTTGTAGTTGATTCCTGAACTCGCATCGGAGGGAGAAATAGTGCCGGGATTAAAATCGTAGTAAATTCCGCTAACGCCGTAATTCAATTTAATTTTATCGGTTACATAATGTTTTAAATCGTATTTTATATTGTAGTTTTTGATGCCTGAATTCCATGAAAATCCAAGTAAGTTCAAATCTAATCCGTAATAATAGTCGCTATATATTGCTGAAAGGTTGGAAAATAGTTTGTCTGAATATAAGTGGTTCCAACGAAGGTTAAGTGTTGCATTTCCGTAGGTGTTTATAAAACTTTGTGAGAGACTGAAAACATCTCTACCAAAATATCCTGAAAGGTATAGGCTATTATTTTGGTTCAGTTTATAATTTAATTTAGTGTTTAAATCGTAGAAGTAAGCGGAGTTTTTATTGTTGGCTAATTTCAAAAATAAGTGTGCATAGGAAGCTCGTCCAGCAAAAAGGAAAGAACCTTTATCCTTAACAATTGGACCTTCTGCTAAAAGTCTGCTCGATATTAGACCGATTCCTCCATTCATTCCGAAGGCATTACTATTACCGTCTTTTTGATAAATGTCTAGGACCGAAGAAACTCTTCCGCCAAAACGGGCAGGAATTCCCCCTTTGTATAATTTTAAATCCTTAATAGCATCAGGATTGAATACTGAAAAGAAGCCAAAAACGTGTGAAGAATTAAAAATGGTTGCTTCGTCTAGTAAAATTAAATTTTGATCTGCTCCGCCGCCTCGCACATTAAATCCTGATTGACCTTCACCTGCATTGGTGACTCCTGGTAGGGTTAATAATGCTTTCAAAACATCAACTTCACCAAGTACTACAGGAATTTTTTTTATGGTTCCGATTGAAAGTTTGTTTACGCTCATTTCAGGTTTACGCGTATTGGTCGCTGTTTTTTCGGTAATAATAACTTCATCTAACTGTTGGCCCGTTTCAATTAAAGAAACATTTTTTTTAATGTCTTTAGTCAAATCAATAGTTTCGGTTACAGTTTCATATCCTAAATAGCTGATTTGGATATTGTAGGATCCTTTAGGTAATGTTATGGAATAAAACCCATATTCATTAGTCATTATGCCCGTTTTTGATTCAGGAATGTAAATGTTTACACCGATAAGTGTTTCATTTGTTTTGGAATCTGAAAGCGTACCGCTAAGTGTGAATTTTTGTTTCTCTGGTTCCTTGGGTATTGTGTTTTGGGAGAAAGAAATTGCAGTTACTAGTAGTAGCAACAATTGAGTGATTTTGTTTTGCATTAAATTGATGATTTTATTTTGATTGTGCATTTGACGAATAAAATGAATTATTGTTACGTATGTTTTGTTAAGCTTTGGTTAATTAAAAAGATTACATTCCTTTATTTTAAATACTTTTACACAGATATTAGATTTAAAAATGAAATCCTTTCGCTATTTATTGGTTGTATTATTAATTACTCTTAAAGGGTTTTCACAATTTGAAATCCCGAGGAGAACTGTAAATATTGCTCCTGTGAGTAATAATTCTGGTAGTATAGCTCCAACATCCTCTAAATCCATTACTTATCCAAGTATTTTTACTAAAAAAGATAAATTATTGCAAAGTGTTTCATTACTTCCTAAAAAGCAAGAAGAAGAAAAGAGTATGATGGAGCAGGTGCAATTTGAAAGTCCGGCTAAAGAACAAACCGAGAAAATGAATAAAATGATGGCTCGTGAAGGGCTTTCAAGAGAAATTGTTGATAGTGATTTGTTTTTAGGTGAATTTAAAATTTTTACTGCCAATTTATTTATTGCTTGCCGAGATAATGGAGTTATTGATGGCGATAATGTGAGTATATGGGTTAATGGTGAAAAAGTAATTCCGTATATAGGATTGGAAGCTGGATTTAAGAAATATGAATTTATTTTAAAAAAAGGCTTGAATATTATAGAAATAGAAGCCCTAGGCACAGGTGAATTATTTCCCAATACGGGACAGTTTACTTTTTTTGATGGTCATGATATATTAGTTACCAATCAAAATTGGGATTTGAATTCAGGATATAAAGCAATAATTAAAATTCAAAGATTGGAAGGAATTGAGTCTGAAAAGAAATAAAAAAGGCGACCAATTGGCCGCCTTTTTTATTTTATAAATTTAGGATAATTTACTATCCAAATTAGTTTTTAAAGCTTGAAGAAAACCTTCGGTAGTTAAATAATCTGCATCTGTTAAACCTTCTGGTTTTACTAGCATGGCTAAGTCCTTAGTCATTTTACCACTTTCTACAGTTTCAACACATACTTGCTCTAAAGCATGACAGAAGGTGATTAGCTCTTGGTTGTTGTCTAATTTTCCTCTGTGCTCTAATCCACGTGTCCAAGCAAAGATAGATGCAATTGGATTGGTAGAAGTAGCTTTTCCTTGTTGGTGCATTCTGTAATGACGTGTTACTGTTCCATGGGCTGCTTCCGCTTCAACTGTTTTGCCATCTGGAGTTACCAAAACAGAAGTCATTAATCCTAACGAACCAAATCCTTGTGCAACGGTATCCGACTGAACATCTCCATCATAATTTTTACAAGCCCATACGAATCCACCGTTCCATTTCATACAAGAAGCTACCATATCATCAATTAGGCGGTGTTCGTAAATTATTCCGTTAGCTTCAAAATCGGCTTTGTAGTGTTGTTGGTAAACTTCTTCAAAAATGTCTTTAAATCTACCATCATAAGCTTTAAGGATGGTGTTTTTAGTAGAAAGATAAAGAGGCCATTTTTTGGTTAATGCCATTTGGAAAGAAGAATGGGCAAAACCGTAGATACTTTCGTCGGTATTGTACATTGACATCGCCACTCCGTCCCCTTTGAAATCATAGACATTCCAAGTAGTCGTTTCGCCTGCCTCATTTGTAAAAGACATGGTAAGGGTGCCTTTTCCTTTGATTACTTTATCAGTAGCTTTGTACTGATCTCCAAAAGCATGACGTCCAATAACGATAGGTTTTGTCCAGCCCTGAACATAACGGGGAACATTACTCATAATGATTGGTTCGCGGAATACTGTTCCGCCCACAATGTTTCTGATCGTTCCATTTGGTGATTTCCACATTTCTGAAAGGTTAAATTCTTTAACTCTTTCTTCATCTGGAGTAATAGTGGCACATTTTATACCAACATTGTATTGTTTTATTGCTTCTGCACAGTCTATTGTAATTTGATCTTTCGTGGCTTCACGACTTTCAATTCCTAAATCATAGTATTTAATATCAAGATCTAAATAAGGAAGAATTAATTGTTCTTTAATGAAGCTCCAAATAATTCGTGTCATTTCATCGCCATCGATTTCTACCACCGGATTAGCTACTTTAATTTTTGCCATATTGTTGAGGTTTGTTGTTTTATAATTATAAATTTTCGCGACGACAAATATAATTAATATGCTAGAAAATTGTTTTACATCCTTAGCGAAATCGATTGATTTATCAAATTGTTATTTTAATATAGAAAAAATAGGTATATCACAATTTTACCATTTCAAATTTGACTATTCTTTAATAATACTTCCTAAATTATAGAGCAATGATTTTTACTGTCATTTTTTTTGATATTAATTCGGAAATAATTGGTTAATCTTATATAGAATTATATATTTGCACGTTTCTAAAAAAAATAGAATTGTTGTAAATTCAATGCTTTAGCTTATAATGTTTTGAATTTCAATAGTTTTCTTTTTTTGGTAAGAACAGATTGAAAACAAAAATTAATTAATTTTTAGTAATAATGCAGAATAAAGGACTAGTTAAATTTTTCGCAATTCTATTTGCTTTGGTAAGTATCTACCAACTTTCTTTCACATTTGTGGCTAACAATGTAAAAGATGCCGCCAAAGCTTACGCTAAGGGGAATCCACAAAAAGAAGTAAAATATCTTGACTCTATTGGAAAAGAGAAAGTCTTTCTTGATTTCTTTACGTACAATGAAGTAAAGGATAAACAAATCAACAAAGGACTTGACCTTGAAGGAGGAATCAACGTAATTCTTCAGATTTCAGTTAAGGATGTATTGGTTCAATTGTCAAACAATTCTAAAAACCCTATTTTCAATAAGGCCTTAGAAGATGCAAAAGCGAATCAAAAAGGAAATCAATCGTATTTAGATGCTTTTTTCGAAGCGTTTGATGCTAACAAAGGAACTACAAAATTAGCTTCTCCAGATATTTTTGCTAACAGAAATCTTCAGGGAATCGTTGATTTCAACATGTCTGATGATCAAGTAAAAAAGGTTTTAGCTAAAAAAGTAGATGAGTCAGTTGAGTCTGCTTTCGGCGTATTGAGAAGTCGTATAGATAAATTTGGTGTTACACAACCAAACATTGCGAAACTAGGTCAAACAGGAAGAATCTTGATTGAGTTACCTGGTGCAAAAGATGTAGATCGTATCAAGAAATTAGTTTCAAGTAAAGCAGAATTAGAGTTCTGGGAAACTTACAAAGCTGAGGAGATGATGGGCTTTTTACAATCTGCTAATGAAGCCTTAAAAGCTACTGTAAAAGAAGATGTAAAAGCTGAAACTGCAAAACCTGGAGATTCTATCAATAATTTATTGACTGATAAAGACAAGGATTCTACAGCTGCTAAGAAAGGAAAAAACCCATTATTTGACAAATTCCTTTCACAAGGAGGAGGTCCAATTTTATTGATTGCAGATGTTAAAAATATTGATGTAATCAATAGTTATTTAAACAGAGCAGAAATTCGTTCGTTATTACCGGCAGACAAAAGATATGCAAAATTTGTTTGGGGAAAACCAGTAGTAAAAGTTGATGAGAAAACTAAAAAAGAATCAGAAACTGCTGAATTATATGCTTTAAAAGGGAATAGAGATAATAATGCTCCTATGAGTGGTGGTGTTATTGTTGATGCAAGAGATTCATTTGACCAAATGGGTAAACCTTCGGTAACTATGCAAATGAATGGTGCTGGAGCAAAAACATGGGAAGAATTAACGGGTAGAGCTTACACTCAAAAAAGTTATATAGCCATTGTACTTGACGATGTAGTTTACTCTGCACCGGGTGTTACTTCTGGTCCTATTTCAGGTGGTAGATCTGAAATCTCAGGAAACTTTGAAATTTCAGAAACTAAAGATTTAGCCAATGTATTAAGAGCAGGTAAATTACCAGCTGCTGCTGAAATTATTCAGTCAGAGGTTGTTGGTCCATCCTTAGGGGAGATTGCTATTCATGCGGGTTTAATATCTTCAATAGTTGGTTTCTTATTGGTATGTTTTTGGATGGTATTCTACTATGGTAGAGCTGGATGGTATGCTAATGCTGCTTTATTATTGAACTTGTTGTTCTTATTTGGAGTAATGGCAAGTTTTGGATTTGTGTTAACCTTACCTGGTATTGCAGGTATTGTATTAACATTAGGTACTGCAGTAGATGCGAATATCATTATCTATGAACGAGCAAAAGAGGAGTTGAGAGAAGGCAAGTCCCTAGGGGATGCTGTAGTTACTTCTTACGGATGGAAAGGGGCTATGCGTTCAATTATTGATGCAAACGTTACTCACGTACTAACAGGTACTATATTATTCGTATTTGGTACAGGATTAATTCAAGGTTTTGCTTTAACCTTATTGATTGGTATATTCACTTCATTGTTTACTTCTATATTTATAGCACGTATCTTTATTGATAGAGATATTGCTCACAATAGAAATTTAACTTTTACAACTAACTTAACTAAAAATTGGTTCACAGGTTTCCATTTTGATTTTGTTGGTATTAAAAAATGGTCTTATTTATTTTCTTCAGCGGTTGTTGTAGCAAGTTGTGTTTCATTCTATTTTAATGGATTAGACCAAGGTGTTGATTTTGTTGGAGGTAGAACTTTCCAAATTAAATTTGAAAAACCAGTTGAGTCTACAAAGGTTTCTGAAGAATTATCAGCAGCATTTGGAACTACAGTAGAAGCTAAAGTTTTCGGAGAAGATGATCAATTAAAAATTACCACTAAATACAAAATAAAAGAAGAAGGTGTTGACGTAGATAAAGATGTAAATGAAAAGTTATATGCTGGTTTGAAAAAATATTTTAGTGCTGGTGTTACCTATGATAATTTCATTAATACATATGACGGAAAAACTGTTGGAGTACTTCAAGCTTCTAAAGTAGGAGCCGCTATTTCTGCCGATATTAAAACTAACTCTTTCTGGGCAGTAATTGGAGCTATGTTGGTAGTTGGTTTATACTTAGTAATATCATTTCGTAAATGGCAATATTCTTTAGGTGCGATTGCTGCGGTTGTGCACGATGTTATATTTGTTTTAGGAGTTTATTCAATGTTATACAAATACATGCCTTTCCATATGGAGATGGATCAGCATTTTATTGCTGCAATTTTAACCGTTATTGGATATTCTATGAATGATACTGTAATTGTATTTGATAGAATTAGAGAGTTCTTAGCAGGAGAGCGTAAGGGGCATTTTAAAGATGTTGTAAACGCATCGATTAATACGACTTTATCAAGAACCTTAAATACTTCATTGACGATGATAATGGTACTATTAATCATGTTTATCTTTGGCGGAGATTCAATCAAAGGATTTATTTTTGCGATGTTGATAGGTATTATTGTAGGAACTTATTCTTCATTATTTATTGCAACACCAGTATTAGTTGATACAATGAATAAAGATGCAATTGATGATATCGAAAAAAGACATGGTAACTAAGTTCATTAGTTAAAAAAAATAAACAAAGGGTTGTCAATTTGACAACCCTTTGTTGTATAAAGTAAAATTCTAATAAGTTTTATTATTATATGATTATTTAAAGAAATTAAAAAAGAGAGCAGGAGCTCTCTTTTTATTGGTAAAGAAATTTATTAATTATCTTTTTTAAAAATGTTTTTTAATATTGCTTTTTCGGGATAATTAATGACTTCTAAGGTAACATCTTTGTTTTTTTTGGTTGTACCGTATATGATGTACAATTTGCCTCCTTCTCTCGCTATATTGCTTTTGTCAAAATCTACATCACCAATTGTTAAAATGTTTTTGACATCAGCTGTATCGACCCAATCCTCCGAAAGACGCCTAGATGCTTCAGTATCGTATATAAAAGGTTTATTTCTTATATCGTTTAGCACTCTTGCATTAGGGAAATAATTGCATCTTGTATCTTTTCCGCTGAGAACTACCGCCACAAAAAACATTCCAATAACAAATCCCACCATATAGTAGGCAAATCGTTGATAGAATTTCATAGTTGATTATTTTTTTTGCAAAAGTAATCAATGTTAGATATTCATTAAATTTTAAGTGGGTTTATTTTAGAAAACTATCAAATTAATATCGCTGTCAGGCAAATTAAACCATTCGCCTATGGCTTTATTGGTCAAAATACCGTGATAAATGTATACTCCGTTTTTTAGTCCTTTATTGCAACGAATGGCACTTTCTATTCCGCCGTCTTCTGCAATTTGTAATAAGTAAGGTGTAATGATATTACTTATTGAAAGTGAAGCTGTTTTAGAATATCTTGATGGAATATTTGGAACACAATAATGTATTATATCATTTTTTATAAAGGTTGGTGATTCATGAGTAGTTACTTCAGAAGTTTCAAAGCATCCCCCCGTATCAATGCTTACATCTACAATGACAGCTCCTTTTTTCATGTGTTCAACCATGGTTTCGGTCACTACAACTGGACAGCGATCTTTGCCTCTCATCGCTCCAATTGCAACATCACAACGACGTAAAGCTTTAAGTAAAGATTTGGGTTGGATGGTGGATGTAAATATTCTTTGATTTAAGTTATTCTGTAGTCTGCGCAGCTTAGTAATTGAATTGTCGAATACCTTAACGCTAGCTCCTAGACCTAGAGCGGTTTTTGCAGCAAATTCACCTACGGTTCCTGCGCCAAGAATTACTACATCGGTGGGAGGAACACCTGTAATATTTCCTAACAACAAGCCTTTTCCAAATTCATTATTAATCATTAATTCTGCTGCAATAAGTACTGAGGCAGTACCTGCTATTTCACTTAGTGATTTTACTGCTGGATAAGACCCATCTTCATCTTTTATGTATTCAAAGGCTAATGCAGTAATCTTCTTTTTTATTAATGCTTCAAAATAAGCAGATTTTCTGGTCTTTAATTGAATGGCAGATATGATTATTGTATTGGTATTTACCATTTCAATCTCATCCATAGTTAAAGGTTCCACTTTTAAAATAATAGGACATCCTAAAACTTTTTTAATGTCATTTGTTATGGTTGCTCCAGCATCACTGAATTCCTTATCGGTATAGCTAGAACTTAATCCAGCGCCAGATTCTATCATAACTTTGTGGCCATGAGAAGTTAATGAATTAACTGCGTCTGGGGTTAGACATATACGTCTTTCTTGATAGGAAGTTTCTTTTGGGATGCCTATAAAAAGCTCACTTTTATGACGGTATACTTCTAATTTTTCTTCTTGAGGTAAAAGTTGTTGCTTAGTAAACGGAGTAATAGCCATGATGCGCAATTGAATGTTGGCACAAATTACAAAATATTATCCAATTATGTCAATCTTAAATGTCTTTTGCCGTCAACAGTTATTGTCAAATGAATGGTACTGTGGTCTTTTGGAATTAGATTAGGAATTTTTTCTGCCCATTCTATAAAGCACCAGTTTCCAGAATAAAGGTATTCGTCAATTCCCATGTCTAATGCTTCAGCTTCGGATTGCAATCGATATACATCAAAATGATAGACAAAAATATTATTAGAAATTTTGTATTCGTTTACTAATGAAAATGTAGGGCTACTTGTCGAGTCTTGAACGCCTAATTCAAGAGACAATGCTTTTATTAAAGTAGTTTTGCCAACTCCCATTTGGCCATGAAATAAAATTACTTTATTTGGATTTTCATCGATAATCTTATGAGCAACCTCGCGCATTTCTTCAAGTGAAAAAATAATTTCCATTGACTAATGATATTATTTAGGATTAAATACTAAAAAGGGTACTATCATTTCTTCTAAAGAAATACCCCCGTGCTGATACGTGTTTCTATAGTAACTAACATAATGATTATAATTATTCACGTAAGCTAAAAATAAATCATTCTTAGCAAAAATATAGGAACTACTCATGTTTATAGTAGGTAAACCTATTTTTTTAGGATCTCTTACTGCATAAACATCTTTTTCTTCATAAGTTAAACTTCTTCCGGTTTTGTAACGAAGGTTCAAACTTGTATTTTTATCGCCAATTACTTTGGATGGGTTTTTAACATTTATGGTCCCATGATCTGTTGTGATAATTAACTTAAAGCCTAGTTTTTGACCTTGTTGTATAATTTCTAGAAGCGGTGAGTTTTTGAACCAACTTAAAGTTAAAGAACGGTATGCTTTATCATCAGATGCTAGTTCTTTTACAACATCCATTTCTGTTTTAGCATGAGAAAGCATATCAACAAAATTATAAACAACAGTAACCAAGTTATTGTCTTTTAATCCCTTGAAGTTTTCAGCTAGTTTTTTACCACTAGCTAAATTGGTTATTTTAAAATAATCTTGTTTAATGTTTAATCCTAAACGTTTTAAATGAGCAGTTAAAAACTCTGCTTCGTATAAGTTTTTACCGCCATCTTCAATATCGTTTTTCCAATACTGAGGAAACTGTTTTTCCATTTCCAAGGGTGTTAAACCAGAAAAAATTGAATTACGAGCATATTGAGTAGCTGTTGGTAAACTTGCATAATAGGGAAATTCTTTTTCTAATTTATAGTGATTAGCAACAACACTCTCAATGGCTTTCCATTGGTCATACCTCAAATTGTCGATAACAACAAAAAGAATTGGCTTATCCTTTTTGACCAATTCTGGAACTACTAATTCTCTAAATAAGGTATGCGATTGTATTGGCTTATTTGATTTTTGTAAAAACCAATCTTCATAGTTACGTTCAATGAATTTACCGAATTGTACATTTGCTTCTACTTTTTGGCTTTCCAAAATTTCAAACATACTTTGGTCATTAATGTTTTCCAATTCTAATTCCCAAAACAATAATTTTTTGTATAATTCAATCCATTCCTCATAATTACCGACCATTGCCATATCCATAGCAATTTTTCTAAATTCTTTTTGGTAATCTAATGTGGTTTTTTCAGAAATCAAACGAGAATGATCAAGGTTTTTCTTTAAACTTAATAATATCTGATTAGGATTAACAGGTTTTATCAAATAATCTGCAATTTTTGAGCCTATGGCTTCTTCCATTATATATTCTTCTTCACTTTTAGTTATCATGATAACAGGTGTAGATGATTTTTTTTCTTTCATTTCTGAAAGTGTTTCTAAGCCACTCATACCAGGCATGTTTTCATCAAGGAATACAATATCAAAATTTCCATCTTCAAAGGCGTCAATGGCATCACGACCATTATTGTATGTTGTTACTTTATAGTTTTTCTTTTCTAAGAATAAAATATGGGGTTTTAATAAATCAATTTCATCGTCAACCCAAAGTATTTTAATAGTATCCATTGTCAAATTGTATTTAGTGCAAATTACTACATTATAAAACGTAGTAATATTAATTTTATTATAAATAAAATTAAAAACTTTAGGGTTGCTAAATGAATTGCAATAAACTGACAATTGTCATATTGAATGTATACTACAAAATCTATTTTTGAAAAAAAATAGAACCAATGAAAATCGAACAAATCTATACAGGATGTTTGTCGCATGCTGCTTATTATATGGAAAGTAATGGCGAAGCTGCCATTTTTGATCCCTTACGAGAAGTTGAGCCATATATAAAAAGAGCAAATAAAGATAATGCTAGAATTAAGTATGTTTTTGAAACTCATTTTCATGCTGATTTTGTGTCAGGTCATTTAGATTTAGCTCAAAAAGAAAAAGCAACTATAGTTTACGGACCCACTGCAAAGCCTTGTTTTGAAGCATTAATAGCTTTAGATGGTCAAGTATTTGTTATAGGTAATTGCAAAGTAAAAGCAATCTATACTCCTGGACATACGCTTGAAAGCACTTGCTATCTTTTGATTGATGAATTTGATGAAGAAGTAGGGATTATTACAGGTGATACTTTGTTTATTGGGGATGTTGGACGACCAGATTTAGCCCAACATGTTATTGCGGATTTAACCCAGGATTTATTGGCCCGTCATCTGTTTAATTCATTACGAACAAAGATAATGACTTTGTCTGATGCTTTAATAGTGTATCCTAATCATGGAGCAGGTAGTGCTTGTGGTAAAATGATGAGTAAGGAAACGACC
The DNA here is from genome assembly GCA_947371275.1 of Flavobacteriaceae bacterium. Classification (GTDB taxonomy): domain Bacteria; phylum Bacteroidota; class Bacteroidia; order Flavobacteriales; family Flavobacteriaceae; genus Flavobacterium. The sequence goes on along the minus strand of CANBOV010000005.1, from coordinate 11,934 downwards.
GATACTTTGGGGAATCAAAAGAAAACGAATTATGCTTTGAACCCTAAACTTACTGAAGATGAATTTGTTGATGCAATACTATCAGGTTTGACTGTTCCGCCACAATATTTTCCCAAAAATGTATTGTTAAATATACAGGGATGCGAAAGTCTCGAAAAAGTACTTCGTCGAGGGCAAAAACCTTATAATTGTAAAGCCTTTGAAGAAGTTGCAATTAATACTAAAGCTTTAATACTGGATACTAGAAAAGCTTCTGAATTTGCCAAAGGATTTATTCCAAATAGCATCAATATTGGTTTGGAAAGTAATTTTGCTATGTGGGTGGGTGAATTAATTACCGATTTAAAGCAACAAATACTTATTGTTGCTGAAAACGAAGAAAAAGTAGAAGAGGCTTTAATTAGATTGTCTAGAGTGGGGTATGATTATGCGATAGGTTATCTTGAAGGAGGTTTTGAAGCGTGGAAAAAAAATGGCAATCAAATACATACTATCAATAGGATTACAGCAGAAGATCTAGTTATTTTAGAAGAAATCCATCAAACACATGTTATTGATGTGAGGAAAAAAAGTGAGTTTCAATCAGAACATCTCTTAGGCGCAATAAATATACCTTTAAATGAGTTACGTAATTATTTAGCGGAATTTCCAAAAGACAATTATTTCATTTTGCATTGCACAGCTGGATATCGAAGTATGATTGCAGCATCAATTTTAAAACAAAATGGATTTGAAACTTTTGCAGATGTAATAGGTGGATTCAATGAGATTAAATTAACTACTATTCCAAAAACAGAATACGTTTGTCCAACAACATTATTGTAGTTTAACCAAAAGAATGTTAAAGAGTATTTAACTTTCAAAATATTATTTACATTTGAATTACAACAATAGAAATAGTAATATTGAAATTTCTTGCCATTATAGTTTGCTTTTATATTAATGTTTTGAATGTTTTGCCGACAATCAAAGCCTTAGAGTTGACTATGGTGCGCCGGTGTTATAATACTTGTTGCGAAAAAAAATCAAAGGAAGATGAGCCAAATGGTTGTCAAAAGGAAAATTGCTTTTTAAATATCAATTTTAGCAATGCAACTTTTTTAGTTTTTGAAACGGACTATCAATTGCAAATTGTATATCTGAGCTCGTCAAAAAAAGAAAACACGCTCTTTAATACAGCCCTAGTTTCTGGATGTTTTTTGGCGATTTGGCAACCTCCAGAAAATGTAGGTTAAAATATTTAATTAATTGTCAATCAAATTTAAAAACTTAAAATTTAATAATATAAAAATTTAGAACCATGAAAAATATCATTTCAACAATTGCAGTAGTTACATTTTTATTCTCATTCAATGTTAATGCTCAAGAAAAGCCTGCAAAAGAAAAAGCTACCACTAAGACAGAGAAAACGTGTACTGCTGGTGAGAAAAAATCTTGTGCTGCAGGAGAAAAAAAAGGAGGATGTTGTGCAGCTAAAAAAGCTGCTGACAAGAAATAATATACGTAATTTTAGTAGTATTTTAAAGTGCCTGAGCCATCAGGCACTTTTTTTATCTATAGATGTTTGAGTAAAAAGAAATATATTTGGTAACATTTTTATAATTATTAATACAAATTTTCACAGTTTATCAATCAATCTAAAATTATATGAAACAAGCTTATAAGGTTATTTATGGAGTGTTATTCACAATGTCACTAGTGAGTTGCTCAAAAAAAGAAAATAAATTTGAAGATCCATTAATCACAAATCGAGATACAACAGTAAGTCCTGCCGTTGATTTTTTTCATTATGCCAATGGGGGCTGGTTTAAGAATCATCCCATTCCAAATACTGAAAGTAGTAATGGTATATTCAGAATGATTGGGGACACAATTAATGCTCAGATTAAAGATATTTGTGAAAAGGCAGCCAAAAACACTAGTGCTGTTAAGGGAAGTAACGAACAAAAAATAGGTGATTTTTATGCTTCGGGAATGGATACGTTGTCAATTGAAAAATCAGGCTTAAAGCCTTTAGCGATGGAATTCGCAAAAATTCAAGGGATTCAAGACGTACCCACATTAATGAATACTATAGCATATCTTCATACAATAGGAGCAAATCCAGCATTTTCTTTTTATGTAAGTCAAGATGATAAAATCAGTTCTAAACATGCCGTTTTTTTTAGTCAAGGAGGATTAGGGCTTGGGAGTCGAGATTATTATTTTAATACTGATGCGCAAACCATAAAAATAAAAGCTGAATATGTAAAGCATTTGCAGGCCATGATGCTTTTATTGGGGGATGACGCTTCTATAGCTCAGACATCTTCGAATAGTATACTAAAATTAGAAACTGATTTAGCAAAGAACAGTCGAAAATTAGAAGACCTTCGTGATCCGATAAAAAATTATAATAAAATGTCTTTAACAGAATTTAAAGCCTTGACACCAAATATTGCTTGGGAAAATGTAATGCCAAAGTTAGGCATTGTCAAAGCGGATACCGTTATTGTAGGCCAGCCAGAGTTTTACAAAGGATTAAGTAAAATAGTAGCTTCTTATACTATTGCTGAGTGGAAAACATATTTGAAATGGGATTTGGTTAACACTTATGCCTCTTATTTGAATAATGCTGTAGAAAAACAAAATTTCACTTTTTATTCCACAATTATGAATGGGGTTAAGGAGCAAAAACCTCGTTGGAAAAGAATCGTTGAACAAACAGACGGGTCTTTAGGTGAGTTGGTAGGGCAAGTATATGTTTCTGATTATTTACCAAAAGGCTCAAAAGAAAAGCTATTAGAAATAGGAAATAATATTCGAGATGTATATGCAGATCACATTAAGAAGTTGGATTGGATGAGTGAAGCTACAAAACAAAAAGCCTTACAAAAGCTAAGTAAGATTGTGATGAAGGTAGGATATCCAGATAAATGGAAAGATATGAGCCAAGTAACTATTAATAGAAATTCTTATTGTTCCAATGTTATGGCAACAAATAAATGGAGTTATAATTACATGGTTCATAAATTTGGTAAACCTGTCGACAGAACGGAATGGGATATGTTTCCACAAACCTATAATGCTTATTATAATCCAAGCAATAATGAAATAGTTGTACCAGCTTGTAATATTTTAGTTCCTGGCTTCGAAGGCAGAATGCCTGATGATGCATTATTGTATGGTATAATCGGTGGTTCTACGTTTGGTCATGAAATTACACATGGGTTTGACGATCAAGGAAGCCAATATGATGAAAAGGGGAATTTAAAAAATTGGTGGACTGCGGTAGATTTAGAAAAATTTAAACAAAAAACAAAACTAATTGTGTCACAGTTCAATAAATTCGAACCTTTAGAAGGTAAATTTGTAAATGGTGATGCAACTCAAGGGGAAAATATTGCAGATTTAGGAGGGGTTGTAATGGGCTTCGAGGCATTTAAAAAATCGCCTCAGTATAAAAACAAAGAAAAAATAAGTGGATTTACCCCAGAACAAAGATACTTTTTGGCCTATGGCTATGCTTGGATGGTTCATGCAAAAGATGAGTATTTGGGTCGACAAATCATGACGGATGTTCATTCTCCTGCTCAATATAGAGTAAATGGTCCTTTAATGAATATTCCTGAATTTTATAAAGCGTTTAATATTAAACCAGCGGATAAGATGTATCAACCTGACAGTTTAAGAGTTGTAATTTGGTAATCCTTTATATAAAAAACCCTATCAATAAGATAGGGTTTTTTTTATGTCTTTTTTGCGGTTGCTTCTTCATATCGCTCAGTAACTTTCTTCCAGTTAATAACATTAAAAAATGCTTCAATGTATTTTTTTCGTTTATACTGATACTTTAAATAATAAGCATGTTCCCATACATCTAAATTTAATAAAGGGGTTCCAGAAATGACTTGTTTAGGCATTAATGGGTTGTCTTGATTTGGAGTACTTGTTACTTGTAATTTGCCAGTTTTGTCAACAATTAGCCAAGCCCAACCTGAACCAAATTGTTTTTCGGCTGCATCCATAAACTGATTTTTGAATACTTCAAATGAACCAAAGTCTCTAGATATTAATGTTGCTAGCGTATCTTTAGGTTGACCACCTGATTTTGCTGCCATTCCTCCCCAAAACAAACTATGATTGTAATAGCCACCAGCGTTGTTACGCAAATCATTGCTAGCATTCATATCTACTTTTTTTAGAATGTCTTCGATGGCTAAATCAGTTAGAGTTGGATCTGCAGTAACTAATTTGTTGAGATTATTTGTATAGGTCAAATAATGTTTTGAATAGTGGACTTCCATGGTAAGGATGTCTATACTGGGTTCTAAAGCATTGTATTCGTAGGGAAGTTGCGTAAGTGAAAACTGTCCGTCCTCTGCTTTAACGTCGTCAGGTTGACCAATGGTTATTTTTTCTTCAGCAGAAGGTAATGGTACTTCAACTACTTCTTCTAATTTTTTTCGTTTACAAGCAGGAATTAGAAAAATAAAGGATAAACAAACTACAATCAAAAAAATCTTTTTCATAATTCTATTTTTCATCTTTTATGATTGCATCAATAGTTTCAATGTAAAGTTCCTTAGCTTGGTCTACGCTTAAATGACTTATTTGCATCCAAGCATTAGTTTTGAAAGCATTTCTCAAGTCAAAGTTAGGTGAAATATTGTAGTCTATGGTGCCAAAAGTGGCCTGTTTGTAATAGGCGTATAAACGTAGCTGCACGTCTTGTGGTAAAGAAGACTGTGTCATTTTAGAAGCAAGTTCTACTGCTTTTAGAAATCGAATATTTAATTCATTTTCAGGCATCTACAAGTGAGTAATAAGGGTATGATTACCAATCGCTTTTTGTTGTAATGCGACATCTATATTCGTACCTATAGGTAAATATAAATCTACTCTTGATCCAAATTTAATGAATCCAGCATCATCACCTTGTGTAACTTCTTGACCTACTTCAGCATAATTTACTATACGGCGAGCTAATGCTCCCGCAATCTGACGATATAAAATTTCTCCAAATTCTTTAGTCTCAATTACAACTGTGGTTCTTTCGTTTTCAGTACTAGCTTTCGGATGCCATGCAACTAAATATTTTCCAGGATGGTATTTGCTGTATTTTATTTTACCACTCGCTGCATAGCGAGTAACATGGACATTGATAGGTGACATAAAAATAGATACCTGCAAGCGTCTGTCTTTAAAATATTCTTCTTCGTATACTTCTTCAATCACCACCACTTTACCATCAACGGGAGCTATTATCTGCTTTAAATTAGCGGATATTTTTCTATTCGGATTTCTAAAAAATTGTAATACCAAAAGGAGAAATAGTAAAGTAATAATTTGTATTCCTTTTTCTAACCATATTATACTAGATAGAAATTTATGTGAAAATAGATAAATCAGTATAGTTAGCGATGACGCTATAAGTATAATCTTTTCTCCTTCTTTATGAAACATAATATAAAATTTGATAAAACAAATAAACAATTGGTGCGACAAATATAATACTATCCAAGCGATCTAGAAACCCTCCATGGCCTGGCATAATAGAACCACTGTCCTTTACACCTGCATTTCTTTTAAATTTAGATTCGATTAAATCTCCGAGAGTTCCAAAACCACTAATGATTAATGCGATTAAAATCCATTGAGTAATAGATTCTGATATGTAAAAACGTGCCAAAAATAATCCTGTTAGGATAGAAAAAATAAGCCCCCCTATAAAGCCTTCAATAGTTTTTTTAGGAGAAATACGTTCAAAAAGTTTCTTTTTCCCAATACTTCGCCCCACCAAGTAGGCAAAGGTATCATTCATCCATATAATAACTAATAGGCTAATAATAATCTTCGGATGGTACTCGTTTGAGATAAAAGGGATCTTAGTAAAAATAATAATCGGAATGATTAGATATCCAATTAAAAATACATATTTAGAACTTTGATCTAATTTTTTGTTATGCTTTTCAAATAGAAATAGTAACGCTCTAGTAGATACCAATAAGGCAGCAATTAAAAGTAAAATCTCATTGGTTTTGATTGTGTTATTTAAATTGAAAAGAATAAAAGCTACCATTCCTATTATTATTGGGAACATAGGTTTTAAGTGAAGCAATTTGCAAAATTCAACTATGGAAAACAATAGTAGAATTCCAAATAACAATAAAAAACTGTAGGGGGAATATAGAGTAGCACCAATTAAAAGGAGTACATAAACGGCTCCGGAAAGTGCTCTGGTTAAAGTGGTACTCATATTATAAATCTTCAAGAAGCAATAGGTATAAATTCTTCGCAGTACTTCCATACTGCAAAAAGTCTTCATCTTTTGCTTTTTCGAAATATTTAATAGTGGTAATATTGGTTGGATAGTCCTTGTCGTATTTCTTTTTGATTACTCGTAGGCCATCACTTTTTGTCTCTAAAATTTGACTTGTAGTAGCCAATATGACGATGTTAATTGGTAAGTCGTTCGGTTTGTTTTGTTTTATCTGATTTGACGAAAAAAGAACAGAACCTTCATCTGCAATTAGATTTTCGCAACTAGCCAGTAAAAATTTAGGATTTGTAGGTTTCTCATGAGTCAATTTGTTTTCATCAAGTAAACTGAATAGTTTAGGTTCATAACATAGGGCCTCACACTCAAACCAATCATTTTCTTCCAATATATTTAAAAACTGATCTTTAACTTCATTCAAATTTTCACAATACAAAAATTTGCCTCCATTTTTTTTGAAATTATAGGTGAACTTTTCATCTACAGGTAGCAATGAAAAACTGGAAGGTGTGTTGTTGAATTCGCTTTGACTTTCTTCGTCAGAGGCATCATTACCAGCGCCAAAAATTTTTCTGAAAAGACTCATGCTTCTTAAATTATAATCTAGTTTTGAATTTGAAATCCTTCAAAGATAAAAAAATCTTAATTCAAAAGTATGTTTTGAATTAAGATTTTAAAAAAATGTTAAAAAACATATAGTACTAGACAATATCAGTTTCTTCAGCAGGTATATCAAAGGGTCTTTTTCCGAAAATAGTTTCTAAATCATCCTTAAATATTACTTCTTTTTCAATTAATATATTGGCTAATTGTTCTAATTTATCCTTATTCTCTTGTAATATTTTAATAGCTCTTTGGTATTCTGTTTCAATTAGATTTGAAATTTCTTTGTCAATTGTTAAAGCTGTTTCTTCAGAATAAGGTTTGGAAAAATTATATTCACTCTGTCCTGAAGAATCATAATAAGTAACGTTTCCGAGTTTTTCATTTAATCCATAAATCGTCACCATCGCTCTAGCTTGTTTAGTGACTTTTTCCAAATCACTCAATGCTCCAGTTGAAATTTTATTAAACATTACTTTTTCAGCAGCACGACCTCCCATAGTGGCACACATTTCATCTAACATTTGCTCAGGGCGAACTATTAATCGTTCTTCGGGTAAATACCAAGCGGCACCTAAACTTTGTCCTCTAGGCACAATGGTTACTTTTACTAATGGAGCTGCATGTTCTAACATCCAACTGACAGTAGCGTGACCAGCTTCATGCACAGCAATTGCACGTTTTTCATCTGTTGTAACAATTTTATTTTTCTTTTCTAATCCGCCAACAATTCTATCTACAGCATCTAAGAAATCTTGCTTGTCAACTGCCGTTTTATTATTACGTGCCGCAATTAAAGCAGCCTCATTACATACATTGGCGATATCAGCTCCTGAGAAACCAGGCGTTTGTTTGGCCAAAAAGTCTACGTCTAAATCATCTACTTTTTTCAAAGGCGTCAAGTGTACTTCAAAAATTTCTTTACGTTCTCTAATGTCTGGTAAATCAACATATATCTGACGGTCAAATCGTCCAGCACGCATTAGTGCTTTATCTAAAACATCAGCTCTATTGGTTGCAGCTAATACAATTACATGTGTATTAGTACCAAAGCCATCCATTTCTGTTAAGAGTTGATTTAAAGTATTTTCTCGCTCATCATTTGAGCCTGAAAAATTGTTTTTTCCACGAGCACGACCAACAGCATCTATTTCATCAATAAATATAATTGCAGGAGATTTGTCTTTAGCCTGCTTAAATAAATCTCTAACACGAGAAGCTCCAACTCCTACAAACATTTCGACAAAATCGGAGCCAGATAATGAGAAGAAAGGTACTTTGGCTTCTCCAGCAACCGCCTTTGCGAGTAAAGTTTTACCCGTTCCGGGAGGGCCTACTAATAAAGCTCCCTTAGGAATCTTACCGCCAAGAGTAGTGTATTTATCAGGATTTCTTAAAAATTCAACAATTTCTTGAACTTCTTCTTTTGCACCTTCTAATCCCGCTACATCTTTAAATGTTATTTTTACATCAGTCTTTTCATCAAAAAGTTTAGCTCTTGATTTACCAATATTGAATATCTGACCTCCACCTGCACCACCTGCACCACCAGACATACGGCGCATAATTAGAATCCATAAGCCAATAATGACAATTATTGGTAGTAAACTAATTAAGAGTTCAGTCCAATTGCTTTTTGGCTTGAAATCGTAAACTTTAAGTTTTCCTTCTTGCGATGCTTTAACAATTTTATTTTGAAAAATCTCATCATTACCAATGTCAAATGAATAGTGCGGACCTTTGTTAACATTGCCCAACATGTCTTTTGCAACTTTTTTATGCGCAATGTCTTTCAGTGCCGCTTTCGTTAAATAAGCTTCACCTTCTGTTTTGTTATAAACAACGACTTTCTCAATTTGTCCTTTGTCTAAATATTCGTTGAATTTTGAATAGGTAATTTTTGTTGCATCTTGAAAATTGGACCCGCCAAAATAGTTAAGAGCAAAAAATACTGCAATTAATGCAGCATAAATCCACCACGGACTTATTTTAAAATTATTTGAATTTTTTTCGCTAGCCATTTTTTATGTTGTCAACTTTTAGTAATTGGTTTGTATGGTAGTTATTTTGGCATCACCCCAAAGTCCTTCAATGTTATAAAATTCCCGAATTTGTTTTTGAAAAACATGAACTACAATATTAACATAATCCATTAAGACCCATTCTCCATTGTCTGTACCTTCAACATGCCAAGGCTTATCCTTCAATTCTTTTGAAACTATTTTTTGGATGGAATTAACTATTGCATTAACTTGTGTGTTCGAACTTCCGTTGCAAATGATAAAATAATCACATACTGCAGTATCTATTTCTCTTAAATCAAGTATGTCTATGTCGTTACCTTTTACCTCTTCTATGCCTTTAATGATGTTTGCTAAGAGAACATCAGACTGCGCTACTTTTTTCGCCATGTATTATTTATGTATGTTTGGCAAAGGTATTACATTTTGTAATTATTTTTGCCTAACAAAAGTTTAAAAATTAGTTATATTTATTCAATAATATTATGTCTATTATCAAACTCGATGCCATAGATTCAACTAATGACTATTTAAAGCAATTAGCTAGAGAAAATGAACTAGATAATTTTACCATAGTTACCGCATTTGATCAAAATAAGGGTAGAGGACAATTGAATACTAAATGGTGCTCTGAACCTGGCAAGAATCTCACTATGAGTATGTTCGTTAACGAAAATTCATTTGTAAATCATAGTGTGTTTGATTTCAATGTCACTGTTGCATTAGCTGTAATAAAAGTAGTAGAACAGTTAAATATTCCCAATACAAATTTGAAGTGGCCCAACGACATTATGGCAGATGGAAAAAAAGTTGGTGGCATACTTATTGAAAATACTTTTAAACCTAATGGTTCTTTTGCTTCAGTCATCGGAGTAGGTTTAAATTTAAACCAAACTAATTTTGAAAATTTACCACAAGCTACATCGCTAACTTGTTTAACCGGTAACGTTTATGAAATTGAAACTCTGGCCCATCAAATTAAAAAAAGTCTAGAATTGCAGCTACAAACTCCAATTGAAGAAAATTGGAAGAATTATTTAAATATACTTTTTAAAATTAATGTACCCTGTGCTTTTGAAGATGCTCATGGACAAAGATTTATGGGGATAATACAAACCGTCAACAGAGAAGGTAAATTAGCAGTCTTGAAGGATGATGACCAAATTTGCCTATATGAGGTAAAGGAAATTAAAATGCTTTTTTAATTTATTTAAACTCTTCTAAAGGTATTTGCTACTTGTTCAATTCTTATGTCAAAAATATCGGGATCATCTGTTTCAAAATCTTCAGCAGTATCATGCGATACAATGATAATACCATTATTACTTAAATGTACTGCATAATGACGCTCGTCTGTTGTGTAATGTTCTAAGTAATTCCCAATATCTGGATTAATTCTTCTAGCTAGAACAGTGACACCTACTACGCCTATTAAGTGATTATTGGTTTTTTGCATGGTGCTAAATGATTTAATTAAAACTTGACTTTTGGTGTTTATTTTTGGGATTACAATTCTGATTTATTTAAAAAAATTTTGAACAAATACTAAGAACGTTCTTCTTGGAAATGGAAAAGAATTTATTTTAAAGCATTGATCTACCGATGCCGCAATTCGTGTCCGAGAGTAATTAGGAAATTCATCGGCTATGGCACGGATAATTACTTTCCTATCTTCAGGCTTCGGCAACTCAGCAAATTGGTCGCCATACATTAATTTACACTGGGTATCTACATTATTCCAACTCATTATTGAATGTTTAAAAGTTATGTTCGCATTAGAACAAGTATTTTTTTTCGTTTTATCCCACCTTAACCTCTTACAAAAGTCTCAAGAATGCAAGAGGGGAGGTGAAGTGGTATGCCTACTCTTTTATGATGTTGTATAATTTATACTTGCATACTATTTCATAGCCTATTCGTTTATTGATTCATCTTTGGCGGTTTCATTTCTTATCCTTATTGCAGTTTTCTAGTCTCCCGCTGTTTATTTGATTCAAGAAATCTATGTTTCAAAAGTATAACCTATAAAGCAAAAAAAAATCCCCAACAATGGGGATTTTTGAATATTATAATTCTTACATATATTTATTTTTTAATAGCTGAATTAACCTTAAATTGGGATGTATGATGTTTTTATTGCATTTTATCGATAATAGATTAAACGTTGTTAAAAGTCATATTTTCTTTCAATAGCAAATCGTATCAAATCTGTTTTTCCCTGAACATTTATTTTTTTTATAATATTTTTACGGTGGGTATCTACTGTAGCTTTGCCTATTGAAAGTAGATCTGCAATTTCCTGAGAGGAATGTCCTTCCCCAATTAGCCTTAGGATATCTTTTTCACGGGTACTTAAAATAATTACTTCTTTAGTTAAATCATCAATGGTGGCAATGGTATTGTCAAAATACTGCCCTTGCTTATCAACGGTTCTAATTGCTTCTAATACTTTTTGTAAAGAGGCATTTTTCATAATGTATCCTGAAGCTCCTGCTTGTTTCATTTTTTCAATTGCCTCTGATTGATCAAACATACTAAAAGCAATTACTTTTATGTTTGGAAATTCTTCTTTTATTGTTTTTGTGGCGGATATTCCATCACATTTTGGCATTCGAATATCGGTAATCACTATACTAGGTTTTTTTTGGCGAACCAATTCAATCAATGCTTCACCATCATTGGCTTCTCCTACAATTTGAATATCGGCTTCGTTTCTTAAAAACAATTTCATTCCATCAATGAGCGCTTGATGGTCTTCTGCGATGGCTAATGTTATCATAAGGGGAGGTCAATTAAAATGGAAGTTCCTTTACCTTGCGTACTGTCTATAGTAAAGGTGCCTCCCATGTGTTCTACTTTCTTTTCAATGTTGGGTAATCCCATGCCTTCTTTTTTATCTCTATTTTTAGGAATAAACCCTTTTCCATTGTCTTCAATAATAATGTTTAAACTATCATGATGTTGTGTTAGATGGATGGTAATTTCATTTGCTTCAGAATGTTTAATAGCATTGGTCAAAATTTCTTGTACCATTCTAAAAATATTGACTTC
>CANBOV010000004.1 GCA_947371275.1 Flavobacteriaceae bacterium | reverse complement strand
GCTTTACCCAATTACGAAACTCTTGCTTCGGCAGGGATGGATTTGCGTGCGAATATAGCAACAGCTGTTACATTGAAGCCTTTGGACCGCGCAATTGTTCCAACGGGCTTGTTTATAGAATTGCCCATAGGGTACGAAGCACAAGTTCGTCCGAGAAGTGGACTGGCGGCCAAAAAAGGCGTTACCGTATTGAATTCGCCGGGAACAGTTGATGCCGATTACCGCGGGGAAATAGGAGTTATTTTAGTAAATTTATCCCATGAAGATTTTGTGATAGAAAATGGAGAACGCATTGCGCAATTGGTGATTGCTAAACATGAACGTGCAGAATGGATAGCTGTGGAAGAGCTAACAGAAACCTCTCGAGGAGAAGGCGGATTTGGAAGCACGGGAGTGAAGTAGTTTTCAGTCGCAGTTTACAGTCTCAGTTAAAAACAGAATTTAGTTTAATACAACATATATGAAAATAATAGTTCCAATGGCGGGGCGTGGTTCTCGTCTTCGCCCTCATACGTTAACCATCCCGAAACCATTAATTCCCATAGCGGGAAAACCAATCGTGCACCGACTGGTGGAAGATATTGCGGGAGTGCTTGGTCAAGAAATAGAGGAGATTGCCTTCATCATTCATGAAAGTTTTGGAAAAAAGGTGGAGGAAGATTTGATTGCCATTGCGGAAAAGCTAGGGTCTAGAGGAACGATATACTACCAAAACGAAGCCTTGGGAACGGGGCATGCAATTATGTGTGCTAAAGATTCTTTGAGCGGGCCGGCGGTAATTGCCTATGCGGATACATTAATTCGTGCGGACTTTGATTTGGACCAAACCGCTGATAGTGTGATTTGGGTAAAACAAGTTGACCAACCGGAAGCATTTGGGGTTATCAATTTGAATGCTGCTAATGAAATTGTGGAATTGGTTGAGAAGCCTAAAGAGTTTGTTTCTGATTTGGCAGTAATAGGAATTTATTATTTTAAAGACGTTGCAGTACTTAAAAATGAGTTGCAATATGTCTTGGATAACAACATCATTCATGGCGGAGAATACCAAATTAATGACGGAATTAAGCAAATGATGGCAAAGGGCATGAAATTTGTGCCTGGAGAAGTAGATGCTTGGATGGATTGTGGGAATAAGGACGTTACGGTAGAAACCAATGGCCGCATGTTGAATTTTTTACACAACGATGGGGAGCACTTGGTTGCTTATGATGTGGTGTTAGAAAACGCCACTATAATTCCGCCTTGTTATATTGGTAAAGATGTAGTCTTAGTTAATACCACAGTGGGTCCTAACGTTTCGTTAGGGGATCATTGTAGGGTGATGGATAGCCGTATCGAAAACAGTTTGATACAAACCCATGCGCACATTAAAAATGCTAGCTTGGACAATGCGATGATAGGAAATCATGCTAGTTTTGACGGGAATTTTACAAGCGTTAGCTTAGGAGATTATTCAGTTTTAGAATAAAAACACACTGAAATTAATTCAGCAGAAAATGAAGAAACTTGGAATTTATGGGATATTGCTTGGGATGTTTTGCCTCCCTACGCTAGTCATGGCACAAGAAGGTGCTAATGATGTGGTGGTTTTAGACGATGGATTTCAGGATTATTTTTTTGAAGCCATCATGCAAAAAGGCATAGAGAACTATGACAAAGCCATAGAGGCCTTGGAGAAGGGGAAAACTATAGAGCCAGAGAATCCGATTGTGTATTTTGAATTGGGCAAGAATTATTTGGCCCAAAAGAAGTATGCGGAGGCCTATGGCAATTTTGAAAAGACCACTAAGATGGAACCTAAAAACCGTTGGGCTTGGGTAGGGATGTATGATGTATGCTATGCGCAACACGACTATAATAGAGCGATACCGATTGTAGAGAAGTTGGTTGAGTTCAATGACGATTACAAAGAAGATTTGACTTCGTTGTACATGAACACCCAGCAGTTTGACAAGGCATTGGATTTGATTAACGAATTGAATGCTACTTATGGTAAGACTGACAAGCGCGAATTGTACAAGTCAGATATCATGAAAGATGCCCGGTATCAATCGGCCGAAAAAAACAACTTACTCGATCAAATCAAGAAGAATCCGAAGGACGAGTCTAATTATATTGCGCTGATTTATTTGTATTCCCAAAGCAATCAAGAAGAGAAGGCGATGGAGATTGCGCAAAAGTTAGAGAAAGCCATTCCTACTTCGGATTGGGCGCAAGTGAGTTTGTTTAAATTTCATTTGAACAACAACGATGGAGACAATGCGGTAAAGTCGATGAATATTGTACTACCTAGTAAAAAAATAGACCAAAAAATTAAGCACCGCATCCTTAATGAGTTTTTGCTTTTTGCGAAGAACAATCCGAAATACGAGCCCGATTTGGATCGAGCTATTTCCTATTTTGACAACGACAAGGAAGTACAGGTGGCCAAGGAGATTGGCAAGTTTTATTATACTAAGTCGGATTGGGATAAAGCGATCAAATATTTAGAAATGTATTTGAAAACGGCTCCCGAAGATATGGAGTCATTGAATTTAGTATTGCAGGCGTATACCGAAAAGCAAGCCTTTGCAGATTTGGTTAAAAGAGCTACTGGTTTGACGGAGTTGTTCCCGACGCAGCCCCAGTTTTACTATTATGCTGGGTTGGGTCAAAATCAAATGACTAATTATAAAAAGGCGGTGGATTTATTAGAGACCGGGTTGGATTTTGTGGTGGGTGATGTGGCGTTAGAGATTAATTTTAATATCCAATTAGGGGAGGCCTATAGTGGGTTGGGGGATGTAAAAAAGAAAGATGCCTATTTTACTAAGGCGAATGTTTTGATTAAAAGTCAGAAGAAGTAATGAGAAATTGGAATTGTTTTAGAAATATAGGATTGCTATGTACTGTGAGTATACTAACACTGGTTTCGTGCAAACCAAAGGCAGCTTTGGTGGTGCCTAAGCCTGTTGAGGTTGTGGACACCAAAGTGCAGTCAAAAATCACTCCCGAGCAGATCATCCAGCAGCATTATGGCAATAAAAATGATTTTGCGACGTTATACATTAGGGCTAATGCCCGGTATAAAGATGAGAAGCAGAGTCAGAGTGTTTCGGCAGACATTAAGATAAAGAAGGGAGAAAAAATACTAGTGAGCATACGATTTTTGGGAATTACTATGGCTAAGGCTTTGATTACCCCGGATCAGGTACAGTATTATGAAAAGATAAATGGGACCTATTTTGACGGGAATTATCAGGCGTTGAGTGATTGGTTGGGAACCGATTTGGATTATAATAAAATTCAGAATTTGTTGTTGGGGCAACCGGTAGATGATATGACCAAGGATAGCTTTACGATGCTGTTGATGGACAAGGCTTTTCAATTGAGTCGAAAAGATGGGGTTACGGATAAGACTTTTTTGTTTGACGACACCCATTACTTATTGCAGCAGCAAGAGGTGATTCAGCCCACAAAGGAGCGTTCTTTTGAAGTGAACTATCCTAATTTTCAAGAATATGCTACGGCGGTATTGCCTACTAATCTTATGATTAATGCCGTGCAGCAAAAAGGAAAAACGGAAATTGAGATTGTATATACTTCGGTAAGTTTTAACGAAGAGCTTACGTTTCCTTATAGTGTGCCCGAGGGGTATGAACGAATACTAATAAACTAGATTTGCAAAATTATATACCTATGCCAAGATTATTTTTAACCTTTTTATTTTTTTGTATAGCTACACAGGCGTGGAGCCAAGTTCCTACGCAAGAACAATTAGAAGAGCGTAAGGCTAAGATACAGCAAGAGATACTGGAGAAAGAGCAGCAATTGCAATCGGTTAAGAGCAAGGAGAAATCAGTGGTCTCACAACTGCAGCTTCAAAATGAGAAAATTGGATTGAAGGAAAAATTAATTAAAACGACCGAAAAGCAGACCAAGTTATTGAGCAATGACATTTATGTGAATCAGTTAAAGATAAATCAGCTTAATCGTGATTTGGACATCCTTAAGAGAGACTATGCAGAGATGATTTTGAAGTCCTATAAGAGCCGTTCAGAGCAAAGCAGGGCTATGTTCCTATTATCGTCACAAAACTTCCTTCAGGCTTATAAAAGGGCACAGTATATGAAGCAATATGCTAGTTATCGAAAGATGCAGGGAGAAGAAATCAAGGGAAAGACAAATCAATTGGAGGAGTATAATACTAAGATTGGGGCTCAAAAAACGGTAAAAGAAAAATTGATTGTTGAGAATGAAAAGGAAAAGCAAGGGCTTGAGGTAGAGAAGCAGGAGCAGGAGAAATTGGCCAATCAAATCAAGAAAGAGAAGGGTAAGATTGCGGCCGAAATTAAGAAAAAGCAACAGGAGACTAAAAAGATAGATGCCCAAATACAGAAGTTGATTAGAGAAAGTATTGCGGCGGCGAATAAGAAAACCGCGGCGGCTAAGGCCAAAGCGAATCCGAAAACAACAGTAGCAGAGAAAAAGGCTATAGAGTCTTCTACCAGTATCGTATTGACGCCTGAAGGGAAGATCGTTTCGGATAATTTCAAAGCCAACAAAGGAAGGTTGCCTTGGCCGGTTGAGAAAGGCGCGGTAACCCTAGGGTATGGTAATCAACCGCATCCCCTATTTAAAAATTTGACAGTGCATAACAGTGGTATAGAAATCACCACGGAAAGTGGCGCGAGTGCAAGGGTGGTTTTTGCTGGAGAAGTGACGCAAGTGCAACAATTAACGTCTACCAAGAAAGCGGTCGTAATTAGGCATGGAGATTTCTTTACGGTGTATCAAAATTTAAGTACGGTTAATGTACAACCAGGAGATCGGGTTTCGGCTAAAGAATTTTTGGGTAAGATTCGAACTGATAATGAGGGAAAGACCATCCTTAAGTTTGTTATTTTACAAAACAGTGTTGATTATAATCCTATGACTTGGTTGTCTGGGCGATAATTTATGAATCCTAAAAGAATGAAAAAGCCCCAATAAGCATGCTACTTATTGGGGCTTTTTTTATGGATTAGTAAAAGGTATTAATTTTTCTTCAATAAGATTTTCTCTTGGGTAAACTGATAAGAGGCATCTAAAAACTGAATCATTTTGCTCCAATTGGCGTTTGATTCGTAATAGTTTTTATAGTACTTGAAGGTTTTAATTACCAGTTGGTTTCCTTTTACTTCGGCTGTTGAGGTAAATCCGCCGGTTTCATTTTCTACTTTTTTATTGAACTTTTCTAGACCAGAAACAGTATAGCCTGCTGGGATTTCGAATACAATTTCGTTGTCGAATGATCTAGGATAGACCATGTATACGTTGTTTTTTCTATCTTTTTCTTTTTGGGTAATTTCGATTTGAGAAGTAAGGAATTTACCTAATTCCATCAAATATTTATCTCCAGCTTTTTTAATCCAGTTGTTTTTAACGGTAAATTCTTCATTGTATTCTAGGGCAGATTTTTTGCCGTAGCGTCCGTTGTTTTTGATGTCGTATTTATAATCATCAACGGTTACTTCATAGTCATCTTCCACTGATTTTTTAAAGGTTTCCTTTTGGGTATCTTTTTGTTTGCTGATGATGGCATTCAATTCATTAGTGTACTGTTCTTTCTTCTTTTTATTTTTCACATAATCCATTAATTTGGTGGTGCCGTATTTAGTATAGTCTTCATAGACGTAATCTGAAAAATTAAGTTTGTCGTCTTGCTCACTTTCTTTCAAGTGACCTAGGAATGAAGATTCTTTTTTCACTTTATAGCCATTAAAATCGTCTAAGGTAATGGTAGATTTGGTTTTAATGACATTGTCTTGATAGGCGCTTGAGGGCAGGTTAACCACTGATGCATCGGTCACTCTTTTTCCTTTGGACACTTCGAGCACGTAGGCTTTGGAGTTTTCTACGTTGTAGTCGAACTGGTCTGCGCTGGAGTACGGAGAAAAGTATTCTAAATAAATTGGCGTTGGGGTATTTACTCGTAATAGTTTTTTCACGTTGGTTTGCAATAATAAATCGTCTATAGAGCCGTTATTTCTTGCGGTGGAAACGATGATATCATAATCGATACTGTTCTTTTTCAAGAAGTACATAAAGTAGTTGATGAAGGACACTTCGTCTTGCAGGAAGACTGCGTTTTGATAGTATTCAAATGGGTAGAAGATGTTGGCTTTATTCACTACTATGGCTTCATAATAGCGCGTTAAGAAGTCGTGGCGGCAGAAATAGTATACCTCTCTGATTTTCTCTTCATCGTTGGCAAAAGATTTTCCTTTCAAGAAGTCTTTTACAGGGTCTAGGTTACCGTTGGGAACAAATTTTTCGTTATAGTAATCAAAAATATCGTCTTTGGAAACAGTCTTTTTAAGTATTTTTTCTGATTTGGATAAGAACCCGTCAGCTAGTTTTTCGAATTTACCCGAGCGAGCAAAAATCACCTGAAATTTGTAGCAAGGGAGTTCGGCTAGTGGATAGAACCAGCGCGGGAATTCATTTTTCGGGATGTCTTTATCGGACAATTGGTAGTGTCTTTCACCCCCTTTGTTGGTTGGGATTTCACTTAAAGCCGGAGCTCCATTATAGGTATTGAAGTTGACGAAGAAATCATTTTCGGTTTCGAGGTCGATTCTTAAATCCATGGTAGGGTAAACGTCACCCATAGGCGTTTCCACTGGGTCGAAGCTGTAATCCATCACAGATTTGAAGGGTTCGATGCTGTAGAAATAGTAATCGATGATGTCTCCTATTTCTAAATTGGGGATGGCTACTTTTTGTTCGCCATTAACTTCTTTAGCTTCTTTTTCGGCATCGATTTCTACTTCTTTACCATCGGGTTTGACGATTTTTATACCGACAAAAGTTGTTCCTCTGCGCCAAAAATTCCCCATGGCTTTGTTGGAGTAGAATTTGCTTTTATAGGAAAACTGCGAGAACTCGGTAACGGAGGCTTGGTCTTGTAGTTTGATTCTTTTTCGGATACCGGATGTATAGGTCACATTAATTCCGAATTTATGATAGTTGTAATATTCTTTTTTATGAATCATAACCGCCGATTCGTCTTTCCATTTATCGGGGACTGTATTGGCTTTTTTAAATTCATCGTTTTTGCCCCAGAAAAAATCTTTTACTTCGTTTTTGTCTTGTGCACCTGCTAGATGTACTACAAAAAGCAAGAGGAGTAGTAGTTTGGTTTTCATTAATTTAGTGTTATTTAGAGATCGTGATTTGTTGGTTATAGTTTTCAATTAATTTTTTATTGAAGTCGTTCCACTTATCCATTTCGGCCGCTTTGATGCAGCCATTTTTGAATATGAAAGACTTTTTATAGATGATTTCTTTGTCGGTTTTTTCAAAAGTAATGTTGATGTCAAAGTTAGTTTCTTTGATTGATAGGTTAGAAGGTAGTCTAGTAACCTTGTACCCTTCAGGGATTTTCAAATTCAATTGAGAATCATAGGTTGTTTTAAAGTCCATTTCGTAATCTACTTTACGGTCTTTTAGGGCAAAGCCTTTGTATTCGTTCATGAATTCTAGGTCAATGTATATTTCGTTGTCAAAAGAAGATACTTTATTGGCAATATCAATTTTGTAGTCGATGTTGAGTTTAAGGTCGCGGTTTTGAAGGTCGGATGTTTTAACTTCGGAAACGATGATGTTTTTATCTTGTTTTGATAAATATCCGTCTAGGCGTTCCTTCTTTTTGTTGGTTTCAAAGCTGTTGTATATGTTTAGGAATTGGGCTCTACTTTCTCCGATATAATTATGATTACAAGTTCCTACTAAATGTTCGTTTTCAATGGAAAGTGAAGCTTTGAAGAGTTCTTTATTAGCGTCGCTAGTGGTGGTAGGTATTTTTTCAATGATGTATTTGTCACCATCTTCAATCATGACTTCTTTGTTTTGGATTCGTTCTGCATACTCACCGAAGGAGTTAAATTTTTCTGTACCGTCTAAGAAGTATTTTTTGCCTTTGTAGAAAAGCGCACAAATCATGTGGTTGTCTACGGCTAAAGATGGCGTTTTGTAATCATAAGCAAGGTGTTTTGTTCCGATCCAGCATAGTCGGGAATCGAAACCGGCTAGTTTTAGCATTTGTTTGATTAGATTGGCCATTCCTTTACAATCGCCATAGCGTTTTTCAAAGACGTGGTTGGATTCATCAGGTTTGAATCCGGCGATACCATCTTCAAAAGCAATGTATCTAATATTGTCTTGTACCCAGTAGTAGATGTTTTTAATTTTCTCATCGTCGGTTTTGGCTTTTGCGGTGAGTTCGTCTACTTTGGCTTTCATCACACTGGTATCATCGGCCATCATTGCAATGAGTGATTTGTACCATTTGTATAAATCGTCACTTGATTTGAATAAAGTAGTTTGATTGCCGTCTTTAGTAAACGATTTGGCCAATACCATGATGTGCGGATAGGTGTAACTTCTTCCTGGGGCATCTTCTTCTTTATAGGCGGCAGGCACATCGTCCATGGTATAGGTAATATAGGTCATGTCGTCTTCTTTGCGGGAAGATTTATTGATTTTGTACCCTTCAAAATTAAATTCCTTTAATTCTACTTCAAGCCAATTTGGAATACCGAAAGTCATAGTTTTTTTTAGGACAGGGTATTCGTCATTGAAATAGAGTACGGTAAAATATTTTACATCATCATATTTTTTTTCAACTTCGTAGTGGTAGGTATATCCTTGGACTGGAAAATCTACGGTCATGTATTTTACTTTCGCATCGTTATAGAACAAATCGTTGTCTTTGTAGAATTCGTCATTGACATAGAAAGACGCTGTTTTTTCATTGCGGTATTTAATGGCAAATGTTGCAATGCTTGACTCGCTGTCATAGAACTCGTATTTATGAATATCGGTTCTGAAGTTGATATTCATCAAGTGTTCTTTGGTATCGTGGTCGACGGTAACTTTACCTGCTCTTTTGTTAAAATCGAAGTTGATGGTTTCTTCACTTTCTAAGATAGCGATATCATCTTTGGTGTATTTTTCTCGTAACTTTTTGGCTTGAGAGATGTCTTCGGGCGTTGGATCAATGTTTTTTTGGGCAAAGGAAGTTGACACAAATAAACACAACAAGCCCATCCATTTTAATGTGGTTTTCATTGTCGCTGATTTTTTTAGAAATATACTACTTTTTTAAAAACAAAAAAAGAAACTAAACAAACAGTGCTTTTAATTCGGTTGCATCATTAGGATCCATTTTCCCTGCTAGCACTAAACTAAGTTGTTTTCTTCTTAAAGCGGCATCAAAGCGTGCTTTTTCCAAATCTGTTTGGGGTTCAATTTGCGGCACAGCTACAGGGTTCCCGGTTTCGTTTACCGCTACAAAGGTATAGATGGCTTCATTGGCTTTGGTTCGAATTCCGGATTCTCTGTCTTCAATCCAGACATCAAGAAAAATTTCCATAGAGGAATTAAATGCGCGGGATACTTTAGCTTCAATGGTTACTACGCTTCCTAACGGAATGGAGCGGTTAAATGCTACGTGGTTTACAGAAGCGGTAACTGTAATTCTGCGCGAATGTCTTCGAGCAGCGATGCTTGCGGCTCTGTCCATACGGGCAAGTAATTCGCCACCAAACAAATTGTTTAGAGGGTTGGTTTCGCTGGGCAACACCAAATCGGTCAAAATAGTAAGGGATTCAGAAGGATGTTTTGGAGACATAACAAATTTTTGGCAAAGGTAAGTACAACCCAAAAAAAAATCCCGATTTCTAGGGATAATTTTATTATTCTTGAATCAATAACCAGGCGTCTTTATTGTCTAGTTTTTTGATGCTTTTCATTGCCTCGTGTGCTTCGTTATAGGAAGTGTAGCTGCCGTAAAGTACGGGGAATAATCCGTGATTGTTTGCAGGTAATCTTTTGGCTTTAAATCCTAATTTTAATAAAGCTAGATAAGCGTTTTCTGCATTTGATTCCAACCGAAAAGCGCCAGCCACCACATGGTAAGGGGTGTTTACTTTTTCAGCCGGAATGGTAAGGGTTACAGCTGGCAAAGGATTTTCAATGAAGAACGTGGCTTCTTGTATTTTTTGGTTTATTTTTTTCTGAACATTGGATTGCACTATCAAGGTTTCTTGTTGTACTTGTTCTAAATAATTATCGTATAATTTATAGCCTATGGCACTTGTTAATCCTAAAGAAAGCGTTATGATTGCTGCATATTTCAATGCTTTGGAATGGTTTCTTTTTTCGGGTGTGAAAGCGATAGGAGCTTTTTCTTCCAAAGCTACGGTATCAAACTTATAAACTTCTCTTTTAACTGCAGGTGAAACGAATGAACTTAAACCAAAGGATTCTTTTAGATAGTTGATTTGGTCTATTGGGACGAATACTATATTTTTCTCTTGGTTCAGAGAAAACACACCAACATTTTTAACGGAAAATTGCCCTAATTCCTGAATTTTGGTTTTCCAGAGAGACACTTCGTTGTTAATCACATTTACAGCAATTTCGTAGGGAACTTTTTCTGCTTGTGCTAGGTGATTTGCTAATAATCCATCATTGTTTTTAATGAATGGGTTGAAAGAGATTGACTTTTTTGGTGGGAAAAAAGAATGAGCACTTTCATCCAATTGAGCCGATTGATATTCGGTTAAAAACGCACCAAAACCTGGTACGGTAACACATTGATATCGGTATAATAATTGGGAAATGTATTGTTCAATCTTCATGTGGACAAATTTAGAGAAACAATAGTAGTATCAAAAAATTATCCACAAATTTTATTAACAATCCAAAAGAAAATTATTTATTTTTGTAGTAATTTATTGATATGAATACGAACGAACTTTTTCATGTTTTAGCCTTATTACGCATCGAAGGTGTAGGCGACATCGTTGCCAAAAAGCTGATTAATCATTGTGGATCGGCAGAAAATGTATTTAAGGCAAAGCCCTCGCAATTTAAGGCTATAGATGGCATCGGTGAGGTGTTACAAAAGAATTTAAAAGATAAAACGGTTTTTGAGAAAGCGGAGAAGGAATTGCGCTATATCGAAGAGGAGCAAATTGCGGTTTTGTATTTCCAAAGCGAACGGTATCCTGATCGATTGAAGCATTGTATTGATGGACCGGTAGTATTATTTGCTGCGGGTAATTTTGATTTTCAAAAACGCAAAATGATTAGTATCGTTGGCACGAGACAGATTACCTCTTATGGTAGCGAAATTACAAAAAAACTGATTGAAGAATTGGCTGTATTTAATCCGGTTATTATAAGTGGATTTGCTTATGGTGTCGATATAGTGGCCCATCAAGCTGCGATGGAACACAACTTGCAAACGGTGGGAGTTTTGGCTCATGGGCTCAACCAAATTTATCCTAAAACGCATAAGAAGCATATGACAAAAATGGAGGAAAACGGCGGATTTTTGACTGAATTTTGGAGTAATTCGAATCCGGATAAAGAGAACTTTGTTAGAAGAAACCGCATAGTAGCTGGAATGAGTGAAGCTACGATTGTGATTGAAAGTGCTGAAAAAGGGGGGTCGATTATTACTGCCAATATTGCTAATGATTATAGTAGGGATGTTTTTGCTGTGCCTGGAAGAGTTTCGGATAAGTTTAGTCAGGGTTGTAATGATTTGATTAAAACACAACGGGCTAATTTATTGACTTCAGCGGCAGATTTAATTTATGGTTTGAATTGGCAAATCGATACGGTGGAAACAAAATCGATTCAAAAACAACTTTTTGTTACGTTGGATCAAGACGAACAATGCATTTATGATTACCTTCAAAAAAACGGAAAGCAACTCCTTGATGAAGTTGCTCTCGAATGTGGTTTTCCGATATTTAAAATTTCCTCCATTCTATTAAACATGGAACTCAAAGGGGTAATACGACCTTTGCCGGGGAAATTATTTGAAGCGGTTTAATTGGTTTTTACGGGAACCATTAATGTGAAAGTTTGCTCTATTCGATCTTCGGCTAATCCATGGGCTATGCGCACTTCATACCCATCTGTAAGTTCGTTAATTTCAAGAACTTCTATATTGATTAGATTTTCTACTTTGTATAGTTTTGTTTTCATTTCTTTCCCTAATTCGGTATCAGAAATTAACAAATATTGTTTGGCTCCAGCAGGACTTTGATCTTTGGTATATCCTAGTTCGTAGTTGACTACGAAGGATTTCATTAAATGGGTTTTGAAACCAAAAGCGTTTATGGCATGAACTTTAGCTAATGCTTTCGAAAGTTCAGGGGCTTTTTCTTCAGTATATTTTAGGTCTTTAATTTCGTCTTGAGCGAAGGCTCCAAAAGAGACTAGAGACAATAGAATAACAAAAACAGTATTTTTCATAAGACACAGATTTTTATCAAATGTATAAATTTTATTCAAATCCCAATTTTTCCCGCACTTTTTTTAATACCCCATTCGCTATGGCACCGGCTTTAGAAGCCCCTTGTTTTAAAAGGATATCTACTTCCTCTTGGTGGCTCATGTAATAATTGTATTTTTCTCTTTCGGTTTTGAATTTCTCTACAATGAGTTCGAATAGGATTTGTTTGGCATGGCCGTAACCAAAATCGCGGTTAGTATTAGTATATTTCACTTTCATTTCAGCGATTTGTTCTTCATTGGCCAATAATTTATAGATGCCAAATATTTTGCACGTTTCGGTATCTTTTGGTTCTTCCAGAGGTGTGCTGTCTGTTTCTATGCTCATGATTTGTTTGCGCAGGGCTTTATCATCAAGGAAAATATTGATAATGTTACCGCGGGACTTACTCATTTTTTGACCATCCGTTCCTGGAACGTACATGGTTTCTTTTTCAATTTTTGATTCAGGGAGCACAAAGATTTCCCCCATTTGATGATTGAATCGTGCTGCTACATCACGAGTAATCTCAATGTGTTGCAATTGATCTTTACCTACAGGAACAAATTCGGCATCATATAATAGAATATCGGCAGCCATTAGCATAGGGTATGAAAATAAACCCGCATTTACATCTTCTAGACGGTCTGCTTTGTCTTTGAAAGAATGTGCTAAAGTTAGCCTTTGAAACGGGAAGAAACAGCTTAGATACCATGATAATTCAGCCGTTTGTGGCACATCGCTTTGACGGTAAAAAATCACTTTATTAATGTCTAATCCGCAGGCTAACCAAACTGAGGCGGTACTGTAGGTGTTTTGACGAAGTTCTGCACCATTTTTTATTTGGGTAACGGAATGCAAATCGGCTATAAAAAGAAACGATTCGTTAGCAGGATTTCTTGATAGTTCGATAGCCGGTAAAATGGCTCCTAATAGATTGCCTAGGTGCGGCGTACCAGTACTTTGAATTCCAGTTAATATTTTTGACATAAGGATATATTTTCTAACGGCAAAGTTAAACGATTGTATTAAAAATTACATACCTTTCATTACATTTGACGGCATGAGAGCATTGAAAATTGTTTTTTGGACCCTTTATCGTGTTTGGTTTTACATTTTGATGGCGGTTCCCATCTTAGTGATGTTTCCTTTTTTATTTATTTCAATCCTTTCGGAACGGTTGTATCCCTATTTTTTTGTCATGGCTCGGATTTGGGCAAAAGTTATTTTATTTGGCATGGGTTTTCGAATAAATTTGGAAGTGGATCAAGAAATTAAGGAGGGGGAAAGCTATATGTTTGTGGCTAATCACACCTCAATGACTGACATTATGTTGATGTTATCAGTGGTTAAAAACCCTTTTGTTTTTGTAGGTAAAAAAGAATTGACCAAGATTCCTTTGTTTGGCTTTTTCTATAAGCGGACCTGCATATTAGTAGATAGAAGTAGTTCTAAAAGCAGGATGGCGGTATTTGAAAGAGCTCAGAAAAGATTAAGTCAGGGATTAAGTATTTGTATTTTCCCGGAAGGGGGTGTTCCTGATGATGAATCGGTACTATTGGATGAATTTAAAGATGGTGCATTTCGACTAGCACTAGAGCATCAAATTCCTTTAGTTCCTATAACTTTTGCCGACAATAAAAAGCGTTTTTCCTATACCTTTTTTAGTGGAAGTCCCGGTATTATGAGGGTTAAGATTCATTCTTTTTTCGATACTAAAAATCAGTCAGCGGATTATAAAAAAACGATTAAAGAGTCGGTGAGACAGGTAATTTTAAAACAATTAAAAGAATATAATTCATAAAAAAAGCTCCGGTTTATCGGAGCTTTTTATTGTTATTACTCTCCAGCAATAACACCACTTAACTAATTCTAAAATTTATAACTTATTCCGCTATATATTCCAACGATGTAGGGTTTAAAATTACCGGCATTGGAACTGAAGGTATTTAGTTGGTATTTGATTGTAGGTTCGACATTGAATTCAAAAGATTTCATAAAACCATATTTAAGTCCTAAACCTATATTTGAACTGAAATGCATATCGTTTAAGTTATTGGCTTTTCCAAGATTTGTACTTAGGTTTTCTGAAATCACCGATATATTGTTTTCATTCAGGAAAAAAGTACTGAGGCCCCCAATAACCTTGATTCCAAAGCGTTTATTAACTAGCGCATATGTAATTTCAAACGGCACTTCATAATACCCAATTTTTTGATTGATGTAGCCTTCATTTTTATGAACAAATGCATTTTCAAAAGGCAAAAGGCTTCCACTTACGACGGATACATTTTCGACCTTTATATCTTTTCCGCTGGCGGACGGGTTGAGATTTGTCATACCAGTATCTTGAAGATCAGCAAAAAATGCTATACCGTTGGTATTGTAACTTAGTGCCATTTTATTAATGCCTGTTCGTATCGAAAACTTGTTGGTTAAGGCATAAGTTATGCCAATGCCCATGCTAAAACTTGTATTGTAGGTCTTTGTATTGTTTTCAAACATGGGATCTACGGGAGATCCATTCGAAACAGTACCTAAGAAAACAGGAGCAACAGTTGTAGCAATTTGCCAGCTGTTTTCTTTAGGTTGCTGTTTTGATTTACTTTCTTTTTCAGTAAGCAATTCTTCCAAGGCATTATTGGCGACATCTTTATTTTGACAGGTGTCGTTTACTTTTGATTCTTGTATTACACTAGTTGTATTTGAATTAGTACTTCGTTTTACATCTTCAAAATTCACCGCAGATTTGATAGACGAGTTTGTCGTTTTTGAATAATCAGCAATAATGTTATTTGATATTTTTAATTTATAATCGTTAGCTATACTAGTTGAGTTTAAAGCCTCTTCTTGGCTTGATTTTCTTTGAGAATGTTTATTATGCTTTGGGTGAGTTGAATTTATATTTAAAAAGCTAATTCTATTTGATTTATTCACCACCCAGTTATTTTTTGTTGAATGAATCGCTTCCATTTTAGTATTTACTGTGGTAAGCGTTTTATTCTTATTAAGGTTGTTGTTGATTTTTTCGGTTGACTCATTAGAAACGACAACATTTGAAGACGGGTAACTGTTTTTTGGTGTAGCTTGATTTGTTTTATCTGCTCCAGAGATGGAAGAAGAATTACTGGTATTGCCTTCAATTACTACAGGGTTTTTTGAAGACACAAAGGGATTATAAAATGAATTTACCAGCAAAAGACCCATTAGAAGTACTGCGGCTACTCCAGAGAATTTCCACCAAAAAGGGATTATTCTTTTTTTCTTTTTTTCTTCTAACTGTGCTTCAATAGCCTCCCAAACTTCTGCTGCAGGACTTGCTTCGAAATTTTTGAATTTATCTTGAAAAAGTTGGTCTATGTTCTTTTTATTATTCATTTTGCAGAAGGAAAAATTTTATTTACTTCGGTTTTTTGTTGTTCAATTTTGTTTTTTAAAATCATTCTGGCTCGGGCCAAATTTGATTTTGAGGTCCCTATGTTTATGGAAAGCATTTCGGCTATTTCTTGATGCGAAAATTCATCAAGAACATAGAGGTTAAATACTAATCGATATCGATCGGGCAATTCTTGAATGATAGTTAATAGATAATCTAATGATATACTTTCATCGTCTAGTTCGATTTCGCAAATCTCTTCTACGTTTTCATCCACCAAACTTAAAAAAGGTTGATTTCGATACTGTTGTAAAACATAGTTTATGATTATGCGTTTTAACCATCCTTCAAACGAACCTTTAAATGAAAATTGTTCTATTTTTTGGAAAACAATTAGAAAGCCATCTTGTAAATGGTCTTGGGCCTCACTATAATTGCGTGAATATTTAAGGCAAACAGCAAACAGTTTTTTGGCGTATAATTGATACAACTGTTCTTGTGCTTTCCGATCCTTATTTTTGCAATCATTTATGAGTTGTTTTAAATCCAAGTTTCAAAAATTGATTAAAGGCTAGTTAACAGGCACTTCATATTGTAAATAAATATCATTACCCGTATTGTCTTTGCCTTGGTAAAATTTAAAGATGTAAGAGCCATTGCTTGTTACATCAAAATTAAATGTATAACTATCAATGGCATCTGCAGCACTTAAGGTATGGCAATCACTTCTGTTTTCAACGGCACTTTCAATCGCAATGGTTCGAGTGTTTAAAGATTTTTTATAATACAAATTATTGAAATAATGGCAGGTTGTAGGTAGGTTATAATGCACGGTGATAGGATAGGTTTCTCCTAAGGTAAATTCAGTGGGGATATCGACACTTTCTATTGGAAGGAATACTAGAGAATAAGAAGGCTGATTTTCGGTTGAACAAGAATTAAGAAAGAGAAATAATGCGATAAGAGGGATAATTTTTTTCATGATGGTATTATATTTAAAATAAGGATGAATTTCTAATGAAAAGGTTGCGTTAAGGTACAAAAAAACCCGAAATTTATTCGGGTTTAATTTTTATGCATTGTTCTCCTTGATGAGATCTTTTATTTTTTGTTCTAGTTCATCAGCAAGCTCTGGATTGTCTTTTATTAAGACTTTCACTGCATCTCGACCTTGACCTAATTTGGTGTCACCGTAACTGAACCAAGATCCAGCTTTTTTGATGATTTCAAATTCAACTGCTAAGTCAAGTATTTCGCCTGTTTTTGAAACGCCTTCGCCGTACATGATATCAAATTCGGCTGTTTTGAATGGAGGAGCAACTTTGTTTTTGACGACTTTTACTTTAGTTCTGTTTCCAATAACATTTTCACCATCTTTAATTTGTGAAGAACGACGAATATCTAAACGAACCGATGCATAAAATTTCAAAGCATTTCCTCCAGTAGTCGTTTCGGGATTGCCAAACATAACACCGATTTTCTCTCTTAACTGGTTGATGAAAAAAACCGTACAATGCGTTTTACTGATAGTGCCAGTTAATTTTCTAAGCGCTTGCGACATTAAACGAGCATGTAATCCCATTTTTGAATCACCCATCTCTCCTTCAATTTCGCTTTTGGGAGTCAAGGCCGCTACGGAGTCAATCACGACGATATCAATAGCACCAGAACGGATTAGGTTCTCAGCAATTTCTAAGGCCTGTTCTCCATTATCAGGTTGAGATATGATTAAATTTTCAATATCAACGCCTAATTTTTCTGCATAGTTTCTGTCAAAAGCATGTTCTGCATCTATAAATGCAGCAATTCCACCTGCTTTTTGAGCTTCGGCTATAGCATGTAAAGTTAAGGTTGTTTTTCCAGAGGATTCAGGACCATATATTTCTATAATTCTTCCTTTTGGATATCCATTTACCCCTAAAGCTAAATCAAGACCAAGGGAGCCCGAAGCAATAACTTCAACTTCTTCTACGGCTTTATCGCCCATTTTCATTACGGTGCCTTTGCCGTATGCCTTGTCTAATTTATCAAGTGTTAATTGTAATGCTTTTAATTTCGCTTCTTTTTCTGAACTCATTTTTAAAAAATTTAGTGGCATAAAAATAAGTCTTTTTTTCATGTGAAGAGAGTACCTTTTATAAGAATTATAAACAATCTATAAGACAAATATATTTGTTATTTTTGCCCTCTAACTTTGCGTTATGGAAAAACTTATATCCTATCCAATCTCGGTACTTTTCTATTTGTGTTTTGGGTTAACCTTAGTCATTTTTCACCCAATACAGTGGGTATGTTTTAATGTGTTTGGTTATGAAGCACACAAGAAAAGCGTTGATTATCTCAATTTCTTTTTAACCAAATGCACTACTATATTGGGAACAACTTATGTATTTGAAAACAGAGAAATACTGCCTACTAATGTTCCCATCATTTTTGTGGCCAATCACCAAAGTTTGTATGATATAGTAGGCATAATTTGGTATTTACGTCGTTACCATGCCAAGTTTGTTAGTAAAAAAGAATTAGGAAAAGGTATTCCCAGTGTTTCATATAACCTTCGTCATGGGGGCTCCATATTGATTGATAGAAAAGACCCCAAGCAAGCCATTCCGTTGATAAAAATGATGTCAGAATATATTGAAATGCATAAACGTTCTGCTGTTATTTTCCCAGAAGGAACTCGAAGTAAAGATGGAAATCCCAAAGAATTTGCACAAAGCGGACTAAAAATCCTATGTAAATATGCACCATCTGCTTATGTTGTGCCAATTACCATTAATAATTCGTGGAAAATGGTTAAATTTGGACCCTTTCCTATGGGATTGGGTAATCGTTTGCAATTTATTATTCATGAACCCCTGGCCGTAAAAGATTTTTCGTTTGAAGAATTGATTGAAAAAACGGAGCAAGCGGTTAAACAATCTATAAAAAACTAAAAAAATGCCTCAAAAAAATATGCGCCGTGAAGTCATGCAATTTTTGGAAAAAGACGTCAATAGTTTTGTTGACCAATATTTAATACCTGTTGAAAAAATTTGGCAACCTAGTGACTTATTGCCTAATTCAGAAGGAGAAACTTTTTTTGAAGAAGTAAAAGAGTTAAGAGAAATCGCCAAAGAACTACCATATGATTTTTGGGTTACCTTGGTTGGTGATACTATTACTGAAGAAGCGCTACCTACCTATGAGACTTGGTTGATGGATGTAGAAGGGGTTAATCAAAAGGGAGAAAATGGAGATAACGGCTGGGCTAAATGGCTTCGTCAATGGACTGGTGAAGAGAATCGTCATGGGGATTTACTTAATAAATATTTGTATTTGTCAGGGCGAGTGAACATGCGTGAAGTTGAAATAACGACACATCATTTAATCAATGACGGATTTGACCCGGGAACGGGTAGAGATCCTTATAAGAATTTTGTATTCACTAGTTTTCAGGAATTGGCAACTTATGTTTCTCATAATCGAGTAGCGCAATTGGCTAAGAAGTATGGAGACAATAAACTCTCTAAAATTTGTAAAATTATAGCGGGTGACGAAATGCGTCATCATTTAGCTTATAGTGAATTTGTCACTCGAATTTTCAAAATAGATCCTAGTGAAATGTTATTGGCTTTTGAGTATATGATGAAGAAGAAAATAACGATGCCGGCTAATTTGATTCGTGAATCAGGAGAAAGTATAGGCACTGCCTTTGAAAAGTTTTCAGAATCGGCACAGCGCATCGGGGTTTATACCGCTCTTGACTATGTTGATATTTTAGATAAATTAAATGTAAAGTGGGAAATTGATAAATTGGTTAGCCTTAGCGATGAAGCGGAGAAAGCGAGAGATTATCTTTTGAAATTACCGGCAAGAATGACTAGAGTTGCTGAGCGAATGGTCGTTCCAGCTGAAGAGAAATTATTCTCATGGGTACAGCCAGCTTTAATTCGATAATATATCTTAAATCCTTTCTTTTTAGAAGGGATTTTTAAATTAAACTAGATGACAGTAATTGATAATACCATACTTTTTGTTAAACAACAATTGGAAAATGCTGAAGGCGGTCATGACTGGTTTCACATAGAACGTGTTTATAAAAATTCGCTTTTAATTGCCGAAAAGGAAGATTGTAATTTACTGGTTGTTAAGTTGGGAGCTTTGCTTCATGATATAGCAGACAGTAAATTTCATAATGGCGATGAAACTATTGGTCCTTTAATATCTAGAGGTTTTTTAGAAACTCAAAATGTAGAGGAAGCAATGATAGCACATGTAATTAATATAATTGAAAACATCTCTTTTAAAGGAGGTAATTTTGAAAAGCAATTTCATTCTAAAGAATTAGAAATAGTGCAAGATGCAGATCGACTTGATGCTATTGGAGCCATAGGTGTTGCTCGAACATTTAACTATGGAGGGTATAAAAATAGACCTTTATACAATCCGGCTATTGCGCCAAACCTTCATATGAGCAAAGAGACATACAAGAATTCTGAGTCGCCAACAATCAATCATTTTTACGAAAAACTGTTGTTATTAAAAGATAAAATGAATACGCCTACTGGTAGAACAATCGCAAAATCTCGACATCTTTTCATGGAACATTTCCTATCCCAGTTTTATGCGGAATGGGATGGAGAACGATAAAAAAAGAGTCTCGTTTTTTGTAACAAGACTCTTTTTTTATTTGCCATTGAATGTTGCTTTCCTCTTTTCTAAAAATGCGGTAGTTCCTTCCTTAAAGTCTTCGGTGCCAAAGCATTTTCCAAAGTTTCTTATCTCAGTTTCAAATCCGTTCACGCCATCTTTGTAGTTGGCGTTGATCGCTTTTATCGCTTTTCCTATGGCCATAGGGGAGTTTTTCATGATGCGCTGTGCAATGTTTTTTGTAAAGTCGATTAGTTCTGCTTGTGGCACTACATGATTTACTAATCCGGCGCGGTATGCTTCTTCGGCAGAAATCATACCCGCAGTCATTATCATTTCCATGGCACGACCTTTTCCTATTAATTGCGGAAGGCGCTGCGTACCTCCATAACCTGGGATTACCCCAAGAGAAACTTCTGGCAATCCCATTTTGGCATTATCGGATGCAATTCTAAAATGACACGCCATGGCTAGTTCTAGTCCGCCGCCTAAAGCAAATCCGTTTACGGCTGCTATGGTGGGGGTTTTTAAATTTTCGACAAAATCGAATAGACGTTCTTGCCCTTGAGCGGCTAATTGGGCTCCTTCTTCTATTGAGAAATGGGCAAATTCGGAAATATCAGCTCCAGCGACGAATGCTTTTTCCCCTTCACCCGTTACTATGATAACCCTAACGGTTTCATCATTATCTAATTTTTCTAATGCGTCATGTAATTCTTTAATCGTTGCTACGTTTAGGGCATTTAATTTAGAGGGGCGATTTATTGTGATTTGACCAATTCCGCTTTCAATAGCTACCAGAATGTTTTCGAAGTTCATAGTTTTTTATTTAAGAATGGGAAGCGTTACTATAAAAGTAGAACCATTTCCCTGTTCGGTTTCAAATGTAATAGTTCCTTTGTAATTTTCGATAATGTTTTTGATGATTCCAAGTCCTAAGCCCATTCCGCTAGTTTTGGTGGTAAATTTAGGCTCAAAGACATGTTCTGTATGTTCAGGTTCAATACCAATTCCGTTGTCTTTAACTCTTATAATGACACTGTCCTCTACTTCATTTACAGTAACCAAAACTAGTTTCTCCTCCTGTTCTTCGGGTATAGATTGAATAGCATTTTTTACTAAATTGGTAATAATTCTGATTAATTGAGTACGGTCGAGTTTAGTGACAATGAAATTACTACTGCTTTCGAATAGGATGAAATCTTCGTTAAAGATATCCAAAGCTAATTCTACCACTTGGACAACGTTGAGCGTTTCATTTTGTTGAGCCGGCATTGAAGCAAAATTAGAAAAGGCTGAGGCTACCGCGCTCATGGTATCTATTTGCTGAATCAATGTTTTGGAATAATCATTAAGTTTTTGTTTTAATTCGGGGTCATTTGGGTCAAATTTACGTTGGAAACTTTGAACGGTTAATCGCATGGGAGTTAGCGGATTTTTGATTTCGTGTGCTACTTGTTTAGCCATTTCTCTCCAGGCTTGTTCCCGCTCGCTTTGTGCTAATTTAGCTGCGCTTTCTTCTAATTTATTCACCATTCCGTTATAGGCATTAATCAGCAAATTGATTTCTTTGCTATTGGCTTCTATAACAATTTTTTCATTCTTTTGATTCAGACTAGTTTCATTGATTTTATCAGAAATTGTTTTTAATGATTTGGTGATGTAGGTAGAAAGAAAGTAGGCCAATGCAAAAGCTACTATTAACATGAACGAGTATACTTGGCTCAGCCGCAATAAAAACTGTTGTAATTCATTTTCATAAAAACCATCATCTTCGACATAAGGAATGTTTAATATACCTAGGGGTTTAAATTTATCATCTTTAATTTGGCTATAAGAAGAGCGGTTTTTAGTTCCGTTTACATTTTTGATATCAACGTATCTTTTTTCTACAGAAGACTCTACCAAGCTGATTATGTATTTTGGAATAGGGGGTGCAACTTTGTCAACGGAGAAAGTAGCTTTGGAGGATTTAAGCAGTTTCCCTTTGAGCGAATATATATTGATGTCTACATTATGAATGTCTGCCAATTCGTGAATTTTGTCCTTAAAAATTAAGGGTAAATTGGCTTGAGTTAGAGGGTAGGTTGTGGTAGAAAGCACATAGTTGATATGTTCTTTTATGGCATTTTCTTTTCTGTCCAAGCGTTCCTGATGGTATTCTTTGGCTTCATTTTTGAACTGAATAATTGAGATGGACGCCATTAAAACGGAAGCGATTACAATCAATATAATCATCGACAGGAAAATCCTTATTCTGAGTGACAACATTGACATTTTGAAACCCCGTATCATTTTTTTTGTTTTTAGGGAATAGTAATTACTACTTATTCTTTTCTCGAAGTTGTTTGTAAAATTTGAAACCAAGCATTATTAAAACTGAAAACAAAATGATGCCGATAACTCCATATACCCAATTGAAGGCATTTTTTAGAATTACTAAAAATACCACAGCAAACAGAATAATGGTGGCTCCTTCATTCCACAAGCGCATAAAATTGGAAGAATGTTTGAACTGGTCGTTTTGCAGTTGGTTATACATTTGATGACATTTAATGTGATAGACAAAAAGCAATACAATAAAGCACAATTTAACTTGCATCCATGGCATTTGCAGCCAAGCAGGCATGAGATATAGCAAAACAAATGCAAAGATGCTCGCTAAAATAGCACTAGGCCATGTGATGATATACCACAAACGGTAGGTCATAATTTTGTATTGTTGTAAAAGAATTTCTTTTTCTGGTGATGGTTTATCGTTTGCTTCAATTTGGTATACAAACAAGCGAACAATATAAAACAGGCCTGCAAACCAAGTGATGACAAAGATTAGGTGCAGGGATTTTATATAATCGTACATACAGCAATAGTTTTATGATTTACTCCAATCATTCACCCAATTAGCCACTACTTGGCACCATTCATCTTCGTCATTTAGACAAGGAACAGCAAAGAACTCTTTTCCTCCATTTTCAATAAACTCTTCATTGGCTCGCATGGCAATTTCTTCAAGAGTTTCTAGACAATCAGATACAAAAGCGGGGGTTACAACGGCTAATTTTTTGATTCCTTGACTCGGCATTTTATTGATTTCAAAATCGGTATAAGGGGTGAGCCATTTATCTCCGGCTAAACGAGATTGGAATGTTTGGCTGTATTTTCCTTCGGGGATACCTAATAATTCTACTACTTGTCTCGTGGTTTCATAACATTGGTGTCGGTAACAAAATTCATGAGCCGGAGAAGCGGTCACACAACATTTATTGTCAATGGTGCAATGTGATTTGGTTACATCAGTTTTGCGGATGTGTCGTTTTGGAATTCCGTGATAGGAAAACAGTAAGTGATCATAGTCAAAA
Organism: Flavobacteriaceae bacterium; assembly: GCA_947371275.1. GTDB lineage: Bacteria > Bacteroidota > Bacteroidia > Flavobacteriales > Flavobacteriaceae > Flavobacterium. Next base: position 35,968 of record CANBOV010000004.1, on the reverse strand, counting down.
CTTTCTAGGTGCTTTTTAATAGAATTAGCAAGTGTATTAATAAAATCGGGTTTGTTATAAAAGGCAGGTACTTTGGTGATGGTCATTTCTGGGAAATGTACTTTTTGCAAATCATTGGCAAGTTCCCATATAGTAGTGGTAGAAGCCATAGCATATTGCGGATATAATGCTAACAACATCACTTCTGTGACCCCTTTTTCTTTTAATTCTTGTAATCCTTTGTGAATGTTCATTGAACCATATCGCATCGCTAATGCGACGGGTAAATGGGTTAGTTTAGCCACTTTTTTGTGCATTTTTTTAGATATCACCACCAAAGGAGAACCTTCTGTAGTCCATATTTTTTCGTAGGCTTCGGCAGATTTCTTAGGACGGGTTTGTAAAATGATGCCGCGAACTAACAGGGCACGCAATAAAAACGGCACGTCAATTACGTATTTATCCATTAAAAACTCATCTAAATAGGGCTTCACATCTTTGGCGGTTGGGCTTTCAGGCGAACCTAGATTGACTAATAATACTCCTTTCATTGGGCAATTTTAAATTTTTTATAAAAGTAATGAAACTTCTTTTTAATGGGGGTATAACCTTGTTGATTTGTTGACACTTCTTACTGTCAGATTAATATTAAAGAATGTTTTGATTGATAGACATTAAGTATTTTTTGGGTGTAGTGGCAAATTTCTTTTTGAAAGCAGCAATAAAATGGCTACCGGTGCTATATCCAATTTTTAGTCCCACTTCATTGACATTGTAGGTCCCAGAATCTAGTAATCGTCTTGCGTAATCCATTTTATAATCGAAAAGAAATCCATAAACGGTATCACCATATATTTGTTTAAATCCTATTTTTAGTTTTTTTAGGTTCAAACCTACTTGTTCTGAAAGTTCTTCCAAACCGGGTGGTTCGGCCATATTAGCAATCATTATTTCTTTGGCTTTCTTAATTTTCAACACATTGTCTTCATCAATTAAAAAAGGACATTGTTCAGCATTTGGGTCTTCATTTCGATTGAAATACAAACTTAATAATTCATACCCTTTACCTTTATAATATAAATTTTTAATAGAAGGATTAAGAGTATAATGGAATATTTGACTTAAGACAATGGCCATTGATGGACTTATGTTTTCTTCTTTATAATATTTTTTATCATTGTTTTCTGGACTTAAAAAAGGGATATGGTTTGCTTCAGAAGAAAATAGCGAATGGAATTTTTGGATAGAAACTATCACTGAAATCACCCAAGAATTAGGGGTTAACTCTAAATCCAAAGGCAATTCTTTTTGGGGATTATAGAATAACAATGACTTTTCCTCATTTAAATCTAAGGCGTAATTTCCTTGATTGAAAATAAATTTTGCCTTGCCTTTAATGCCAAAATGGAATTGAATAAGTCCTTGTTGAATGTGTTTTTTTATATGAAAGTTTTCGTTTTCATCGTTTTGAAAGCGAATTAAGGTAAAATCAGTTTCTATTTTTATTTCTTCTTGAGAGCCCATTGCTGTATTTGGAATTAAAATTTTAAACCAATGAATATCATTTGGTTAAAGCAATATTTCTATTTAAAATGTCAGTACAGCGCAAATTTATGAGATTTTGAACGGTTTGGTAATAAAACTGAAAAGAAAACTCAAAAAACACCTTTACACGGACCTACTGTAATTAGATATTGTTAAATATTTTTTTATAGAACATGATAAAAGTCATTAAACTCCTATGCAATAAGAGGCAACTTTACATTATAATTTTTAATTAAATTTTAATATTATGAAAACTAAGCACAAATTATTGTTGTTAATAGGATTCCCAGTTTTTATGTTACAAAGCTGTGAACATGATATCTATGTGGATCCTCAAGCAGATGTTAAAGCTGCATATGAAAATGCAGATGCTGTAAATGGTTCCAAATTGTTTACCAATTTTGAACATGATGATGCAGGTTGGCCTGCGGTTACTCAAGCGGATATAGACGCTGATGCTACATTAGCAGGTTTATTAGGTTGGCCAAATCCAAAATACGCTGCAGACCCTACCATTAATGTTAAAGATATAGCTACTGGGACTACTGGTCAAAAAAACAGAAGCTTTTATTCATGTGCAGGATGTCACCCTACAGATGGATTAGGTCGGGACGGAATTGGTAATAAAATAAAAGTTGCCGTTGCACAGCCAGATTATGCAACTAACCATTTAAAAGATGTTCGGTCATGGGACATTACCACTTTGTTTAACGCAATTAAAAATGTAGGAGGAAGACAAATTGACCCAACTAAAACAGCCAATGGATTGGATCTTACTTTAGGTGGTCAATCACATCCAGATTACAGTAAAATTTTAACAGATGATAAAATTTGGGATTTAGTAAAATTCCTTAAAGAAGGCGCTATATATAATGAAAGTACAGCTGCAGATCCAAATGGAGACTTGTATACTATGACAACATCAGGTACTTATGCTACTATTCAAACAACTCCTGCACCTTTTGCCTCTTTTAGTAATCTAGGAGGAAGTCAAGGAGATGAAGTAGCTGGTAATGCTTTTTACATTGCAAAATGTGCTGTTTGTCATGGAATTGACGGACATGGAACAACTAATGCTCAAGGGCCAATATTAGGTGTTGGACAAATAAATGCAACAGGAAATGCTAATGGTACGATCCCAGGGACTACAACTAAAAAATATGGTATTGGACCATTTATGAGATACAGAACACCAGATGCGATTTTAAAAATATGTTCAGGTTCATTTGGTACTATTCCATGGATGGCAGCAACACCTGTTACAAGAAATGAAATGAAAAATTTATTAAAAGCATTTACGAATACTGCAAGATATCCAGATTTCGATGCTGCTTTACCTAATCCATAAGGGTTTCAACAAATTTTATTACAAACTTAATATTTACTACGATGAAAAAAATAGTTCAATTTATAATGGTAGCGTCAACAGGATTGTTGTTTACTTCATGTTACTATGATGAGCTTCCTCAAGAGCCAGTTCCTGCAAATGTAACTTTGCATACTGACGTTCAAAAAATATTTGATAGAAACTGTGTTGGATGTCACAAAGGTGCTGCAAATACAGCTCCAAATTTAACCTCAGCTAATGCTTATACATCATTGACTACTGAGTTGAATGGTGAAACATTTGTAACACCTGGAGATGCTTCTGGTAGTATCCTGTATCAAGCCATGACAGGTAATGGCGCTCCTCAAATGCCTCCTAATGGAGCATTGAGTTCAACAAAGTTAAAAATTGTTGAGAAATGGATTAATGATGGAGCACTTAATAATTAATTTCAAATTTAATAGCCATGAAATTTCATAAAATATTTTTAGCAACAGCACTTGTTTTACCCTTTGCGATTTTTGCACAAGCTGATAGTACAGCTACTAAAAGCAAGTCTAAATTAGAACGCGCTGCTTTCGAGAGCAACACGATAATTGAATCTCAATCTAGTAATCTCTTAACCAAAGGGACCTTGGAATTCAATATGAATCACCGCTTTGGTGTAGTTAATTCTGGGCCGGGATCAAATGATTTCTTTGGATTATGGGCTCCTGCCAATATACGTTTAAGTTTAAACTATGGAATTACCGATAGAATTAGTGTTGGTTTTGGAACTGCAAAAGACAATAGACTACAAGACTTGAATTATAAGTTTGGGATATTGAGACAAACACGAGACAATAAAATGCCTATTAGTGTAACCTTTTATGGTAATGTGTCTTATGATGCTAGACCACCAGAAGTTTTTGAACACTCAACAGATCGTTGGTCTTTCTATAACCAATTGATTATCGCTAGAAGGTTCAGTAGAAATTTATCGTTGCAAATTGCACCCAGTGTTTCTCACTTCAACTATGTAGAAAGTCCGATTAAAAGTGATTTGATTGGGATTGAATTTGGAGGACGTGTAAAAGTTACACCAACATCAGCTGTAGTATTTGATTACAATCAACCTATTACAACTTACAAAGGAGATGTCAGAAAACCAGGCATGGGATTGGGATATGAAATTTCAACTGGGTCTCACGTTTTCCAAGTATTTATTACTAGTTATAAAGGCATAAGTCCACAGTACAATATGTTAAACAACAAAAATGATTTCTTTGACGGTAAATACCTTATTGGTTTTAATATTACCAGATTGTGGCATCTATAAAAAATTAATTTAATTATGGAAAACTCAAGTCAAAATCAAAAAAACGGGTTAAGTAGAAGAGGCTTTTTGCCTCTTCTTGGTAGCGGGTTATTGCTTCCTTTGCTTGGGTTTGGAAAACCAACCTCTGAAGTTCATGATGAGAATGAGGAATATCACACTTTATTAAAAAAAGATGGTACTACGGTACGAGTTAAAAAAAGTGTAGTAGCGAATTCTAAAGTTGTGAAGAAAAATATTTCTAATAAGTCACTTTTAGAGTGGCTGAAAAAAGATAAATAGCGATGAAAGAAGAGCATCAAGAATCCAAGCGAAAATTTTTTGAACTAGGCATAAAATTTGGGTTACTGGCCACTGCAGGAACCGTACTGGCTTCAAAAGTAATGGACAATGATAAGACATCAACGGGAGTTGTTGAGCTTATGTCAACGGATGGAACTATATTGCATGTGCCAGCATCAGAAGTAAAAGAAGTTTCGTTAAAACCTGAAGGATATAATCCAAGAGTAGGATTTCCTGGCAAAAAATTCGTTATGGTGGTCGATTTAGCCAAATGTAAAAATGCGCTAAAATGTCAGAACGCTTGTAACAAAGGACACTATATAACAGGAGATAATGCTTGGTTAAAAGTGTATAAAATGCAAGAGTCTGAAAAAACGTCTCCTTATTTTATGCCAACACAATGTCAGCATTGTGACAAACCTCCCTGTGTGAAAGTTTGCCCAGTGGATGCTACCTTTAAAAGACAAGATGGCATTGTGCTTATTGATAATGAGCGTTGTATAGGATGTCGTTTTTGTATGGCAGCTTGTCCTTATTCGGTAAGGGTATTTAATTGGGAAGAACCTGATCAACCTAAAGAAATTCAAGATAAAGAATACACACCCGATTACTGTGGAACACCAAGCGTCAAAGGAACAGTAGACAAATGTGATTTTTGCCCTCACCAAATTGTAAAAGGAGAATTACCCTTCTGTGTAAAAGCTTGTCCGAATGACACTTTTGCTTTTGGAGATGCTAATGAAGATACGGTAACGAATGGAAGTGGTCAATCATTTAAATTGAGCAAACTTTTAAAAGACAGAGCAGGACACCGTTTGATGGAAGGATTAGGAACTGAGCCAAGTGTTTATTACTTGCCGCCGGTAGAAAACATTGGCGATTTTGAAGAAGGCATGAAAAACTTTAACGAATTTGAATCTGTGCATAAAGAGACTAAATCATGAAAAGTTACGAAAAATTAGTACATGACCTTGCTCCAAGGGAATTTGGAAAACAAGGTAAAATATGGGTTGGGTTTTTACTCATTGTGATTTTTGCAGCATTAATTGCCTATTACCAACAAATCAGAAAAGGGTTGTCTATTACACATTTAAATGACTATGTTCTTTGGGGTGTTTACATTTCTAACTTTGTGTTCTTTGTTGCGATCAGTTTAGTTGGGTCCTTAGTGACAGCCATTTTGAGATTATCAGGGGCTAAATGGAGCACGCCATTAACTCGAATTTCAGAAGTAATAGCCGTTGCGGCAATTATTATGGCTGGTTTAACCATTATAATCGACATGGGGCGTCCTGAAAGAATTTATAATATCTTTTTGCATGGAAGGTTACAATCACCTATTATTTGGGATGTTTTAGTAATATCGACCTACCTTTTTATTAGTTTAATGTTGTTGTTTTTCCCATTATTGCCGGATTTTGCGATTTTGAAAAAGCATTTTGAAAATAAGCCTAAATTGAGTAAAGTTTATGCTGCGCTATCTTTAAACTGGACCGGGAGTAAATATCAAGAAGGTATTTACAACAAATCAATAAGTATACTCTCTATTTTGATTATCCCTGTAGCTTTTGGTATACATACAGTTACAGCTTGGTTATTTGCTACAACTTATCGCCCTGGATGGGATAGTTCTAATTTTGGACCTTATTTTATAGCAGGAGCTTTTGTTGCGGGGGCAGGATCTGTAGTCGTAATAATGTATGTGTTGCGGCGCATCTATAATTTAGAACACTATATTACTGATTTTCATTTCGATAAAATGGGTAAATTATTGGTGTTACTTTGTTTGGTTTACTTGTATTTTAATATAAATGAATACTTAGTTCCTGCTTACAAAACAACAGAGGAAGAATCTGATCATTTGTATGAATTATTTGCAGGTGATTATGCACCATTATTTTGGACCGTTATTGTTGGAGGATTGATTGTGCCTATATTCATATTATTGTTTAAAAAAGGAAGAAAGCCTTTGCCATTATTTATAGTTGGAATATTGGTGGTTTTAGGAGCTTGGTGGAAAAGATACCTTATAGTTACTCCCACCTTGTTACATCCTTTTTTACCTTTTCAAGGAGTGCCAAAATCTTGGCATAGTTATTTTCCTTCGGCTTTAGAATGGACGATTACCTTTGGAACATTAGCTTCCGCCTTATTAATCATGACGTTATTGTTTAGGTATTTGCCAATTATTCCAATACATGAAACTGCCGAAGAAAAAGGATTGTTAAAACACCATAAAAATGAAGAGCTATGATAAATTTCACAACAATTAGTCGTAAAATAAGTTCTTTGATGACTTTAGCTGTATTTTGTTGTTTCATCAGCAATTCATTTGCTCAAGATAAGAAAAACATGAATTTGGCTGTGCAGTACATAAAAGTAATGAAGGAGCAATCTCAATTAAAAATAGTAGCACAATTCAAAGGAGATAAAGGTTTTGAGCCTTGTAAATATATTTATTTCAATATTTATAAGGCAGATACAATAGACGATTCCAAGTCTGTTAAAATTGGAAAAATATTGACAAATAGTAGTGGTAAAGCCCTTTTTTCAATTCCAAATAACTTTGTAGGACCTTCTGGAGTATATTCGGTAAAAGTAGAAAACAATAAGTTTTTTGAAGATAAAGAAGAAACGGCAATAGTTAAAGATGCAAACATTGAAGCTTCAATTGAAAAAGAAGATGGTGTAAATACTATTAAAGCTAGATTAACGGATGCCAATAATAGCCCTATTGCTGGCGAAAATTTAGAGGTGGGGTTAAAAAGACTATTTGGCAATTTGCCAATAGGGGAAGAAGATAGTTATGAGACCGATGACGATGGCAGTATTTCAGTGCCAATAGACTCAGGCTTAACAGGTGTTGATGGCAAATTAAACTTTCAAGTAGTTTTAAGTGAAAGTGACAATTATGGAACAGTAGTAAGCAATCAAAACACTAAATTTGGTATTCCCATTATTGATAAGTCGACATTTAATCAAAGAACCATGTGGTCTCCCCCTACAAAAACACCATTATTTTTATGGATAATTCCTAATACTATTTTAATTAGTATATGGTCCATTTTACTATATTTAGTATTCAATTTATTTAAAATTTATAAATCCAAAAATTAATTACGTATGAAAAATTTAAAAGTTTTATCAATTGTTGGAATCTCAGCTTTTGCTTTGTTTTCTTTTACAATGGTTGTCCAAGCTAAATGGGAAGTTCCTGCCAAATATAAAAGCATGAAAAATCCAACAGATGCTTCGGATAAAGAAAATGCGGCGGAAGGGAAAGCATTGTTTTCGAAAAATTGTACTTCGTGTCACGGTAAAAAAGGACAAGGAGATGGATCAAAAGCGCCAGAATTAAAAGGAGATATGGGTGATTTTACCTCAGCCGCTTTTCAAAAACAAACAGATGGTGAGTTGTTTTATAAAATGACAGAAGGAAGAGATGATATGCCAGCATTCAAGAAAAAAATCGCCAACGATGAAGACCGATGGTTGGTGGTTAATTTTTTAAGAACATTAAAAAAATAATTAAAAGAATAAGTCTTTTTATTGTGGAGCATGATTAATTCGTAAGAATAAATCATGCTCTTTTTTGTGGTTTTTGTTAGGTAAAAAAAATGTACGAGCGTAGGGAAAATAGAGTTTAAATTGTTTGCTTCATTAAGAACCGATAGCGATGTTTTTTCGTAAATGACAGAAATAGTATTTGCTACAATTATTTAGAACAAGTCTATATAATAAAATAATGAATACTATATATTTCAGTACATTTAATATAAACAACGCTCAAAATACACTGTTTTTATAAAATATCCCTTAGCGACACAATTAGTCCTTCTAGCGTTGTTTTTATCGAACATATAGTGTTAAATTTGATTAACTTTTTAGGGAAAGCAATATGGAAAATTACAATATATCAAAATCCAGTTCTTTTTATGCCGTAGGATTAAGCTATAGAAAAGCTGATGCAGAAATTAGAGGAAAATTCAGTTTAGATGCTTTAGCAAAAGCTACAGTTTTGGTTCAGGCAGAGGCCGAAGGAATTGAGGCTTTAATCGTTACTTCTACTTGTAATAGAACAGAAATATATGGGTTTGCAAAACATCCATATCAATTAATCAAATTGCTTTGTGAGAATAGTCAAGGTTCTGTTATAGAGTTTCAAGAAGTGGCATACATCTATAAAAATCGAGATGCAATAAACCATATGTTTCGAGTAGGAACAGGGCTTGACAGTCAAATTTTGGGAGATTTCGAAATCATAAGTCAAATAAAAATAGCTTTTGCTGAAAGCAAATCAAATGGTTTGGTAAATGCTTTTGTTGAACGACTAGTTAACTCTGTTATACAAGCCAGTAAAAAGATTAAAACAGACACTGATATCTCTTCTGGAGCTACCTCAGTATCATTTGCATCAGTGCAGTATATTTTTAAAAATGTTGAAGATATAGCGAATAAAAACATACTTCTTTTCGGCACTGGAAAAATAGGTAGAAACACCTGTGAAAACCTTGTGAAGCACTCTAAACACGAGCAAATTACCCTCATTAATAGAACTAAAGACAAAGCAGAAAAACTTGCCAATAAACTAAATGTAATCGTCAAAGATTATGCAGATTTGCAACTAGAATTGCAAAAAGCTGACGTTGTAGTTGTGGCAACTGGCGCTCAAAATCCTACTATAGATAAAACGATTTTAAACTTAAAAAAGCCTTTATTGATTTTAGATTTGTCAATTCCTAAAAACGTGAATGAGAATGTGAAAGAAATAGCTGGCGTTACTTTAGTGCACTTAGATCATTTGTCACAAATTACAGATGAGACTATAGAAAATCGCAAACAGCACATTCCTGCTGCAGAGGCAATTATTGAAGAAATTCAAGAAGAGTTTATGGCATGGGCTAAAAATCGAAAATTTGCGCCTACCATTCAGGCTTTGAAAGAAAAATTGAATTCAATTAAAGACGGTGAAATTAACGTACAACGTAAAAAATTAGCCAATTTTGATGAAGAACAAGCGGAGCTTATTAGCAACCGAATCATCCAAAAGATTACTAATCATTTTGTAAATCACTTAAAAGATGGTGATTCTATGGAAGAAGGAATTGAATGGATTGAAAAAGTTTTTCAATTAGAACAAGAAAAAATCTTTAATTAAATTGTACTCCCTCGCAAATCTGCGAGAAAATTTATCATGGAAAAAACAATACGCATAGGAACGCGTGACAGTGAATTGGCATTATGGCAAGCTCATACCGTCCAAAATAAACTTAACGATTTAGGCTATAAAACTGAAATTATTGCTGTAAAATCTCAAGGAGATATTATACTAGATAAACCACTATATGAATTAGGAATCACCGGCATTTTCACCAAAACATTAGATATTGCCATGATAAATGGTCAGGTAGACATTGCGGTACACTCTATGAAGGATGTGCCTACGGCCTTACCAATTGGAATTGTTCAAGCAGCTGTGTTAGAACGAGCAAATGTCTTGGATATATTGGTATACAAACACGATAAAGAATTTTTAGATCAACAGGCTACTATTGCAACTGGAAGTCTTCGTCGTCAAGCCCAATGGTTATTCAAATATCCAAATCATTCAGTTGTTGACTTAAGAGGGAATGTAAATACACGTATGCAAAAGTTGCAAGATAACGATTGGAATGGTGCAGTATTTGCCGCTGCAGGGTTAGAAAGAATTAATATAAATCCTGAATTATTTATTAATTTGGATTGGATGATTCCTGCTCCAGCTCAAGGTGCTATGGTAGTTGTAGCAATGGGAAATGATGATTTTACGCTAGAAGCAGTTTCACAATTAAATGATATTGAAACGGAGGTATGTACCTATATTGAAAGACAGTTTTTGAAAACGTTGGAAGGGGGTTGTACCGCTCCTATAGGAGCCGTAGCAAGATATAATGAAGAACAAGACAGTATCGATTTTAAAGGAGTTTTATTATCAATAGACGGGAAAAAAAAATTAGAAGTTGATAAAATTGTTCCCATAGAAGCTTGGAAGAAATTAGGATTCTATGCCGCGCAAGAAATACTAGAAAAAGGGGGAAATGAAATTATGATTGAAATTAGGGCACAACTTAAACCTAACGCCTAAATCATGGAAAAATCAATTTGCATTGTATCTACTAAAAAGCTTTCACTGCAACTAAAGCAACAAGTGATGAGTGCGAATTTTTCAATTTATGATGAAGATTTTATTGCCATTCAAAACAAAGAATTTGTATTAGATAGATTAAATGAATTTACAATTTTTACCAGCAAAAATGCTTTGGAAAGCGTGCTAGTTAATAAAGATATTGCACAAATAAAAACAAAAAAATGTTTTTGTGTAGGAGAGAAAACAAAGGGTCTATTGAGTAGCAATGGATTTGAAATAGAAAAGAATTCAGAGTATGCTGCTGAATTAGCGTCGGTAATTTGCAACCAATATTCTAAAAGTTCTTTTACTTTTTTCTGCGGAAATTTAAGAAGAGATATTTTGCCTGAAGCTCTTTTGTTGGCCAAAATAAAGTTTGATGAAGTAGACGTTTATGAAACTATTTTGACTCCTTATAAACTTGACTTTATTCCGAATGGAGTATTATTTTTCAGTCCTTCTGGAGCTGAAAGTTTTATGAAAGAAAACAGTATTGAAGACGAAATTTGCTTTTGCATTGGCAAAACAACTGCTGAGGCATTAAAGTATGTAACGCCAAATATTATTATTGCCAATCACCCAACTGTGGAAAGCACAATTATGAAATGTATAGAATATTATAAAAATTAAAAATGATTAAGAACGACCTTTTTTTAAGAGCTTTAAACAACGAAACTGTTGAACGTCCACCTGTTTGGATGATGAGACAAGCAGGAAGATATTTGCCTGAATTTAGGGCTTTACGTGACAAATATGATTTTTTTACACGTTGCGAAACGCCCGAGTTAGCTGCTGAAATCACGGTACAACCCATTCGAATTGTAAAACCAGATGCTGCTATTTTATTTTCAGATATTCTAGTTGTACCAAGAGCCATGGGAATCCATGTAGAATTGAAAGACAATTTAGGACCAATTATCCCTAATCCAATTCGAACCATGGAACAAGTTAATCAAGTCTTTGTTCCTAATATTCAAGAAACATTAGGATATGTAATGGATGCAGTAAAATTGACCAAGGAAATGCTTAATAATGAGGTTCCATTGATAGGTTTTGCTGGTTCTCCATGGACTATTTTTTGTTATGCAGTGGAAGGAAAAGGGTCTAAAAGTTTTGATACCGCTAAGGGATTTTGTTTTTCAAATCCTGTAGCCGCTCATACTCTACTGCAAAAAATAACGGATACTACTATTTTATATTTGAAAGAAAAAGTAAAAGCTGGATGTAATGCTATTCAGATTTTTGATTCATGGGGAGGGATGTTGTCGCCTGAAGATTATAAAGAATTCTCTTGGCATTACATTAACCAAATAGTAGAAGCATTAGCAGAAGAAACTAAAGTTATTGTATTCGGCAAAGGTTGCTGGTTTGCTTTAAATGATATGTCAAAATCTAAAGCATCCGCTTTAGGTGTAGATTGGACTTGTTCTGCAAGAAATGCTCGTTATTTATCAGGAGGTAATATTACATTACAAGGTAATTTTGACCCTTCTAGATTACTTTCTCCTATTCCAACTATTAAAAAAATGGTACATGAAATGATAAATGAATTTGGAAAAGACAATTACATAGTGAATCTTGGTCATGGGATATTGCCTAATATTCCAGTAGATCATGCTAAGGCTTTTATTGAGGCCGTGAAGGAATACAAACAATAGTTTCTATGCATAGTGCTAAATAATGAAAGATAAATTTTATCAATACATTTTACAATTACAAGATCAAATTACAGCTTCTTTAGAAGCAGTTGATGGTAAGGCTAAATTCCGTGAAGACCTTTGGGAACGTCCAGAAGGTGGTGGCGGAAGAACAAGGGTTATTGAAAACGGGGCTGTTTTTGAAAAAGGAGGGGTAAATATTTCGGCGGTTCATGGTAAATTACCTGAAACAATGCAGAAAATGTTTGGTGTGGGTGAAGCTGATTTCTTTGCCTGCGGACTTAGCTTAGTAATTCATCCAATAAACCCAATGGTGCCCACAGTGCATGCCAACTGGCGTTATTTTGAGATGTATGATGATTATGGGAATGTAATTAATTCTTGGTTTGGAGGTGGGCAAGATTTGACACCCTATTATTTGTTTGAAGAAGATGCTAAACATTTTCATCAGACCTGTAAAACAGCTTGTGATAAACATAACTTCGAATTTTATCCGAAATTTAAAAAGCAATGTGATGCATATTTTTGGAACGCTCATCGAAATGAAGCAAGAGGGGTAGGAGGCTTGTTTTTTGATTACTGCAAAGGCAATAAAGACCTTTCGATGGAAGACTGGTTTAACTTTGTCTCCGATGTAGGCAACAGTTTTTGTGAAGCTTATGTTCAGATTGTAGAAAAAAGAAAAGCTTTGATTTATACTGCAGAACAAAAAACTTGGCAAGAAATCCGTCGTGGTCGCTATGTTGAATTCAATTTAGTTCATGATAAAGGTACTTTATTTGGACTCAAAACAAATGGGCGTATTGAAAGTATATTAATGTCATTACCCCCTCATGTGCAATGGCATTATGATCACCATCCAGTAGCAGGAAGTGAAGAAGAAAAATTAATCCAAATATTAGAAAACCCAAAGGATTGGGTTTAATTTAAAAATATAAATTATGTTTCCATTACAAAGAGGTAGAAGATTACGCGTTTCAGAAAGTATTCGTTCATTAGTGCGCGAAACTAGTTTGAGTCCGGCCGACTTTATGTTTCCTATGTTTATTGCAGAGGGAGAAAATTATAAATTTGAAATTCCCTCTATGCCCGGTATTTTTCGTCGTTCAATTGATTTAACAGTAGAAGAAGTGAAAGAATTATATGCTTTAGGTATTCGTGCAGTAAATATTTATGTTAAGGTTAACGAAGCTTTAAAAGACAACGCGGGTAAAGAAGCATGGAATTCTAATGGATTAATGCAAAAAGCTATTAAAGCCATAAAAGAGGCTTGTCCTGATATGATTGTAATGCCCGATGTGGCTTTAGACCCATATTCAATTTATGGTCATGATGGGATTATCGAAAATGGTGATATAGCTAATGATGCTACTAACGATGCATTAGTGAAAATGGCTGTTTCTCATGCACAAGCTGGAGCTGACTTTGTAGCACCGAGCGATATGATGGACGGACGCGTCTTGCGATTACGACAGGGATTAGATGCAGCAGGGTATACAAATGTTGGCATCATGAGTTATTCTGCTAAATATGCATCGGCATTCTATGGGCCTTTTCGTGATGCTTTAGACAGTGCGCCAAGAGAATCGGATGTGGTAGTCCCTAAAGACAAGAAGACTTATCAAATGGACTATGCTAACCGTATCGAGGCGATTAAAGAAGCTTTGATGGATGTAGAGGAAGGCGCCGATATGGTTATGGTTAAACCAGGAATAGCTTATTTGGATATCGTAAGAGAAGTAAAAAATGCAGTTAATGTTCCTGTAACTGTATTCCATGTGTCGGGCGAATATGCTATGATTAAGGCGGCATCTGAGAGAGGTTGGTTAGATCATGACAAAATAATGATGGAACAATTAATGTGTATTAAACGTGCAGGAGCTAGTTTAATCTCTACTTATTTTGCGAAAGAAGCTGCCATTTTATTAAACAAATAATCCATTGGATAGTAATTTATTTAATTGAGTCAGTTTTTATAATTTAATTTTTTGTAAACTATGAAAAGAACAAGAATACATTTTTACTTATCAGTTACCATAACCGCTTTGGTTTTGGTATCTTGTAAAAAAGAGAGTCAAGAAAATTTTGGAAAACCTATGGAAGAAACATCCGATTTTGGGAAAGAAATTTTTGAAGGAAAAGGAACTTGTATAGCTTGTCATAAGTCTGATGCTAAAGTTGTTGGGCCTAGTTTGCAAGATATAGGGAAGACATATAAAGAAAAAAAATTAAGCGTTGTAGCTTTTTTACAAGGCAATCAAGACCCCGTAATGGATCCAAAGCAATTTGAAGTGATGAAAGCCAATTTAGCATTAACTAAAACCTTTTCAGAAGAAGAATTGAAAGCTATAGAACATTATATCTATAGTTTTTCTAATTAAATGGGTGAACTCGTGCGATTTTTTTGTTACATTAAACGAATAATTTTAGTCAAAATGAATTTAAAATATATTTTTACGATAGTTGTATTATTATGGTTAGCTACTGCTAATTCGCAGACAAAAACGCAATTTAATACTTTTCGAGATGGGAATGAAAGTGTAAGATTCACGACCGATAAAATAGATTTTACTAAAATCATGAGTCTAGATATGCTCAGTAGGGTCGAAGTTTCACGCACTTGGAATGAAGATTTTAATGTTATGAATAGTATTAAAAATTTTAATTGGGCTACAGATGCATACCGAAATGAAAGTTATAAAAGGATGTTTTATAATCTTTATAAACACGACCGTTATGGGCGAGAATTTCTTAGTAATATAAATGAAGGGATCATCAATCAAATTTATCTCAAAAATGCCACCTTCGATTATTAATGAAAACGGTTAACATTCAAACTCCTCTAGGAATTGCTGTAATTAAAGGAGATGAACAAGGGATTTCTGCAATTTCGATTTTAGATGTTGAAGTAGAGGTTACCGAAAAGATTCCAAAAGAACTCAGAGATTGTATTACCCAACTGCAGGAATATTTTGAGGGGCAACGAAACGATTTTGATTTTAAAATAAGTCCTCAAGGAACTGATTTCCAACTGCGTGTATGGGAAGCGTTGAAGAAAATACCATACGGGAAAACATTATCTTACCTAGATTTGTCCAAAAAGCTAGGAGATGTCAAGGCAATTAGAGCGGTAGCTGCTGCCAATGGTAAAAACCCTTTATGGATAGTAATTCCTTGTCATAGGGTTATTGGGTCTGATGGCTCTTTGACGGGATATGCGGGTGGACTTTGGCGCAAAAAATGGCTCTTAGAACACGAAACCCCCTCTCTTCAACAATCTTTTTTTTAGCCAACATCTTTTATTTGAAATACATTACTTACTTTTATATTGATAAATAACATGTTGTTTAACCTGAAAATAGCTTTTTAGAACTATATAAATAGGAATTATTGTAGTGACATTAATTAAATAAAGTAAAATGATTGAAAAAATAAACCTCAATAACATTCTTTTTCTAGACATAGAAACAGTGCCCGAAGAAGAAGATTTTATGGGACTAGACCCTGAAATGAAATTGTTATGGGAACAAAAAACGCAATATCAAAGACGGGAGGAGTTCACTGCAGCAGATTTTTATGATCGAGCAGGTATATGGGCAGAGTTTGGAAAAATTGTATGTATATCGGTGGGTTATTTTGCTAATAAAGGAGACATTAGGAACTTTAGAGTGACTTCATTTTTTGGTGAAGAGAAAAAGATTTTAAAAGATTTCTCTAAATTGCTTGATACCCATTTTAATCAAGCACAACATGTTTTATGTGGGCATAACGCTAAGGAATTTGACATACCATTCATTGCTAGAAGAATGATAATTAATCAAATTTCCATTCCTATTAAACTCAATTTATTTGGCAAAAAGCCATGGGAAATCCCACATTTAGATACATTAGAGTTATGGAAATTTGGTGATTTTAAGCATTTCACGTCTTTAAAATTATTGACCAAAATATTAGGAATAGCCTCTCCTAAAGGAGACATTGATGGTAGCCAAGTTGCCCATGTTTTTTACGTTGAAAAAGATATTGATCGTATAGTTGTCTATTGTGAAAAGGATGTTATTGCTGTCGCTCAAATCTTCCTAAGACTTAGAAGAGAAGAGTTGTTAATAGAGAACGAAATACTTCATGTATAAAAAAGGCTTCCAAACTTGGAAGCCCTTTTTATTATTTTATTCTTATTAATTATTTATTTAAAACGATTTTCTTAATTGTTTTATTTTTACCATTTTCTATAGTAAGAAGGTAAATCCCTTCTTGAAGATTTTCAATATTCATGGTTTCATTTATAGCGCTCGTTTCTTTAGTCAGAATAGCACGTCCTTGAATATCATTTAAGGTTAGCACTGTTTTTTCAAGTGCATCTGGCAAAGTAATGTTGATGATTCCTTTAGAAGGATTTGGATAAACAGCCACATTTGCTAGAAGATTATTTGGTGTAGATAATGCTGCAGGAATAACATAACAAATGTCTAAACGGAACGTGTTAATCGATCCACCGTCACCATTATAAGGATCGTTTACTTGAAGAGTCCAAACACCGTCTGCTGGCAGAGTGTTTAAAGAACTTAATGAATCAAAAGGAATGATTGAACCTGATATAGCCGGAATTCCAGTACAAGCAGGTGCACTCCCAGAATCATCCATGGTACAATTGATGTTGTCGTTATCTCCGCAAGGTTCTTTTAACAAAGTTACGACCGGACTCCCAATTGAAGCTGGACCTATTAAGGATATTGTCATATCTTGAACATAGGTATGCGTGATGTTTAGGTAAACATTTAAATCACCTATAGTATATCCGCCGGTTACAATAACGGGAACACTAGCCGATGAATTGGAAACCGCAGCAATAGCTGCGTTAGAATAATCTGTTGCGGTAAATGACGTACCACCGCAAATAATAATACCGGTATCAAAATAATTAACAATTGCATTTAATGCAAGAGCACTGCCACAGCGATTACTTGGAATTACGCGCCAATAATATCTTGTTTCTTGATTTAAATTGGCTGCTACATATTCATTTGTTGAGGAAACATCATTAATAAAAAACGAGTCAAATGATGAAGAAGTTGATATTTGAACTGCATATGTTTCTGCATTGGCTTGGGCATTCCATTTAAGATTTACTGAAGTTGAAAGCCCAATTTGACCATTAAAAGGAGAATTTAATACTACATTTTCAAAAGTAGAATTATATACTCTTAAGGTTTTGAAACGGGTTTCAGTTTCAGTAGCACTTGTTCCTTTGATTCCAATAAAATATTCTCCCGGAGCTATATTATTTAAATTTGAAACCGACATTGTAACAGTTCCGTTTGCGCTTAAAGAAGTATTGTTAAAGTTTGCAATAGCTCCTGTTGGCAAACCAACCACACTAAATGTAGTTGTGCCGGTTCCGACTTGTTTGTAGTCAAAACTAAAACTTGCATTTTGATCAGAACAAACGACTAGATCGGAAGTGGTAGAATTTAAAGAAAAAGAGGAGTTTATTCCAGTAACTATTAATGAATATTTTTGACTTTCAGTTTGTAAACTTCCTTTATGTGTTACCGTAATTGTATAATCGCCTGCGGCAGGAGCATCAATTTTAATCAATTCAACATTATCAACACTATTATCTTCTGTTCTAATAGCAGGACTACTTGCGTCACTTGAATCTAACTTCCATGGATAATAAGTAGTTCCATTTCGTGATATTCGGATGTCTAAATCATTTACTAAAGCTGGAGTAGAATCGTTTTCAGGTAAGTCACCTAAGTTAGCGGCACCGGGTAAATCAGTCCAAGTAATCGAGGCCATTAAAGGGGTAGTTCCATTTGATTTTACAGTCATCGAATAACTTTCATGGTTGTTTAAATTTTCTTCTGAAACCCAAGAGGTGAGTCCGTTACCTGTTAAAGTTTCAGCTGCTTTTTTTGCATTTAACAATCCCCATCCAAAAATAGGATCAGGACCTACAGCACCAGCATCATCTGCAGTATGACAAGCTAATCCTTTCAAAGTAGCGGCTCTCATAAAGCTATTGGTTAGATTTTTATAATGTTGCTGTAATAATAAGAGGGTACCAGCCACATTTGGGGAGGCCATTGAAGTTCCTGTAAGTGTAGCAGTCGCAGAATTACTTGCACTTCCTGTTGAAGTTAATTCGGTTCCATTACCTGTAATATCAGGTTTAATTCTAAAGTCATCTGTAGGCCCTTGGCTGCTTGATGAATTGATGGCAACACTTGTTAACGTTCCATTGGTAGCAACGACTGCATCTTGAGCATTTGCTACAATCAGATTGTTTTTAGCAGTTTTATTTCCTGTTAATTTATCTAAATTAAAAGTATTTGGATTTGCATTATCAGTATTGTCACCATCGTTTCCAGCTGCGGCTACCATTAAATAATATGGAGAAAGATAGGCTGCTTCGTCCCAATCTCTAGATTCAGAAGAGTATGCTCCAATATACCATGCTGGAAGAGGAGTTCCATTGCTTGTTAACGGTACTCCATAAGAATGGTTTGAAATTAGCATTCCTTGTTGAACTTCATCCAATGCTTCAGAAAGATCATTTGTCCATTCAAAAGTCCTAGCAGTTGCTTGGTAAGCCATACCTTTTGTTGCCGCTTGAGCATTTGAAGCCATAATAGTTCCCGTAACATGGGTCGAATGTAAAAGATAAGTAGTGCTAGTAGGATCGTCTACAATGGTTACTCTATTAGTAAATAAATTATGTGTTTTTCTAACGGTTCCACCATCCCAAACTCTGGCGACCATCCCTTGACCATTCAAGTCTAAGCCTAATGAACCACCGGTATTTAAATGATTAGCACGTGTAGATCTTGAGGCATTAGCATTAGAAGTAGTATAATAAAGCGGGAAACCTTTAGATGATAATTTCATTAATTCCATAACAGAACCGTCTGAATTCACTTTTCTAATTGGCAAATTATTTTGCACTGCATATGCAACAGCCTTTTGTTTATCTAGATCTTCTTTTTTCTTAAAAAGATCATGTTTTTCTTTAATTAATTTTAAATCGTAAGTAGAAACAATTTTTTCAGCATCGGCTTTGTTTTGACCCAATAAAGATAGCGGCAAAACAAAAAGAGCTACAATGAGTAAATAATTTTTTTTCATTTATAGAATAATGGTGTGGTTGGTTTTATTTTAATGAAGGCAAATATATAAATCATTGTCTCACAATGATTATAATTTAACAATAATTGAACATTACGGTTACTGATTGATTACAACTACTATAAAAACATTTTTAAAGTAAATGACCCTATTCACATTATGTTAAATGTTGACGGATGAAATCCTAAAAAGATTTCATTTAAAAATGGAGAAATGTTACATTTACAAAAAATAACAATTATGGTATTAAGTAGATTTTGGCTCACTATTTTTATTTGTTCGATTGTATTTGTAGTGTTTAGTTTATTTAACGCAAATAGCTATTCAATTGATTTTATTTTGAACGGTAAGAAGGATGACCCAATTTTAATCTCTGAAAAATACTTAAATCAAGCACCCAAGTTTGTTATGGATAGCATTGCTAAAGCCCCAGAGCAAACTATGGTCATTAATCGAGATACTTTAAATGCCGATACTACTTATGTTTATAAAAGCAAAACCGTAAAAATTTATAGTGGATTGCAAAAATCGGACGGGTTATTGCCAACCTGTAAAAATACTTTGTTCGATTTAATTTTGCCATTAATAGCCTACTTGGCATTTTTCTGTGGTTTAATGGAACTTTTAATCATTTCAGGGGCTTCTGAAAAATTAGCTAGAAAACTTAGTCCTGTCTTTGCAAAGGTATTCCCATCAATCCCTAGGAATCATGAATCGATTTCTTATATGACTTTAAATTTCGCCGCCAATTTCCTCGGATTGGATTCGGCTGCGACTCCTTTTGGACTAAAAGCCATGGAAAGTTTACAAGAATTAAATCCGGTTAAAGATAGGGCTAGCGATGCACAAATCATGTTTATGTGTTTGCATGCAGCCGGACTAACGTTAATTCCAACTTCTATTATAGGGTACCGCGCTGCCGAAAATGCTAGCAATCCTGCTGATGTTATGTTACCTTGTATTATCACTTCCTTCATTGGCACAATAGCGGCATTTTTAATTGTTGGGATTCGTCAAAAAATCAATTTTAAAAGCGCTTCATTGGTGGTGGCATTAATGAGTATTATTGCAGCAATAGTTGGGCTCTTATTCTATATTAATCGATTAGATTTAATAGGCAAAAATTACTTTACGGGTAACCTTTCTGGATTAATGTTGGTTGCCATTATCGGATTTACATTAGTCTTTTCCTTCCTGCACGAGAAAAAGTTTACAGAAAAGAGTACTACAATTTTTGACACTTTTGTTAGTGGCGCCAACAATGGTTTGCATACTGGAGTAAAAATATTCCCTTATGTGTTGGGGATGTTAGTAGCCATTTCTTTCTTTAGAAACAGTGGTTTGTTTGAAATTATTAGTAACGGACTTTCCTTTGTCTTTTCCAATTTAGGGGTAAGCAAACCCATTACAGATTCCTTACCGGTTGCCATGTTGCGTCCATTTAGTTCGGGAGGTTCTCGTGGATTTATGATTGACTCGATGCGCACCTTCGGACCTGATTCGTTTACTGGTCGACTAAGTTGTATTTTCCAGTGCAGTGCCGAAACCACCTTTTATGTAATAGCGGTTTATTTTGGTTCAATCAATGTGAAAAATACGCGGTACACATTAGGCACCATGCTTATGGTGGACTTGGTATGCGTTATCACGGCTATTTTTGTGGCTAGTTGGTTTTTTTAGTCGAGGATGTTTGGTCGCTTACTTTGTCATTTTATAGGAAACACAGCTAAATGGTTGTTTTATTTTGGCACAAAATCAATGGATGAGGTGTCAAAAGAGGATAATTCATTTTTGGGCTTTATCATCCTAATTATGATTATGCTAATTGCGTTTTCCTATAAATAAGACACTTAAATTTCTATTGTTTTCCTTAACTTTACCCATCTAATATTTATTCAAAAATGGACTTTATATACCAAGATCCGTATCCGATTCTCAAAGACGATACGCAGTACAAAAAAATAACTTCTGATTATGTCTCAGTACAACAAATGGGAGACCGTGAGGTCCTAAATGTAGATCCTAAAGGACTAGAATTACTAGCAGAAACCGCTATGAGTGATGTATCTTTTATGTTGCGTGCTACTCATTTGCAAAAACTAAGAAACATCCTGGATGACCCTGAGGCGACAGATAACGACCGTTTTGTAGCCTACAATTTATTGCAGAATGCAGTAGTAGCAGTAGAAGGTGAATTGCCTTCTTGTCAAGATACCGGAACGGCTATTATTATGGCCAAGAAAGGGGAGAATGTATACACTGGTGCAGATGATGGGGAATGGCTTTCCAAAGGAATTTTCAATACCTATCAAAAGCGTAACCTGCGCTATTCGCAAATCGTTCCTATATCCATGTTTGAAGAAAAGAACTCTGGTTCGAATCTTCCTGCGCAAATTGATATTTATGCTAAAAAAGGAGCATCTTACGAATTTCTATTCCTTGCCAAAGGAGGAGGTTCAGCCAATAAGACCTTCTTATACCAAAAGACTAAATCGTTGCTTAACGAAAAATCGTTGTACGAATTCGTACGTGAACGCATTATGGACTTAGGTACTTCAGCTTGTCCGCCGTACCATTTAGCGATTGTAATTGGAGGTACTTCGGCCGAAGCTAATTTGGCTGCCGTTAAGAAAGCTTCCGCAGGATATTTTGATCATTTGCCTACCACCGGGAACATGGCCGGTCAAGCCTTTCGCGATTTGGAATGGGAAAAAAGAGTGCAATTGATTTGTCAAGAAAGTCATATTGGAGCCCAATTTGGCGGAAAATATTTAACCCATGATGTACGTGTAATTCGCTTACCACGCCATGCCGCTTCTTGTCCGGTAGGGATGGGAGTTTCTTGTTCTGCAGATAGAAACATTAAAGGAAAAATAACCAAAGACGGTATTTTTGTAGAGCAATTGGAAACCAACCCAAAACAGTTTTTACCGGCTGCAGCACCTCATTTGGAAGCGCCTGTGGAGATTAATTTAGACCGACCAATGAAAGACGTATTGGCTGAATTGTCTAAGTATCCTATTAAAACCCGCTTAAAATTAAACGGCACCTTAATAGTTGCCCGAGATATTGCTCATGCAAAGATTAAAGAACTATTGGATGCTGGAAAACCTATGCCAGATTATTTCAAAAACCATCCAGTATATTATGCAGGTCCTGCTAAAACGCCAGAAGGAATGCCATCGGGAAGTTTCGGACCAACCACTGCGGGTCGTATGGATGTCTATGTAGACGAGTTCCAAGCTGCGGGAGGTAGTATGATAATGCTTGCTAAAGGGAACCGTAGTAAAGAGGTCATGGATGCCTGTAATAAATATGGTGGATTTTATTTAGGCTCTATTGGAGGTCCTGCCGCAATATTGGCTAAAGAGAATATACTTTCGGTTGAGGTAGTGGACTTTGAAGAATTAGGGATGGAAGCCGTGCGTAAAATCACCATAAAAGACTTCCCCGCTTTTATTATTACCGATGATAAAGGGAATGATTTCTTTTCTAACTTAAGTCATTAACATGCTATTTACAGAAACATTTGTTGCATTCTATTCCAAAGTTAAAGGAAGTCTTACCGATGGAACTTTTGCCAAATTAACTTTTGCCAAAACCATTGGGAATTCCCAGTTAATGAATATTTATGTTCGCCCTATAGTGGAGGAAGGGCTGTTGCAATTTGAACTTAAATTTAAATTTCAACAAGAAGAAATCATAGAGTATTATTCGATAGAGGATGCTTTTGATCGATTGTTGCCATTCATTAATAATCCATTTTCGTCTGTGATTTTATTTACCACAGAATTTGATTTGGTTTATAAACTAAACAAAAAGAAGGCAGTAAGCATTACCGATCAAGATCCCACGTTTGGAAATGCATCACCTGTGCTACTAGAGTATTTAGCCAAAAATTTTTAAGCAAAAGTTAATAATAAAAAAACCACAAAACTCAACTGAATTTTGTGGTTTTCTGTTTTCTTTATAGTAGGAATTAAATCACCATCTCTGGAATTTCACCTTCAACTATCAATTCTGCTTCAGTAGAAGCAATTATATGTTCTACAGTTACACCGGGAGCACGTTCTAAAAGTTTGAAACCTTTTGAAGTTATTTCTAGCACGGCTAATTCGGTCACTACTTTTTTCACGCAGCCCACCCCTGTCAAAGGGAGCGTGCAACGTTTTAAAATCTTACTTTCTCCGGCTTTATTCACGTGCATCATTGCTACAATGATGTTTTCGGCAGAAGCAACTAGATCCATTGCGCCTCCCATTCCTTTTACCATTTTACCTGGTATTTTCCAGTTGGCTATATCGCCGTTCTCGGCTACTTCCATAGCGCCCAGGATGGTTAAATCTACTTTCTGACTGCGTATCATTCCAAAACTGAAAGCCGAGTCAAAGAAACTTGCACCCGGTAAGGTTGTAATGGTTTGTTTTCCTGCATTGATTAAATCAGCGTCTTCTTCTCCTTCAAAAGGAAAAGGACCCATGCCCAATACGCCGTTTTCACTTTGGAATTCAACCGAAATATCGTGACGAACATAGTTGGCTACTAAGGTTGGAATTCCTATGCCAAGGTTAACAAAGTACTTGTCTTTTACTTCTTTTGCAATTCGTTTTGCAATATCGTTTTTATCTAAAGCCATGATTAGTCTCTTTTACGGGTGGTACGTTGCTCAATTCTCTTTTCAAACTGTTCTCCTTGGAATATGCGTTGCACCATAATACCTGGAATATGGATTTGGTTAGGATCTAAAGTTCCAGCAGGAACTAGTTCTTCTACTTCGGCTATGGTGATTTTAGCAGCACCAGCCATACACGGATTGAAATTACGAGCAGTTCCTTTAAATATTAAGTTGCCCGCTTCATCGCCTTTCCATGCTTTTACGATGGAAAAGTCGGCTTGGTAGGCTAGTTCCATGATGTGCATTTTCCCGTTGAATTCACGAACTTCCTTCCCTTCAGCTACTTCGGTTCCATAACCTGCCGGAGTGAAGAAAGCAGGAATACCTGCTTGGGCGGCTCGGCATTTTTCAGCTAATGTACCTTGAGGAGTTAACTCTACGTCGAGTTCTCCAGATAGCATTTGGCGTTCAAATTCAGCATTCTCTCCTACATAGGAAGAGATCATTTTTTTTATTTGTCTTTTTTGGAGTAATAGACCTAATCCGAAATCATCTACTCCGGCATTGTTTGATATACATGTAAGACCCGAAGTGCCTTTTTTTACTAATTCGGATATGCTGTTTTCTGGAATGCCACAAAGGCCAAATCCGCCTAGCATTATTGTCATATGGTCTTCGATACCCTGCAGTGCTTCTTCTACAGAGTTTACTTTTTTATTAATCATAACGTGTCTTCGTTAGTGTATTTGTGGTGTAAATTTAAGCATTTCAATTTGAAGTTATCAAGATTTATTTTCAAGGTTAAACACTTTAAAATGGAATGAATATCAGATAGTTTTAAATTAAAATATCCCGCTTGTTAAGCACAAACGGGATATAAATAGTATAGAAAACGCTGGAGTTTATATTCCAAATTCATCGGTGTTTTGTTCTTCTTCAGGTGGTATAGCCGTAGAATCGGTTGGGTCAACTTTTCTAGGTTCGTAACAGTCCACCTTTATAGAAAGATTGTCTGGTCGTTGGAAGGCGTCTTTGGATATTTGGAGGTCTTTGTCTTCATAACATTTTTTCATCATGTAACCCCAAATAGGCAAGGCAGCTGTTGCCCCTTGTCCGTATGTTATTCCTTTGAAGCGGGCTGAACGATCTTCACAGCCTACCCAAACACCGGTAACTAAATTGGGCACCATACCAATAAACCAACCGTCTGATTGATTTTGAGAGGTTCCTGTTTTACCTGCAATAGGATTGGTAAACATGTATGGGTATCCGGTCCAACGGTTATCTCCGCTGCCACCTCCTTGGGTTCTTAAACGCACTCCAGAACCACTTTCGGTTACCCCTTCAAGCAATTTGATTACAGCGTAAGCAATGTCTTTATTCAAGACGTCACGTGTTTCTGGTACGGGTTCATATAATACCACTCCATTTTTATCTTCGATGCGGCTGATGAATTGCGGCTTTACATAGACTCCTTGGTTGGCAAACGTACTATAAGCAGCTACCATATCTTCAACGGTAATATCTACTGCTCCTAAGGCAATCGAAGGTTGCGCAGGAATCTCTGATTTTACCCCAAGTTTTTTGGTCATGGTGACTACCGCTTCAGGGCCGGTTTTGTCAATCAATTTAGCAGAAACCGTATTGATGGATAAGGCTAAAGCTTTTTTCAAGGTTACCATACCACGGTACTGACGGTCAGAGTTTTTTGGTTCCCAATCTTCGGTAACGTTATGACGTCCTTTGTGAATCATAAAGGGGCCATCAATAATGGTATCACAAGGAGACATTCCCAATTGTTCAATGGCGGTAGCGTATACAAAAGGTTTGAAAGTAGACCCTACTTGGCGGGCGCCTTGGCCTACGTGGTCGTATTGAAAATACTTATAGTCAATACCACCTACCCAAGCTTTGATATGACCAGTTTGAGGCTCCATAGACATTAATCCAGCTTGCAAAAAGTGTTTATAATAGCGTATAGAGTCTGTTGGTGTCATCGTTGTATCAATTTCACCTTTCCAAGAGAATATTTTCATTTTAGTTTTTACACTAAAAGAAGCTACTATTTCTTCATCTGTTTTTTCTAAATCTTTCATAACACGCCAACGTTCTGAAGATTTCATGGCCTTATCAATAATGGTTTTGGTTTCAGCATCCGTGATATTAACGAAAGGAGCATTCTTATTATCTTTTTGTTGAGAGAAGAATTCCTGTTGTAGGTTCTTCATGTGCGCACTTACAGCTTCCTCGGCGTGTTCTTGAATTTTGGAATCAATGGTCGTATAGATTTTCAATCCGTCACTATAGATGTCCCAATCACTGCCATCTGGTTTTTTGTTTTCTTTGGCCCAGTTTTTCATGTATTCGCGCAAGAACTCACGGAAATAGGTTGCGGTTCCTTCCTTATGACTTTCGGGATGAAAATGCAATACGATAGGTTGGCGGGCTAGGGAATCTTTGGTTTTAGCATCCAAAATATGATTACGTACCATTTGACCTAATACGGTATTTCTTCGGTCACGCACTTTTTCGATGCGGCGTAACGGATTGAAAAGCGATGGGTTTTTTAACATTCCCACAAACATTGCAGCTTCATCTACTGTTAAATCTCGAGGTTCTTTTCCAAAATATACTTTTGCTGCAGAACGTATTCCCACGGCGGTATTAACGAAATCGGCTGTATTGAAGTACATTGCAATGATTTCGTTTTTGGTATACTGACGTTCTAGTTTAATGGCAATAATCCATTCTTTAGCCTTTTGAATCATACGGTAAAGGAAAAACTTTGAGCCTTCTCCGTGGAATAGTTGCTTTGCTAACTGTTGAGTAAGTGTACTAGCGCCACCATTACGGCCTAATCTTAATGCGGCACCAAAAGTTCTTTTAGCATCGATTCCTGAATGTTCGTAAAACCTTTCATCTTCTGTGGCTACCAAAGCTTTAACTAAACTAGGAGGTAAGTCTTCAAATTTGATTGGTGTTCTGTTTTCGTTGTAAAACTTCCCAATGGTAACTCCATCTGAAGAAATTACTTCGGTTGCTAAGTTGGATTCTGGGTTTTCTAAATCTTCAAATGAAGGCATAGTCCCGAAAAAGCCCCATGAGGCCAAAGTAAAAAACAAAATCATCACGCCAAGGCCATAGAAAAACAACTTCCAAAATTTATTTTTGTAGTAGTTGATGTCTTTGACATTTGCTGTAGTATTCTTTTGTGCCATATTTTTAATCTGAAGATTCAATTCTAAAACCAACATCTGTTATTCCTGCTAAAGCAGCAACACCTTCAATTTTTCCGGTTTGTCTTACGGCCTGTTTGATGTGTATTTTATAGATGCCTTTTTGGGTAAATTGTTGTTTGTCTTTGTAAAACAGTTTATTTTCTTTGATGTCTGAAAAGCCTTCCCCAAGAAGCGTGCCATCGGGATTGGTCATTTGATATTCAAGCGTATCAACTTTAATTTTTTTATTTGGATGTTCTAATGACACTATCAAAAACATATTATTATAGGGATAAGCATTGTTGTCTCTAACGTTTACATAAAGATTGTATGCTTTTTTAGCATCCAACTGAGGAAGCTCAAAAGTCACTACACTGTCTTTATTCCAAGCAGTGCCCACTGATTTGTATTCGTCAAAAACTCTCTTCTTGTCACAGGACATTAGTAGCAATGCAGCTACCATCAAGAGAATAGCACTATTACTTTTTAGGCTCATTTCTGTTGTCAGATGATGGTTTTTTATCAGCGCCAAATGGTTTACGCTTTCTATTTTTATTGTTGTTTTTCTTTTTGCTTCTAGGTTGGTCAAAACGCGTTAAACTCTCTTGGCCCATAGCGTTATTGAAATCTTTTTCTGGTTCAGAAACTGTTTCAACAGCATAATCTTCGAGAGAACTAACTTTTTGTCCTCTTTTGTTTTGGTCTACTATTTCCTTTACTTGTTCAATGTTTAAAACGTGCCAATTGGCAAAATTATCAAAATAAGCAAACCACATTAATCCTTTGAAAATATCTTGTTTTTGGCAAACAGCATCTCCTTTTTCGGTTTTTAACTTGGTTTCAAAGTCTGGAAAATTTTTAAGTGCATCCATGTAAGTGTCTAATTCATAATTTAGACAACATTTTAGTTTTCCACATTGACCCGCTAGTTTTTGTGGATTTAAAGATAATTGTTGGTAACGAGCTGCAGAGGTATTTACACTTCTAAAATCGGTTAACCAAGTAGAACAACACAATTCCCTTCCACAAGAACCTATTCCTCCTAAACGAGAAGCTTCTTGCCGGAAACCTACTTGTTTCATTTCGATACGGGTGCTGAATTCTCGAGCGTAATCTTTGATTAAAAGTCTAAAATCAACACGATCGTTCGCCGTGTAGTAGAAGGTTACTTTAGAACCGTCTCCTTGAAATTCTATATCAGAAATTTTCATTTCGAGTTTATGAGCAATAGCTAACTCCCTAGCTTTCACTTTCATGGGTTCTTCTTTGTCGCGAGAATCGCTCCAAATATCAATATCTTTTTGAGAAGCTTTGCGGTATATTTTAGGAATTTCAGGACTGGTATGGTTTACGCCCTTTTTCTTCATTTGGATTTTTACCAATTCACCTGTTAGGGTAACAATACCCACATCATGACCAGGAGAAGCTTCGGTAGCTACTACATCACCAATACTTAACGTTAGTTTTTCTGTGTTACGGTAAAACTCTTTTCTTCCGTTTTTAAAACGCACTTCTATACAATCAAAAGGTGCTTCTCCATTGGGCAAACTCATATTAGAGAGCCAATCGAAAACGGTTAATTTGTTGCAGCTATCGGTGCCGCAAGTCCCATTATTTTTGCATCCTTTAGGCGCACCGCCATCAGATGTTGAACAACTTGTACAAGCCATATTTTATTGGTAAATATATGTTGGTCGTCTCATTATAACAATGAAGACTACTAGTCATAAACGTTAAAAGTGTAAAGATAGTATTTTGTTGGTTTACTATTAAAAAGAATTTTACAGAAAAAAGCTGAGATTAATTCAGTTCAACAGAGTAGTTCAGCATGTTTCTATTGGGTTTTTCTAATTCTTTTTTAGAAATGAAAATATTTTTAAACAGAGTGCTGTTCCAATTGTTTCTTTTTTTCCAGTCGGAAAAGCGTTCTTCTCTCCAATTGAAATCATCTTTCCAATAGTATTTGGGGGACCCATAGCAATATGTGTAAGGCATTAAATAGGAACTATTGTTTTCGGTTTTTACAATTAATGACTCATTTTCATGTCTAGAAATAGAAGTAGGGTAAAGTAATGTTATTCCTTTTTGTACTGCCTGCTTTTTTAAAAGCTGGATGGTGTCTACATACTCATTTTCAATATTCTTTAAATTAAAATTGGCATACGTTGTTTCACCAATTTTATCAATAGGGCGTAACTGAATTATGTCTATGGCATAGTTTCCATAAACTTCAAAGAATAATTTTAGTTGGTGAAAGTTATCCTCATTGAATGTATAATTGATGCGTAAACGGAGTGCAGGGCTTTGTTTTTTCTGTTCTGTGATTATTCTTAATACATCATGGAATTTTTCATACACTCCTTTATCCATTAAGTCTTCATAGGTTTCTTTTGTAACGCCATGCATGGAAAGAATGAATTCGTTAAGTCCAGCTTTAGCAAAACTATCAACATCAGTTGTCTCAAGCAAATTTCCATTAGTGACCATGCTGATATAGGGGACCTTATATTTTTTAGCAATTTCTATTAGTTTGGTGTTGTGCTTAAAAAGAGTGGGTTCGGCACCACAACCGATTTGTAATTTTAAGGCATTTTTAAAATTGACTTTGGCTAAATCTTCTAAGTCTTTTTCTTGAAAAATACCTTTCATGTTTTTTCTAACATATTCATCGTCGGTGAAATAGCACATTTTACAACGAAGGTTGCAAGCCAAAACGGGGTCAAATTGAATGGCAAGATATCTTTTGTCTAATACGCTCAACAACCATAAACCAAAGAATTTAATGCGATGACTTTTAATGAAATTGTTGAACTTTAAAATTTTATAGATATCCATATTGAATTAGGTTTCTTTAATGGTTATGATGTTTACGGGACAAGCTTTAAGGGCAAGTTCACCATTTTCCACTAGGGTATGGTCGGTTGATTTTAGTGTATAAAACCCCTTGGCATTTATTGATTTCAACAACACTGATTTACCATCCTTTTTAGACATTTGGAATAGTCCTGGGGCCATTTCCACGCAGTAATTGCAGCCAATGCACTTGTCTCTTTGGAGGGTTACGATCACCATTAGTTTTCTACGATTTTATACATTTTATCGGACAACCGAATTCGAAAAGGTACTTTTATGGTACAACTATCACCTTTTGTAGCTTTATCAAAAGGAGCATCATTTACCATCATGTCTTCAACAATCATTTCTTGAGCACCAGTACTGGGTCCGGTGATTAATATTTTATCCCCCTTTTTGAGGTCATAGGCTTCTATTTTAAACTCTGCGATATTCGCTTTTTGGAAATAATGCAATCCTTTACCGATGTAGACTTTCTTTTGGGTGGCGTTAGAGCCCGGGTTGTCTGACCATTCGCCTAACTTTTGTCCCAAATAGTAACCACTCCAAAAACCTCTATTATAAACAGTTGCTAAGGCTTCCATGCAAGTTTTGATTTTATCTTTGGTAAAAGTGCCCTCATAATAGGCGTCAATGGCCTCTCGGTAGGTTTTTATGACTGTTGCAACATAATCGGCAGCTCTGCCTCGGCCTTCTATTTTTAGGACTTTAATTCCGGAATCAATTACTTGGTCTAAAAAATCCAGTGTGCACAAATCTTTTGGAGACATGAGGTATTCGTTATCGACTTCAATTTCGAATCCGCTTTCTTGATCGATTACGGTATATTTTTTACGGCAGTTTTGTTTGCATGCTCCTCGATTGGCAGAAGAATTATGCGAATGTAAACTCAAGTAACATTTTCCAGAAACTGCCATACATAAAGCTCCATGTCCGAATATTTCGATTTCAACCAAATTACCGCTAGGGCCTTTGATTTGTTCTTTTTCGATGTCGTCTGTTATTTTCTTAACTTGACGTAAACTCAATTCGCGAGACAACACTATAGTATCAGCAAATAAGGAATAGAACTTTACTGTTTCGATGTTGGTTACATTCAATTGGGTTGAAATATGCACTTCAAGCCCCATGGTCTTGGCGGTCATGATAACGGCTTGGTCTGAAGCAATGACTGCTGTAATACCAGCTTCTTTGGCTTTGGTTAATAAGGTTTTGACGACGGATAGGTCATGATCGTAAATGATGGTGTTTAAGGTTAGATAGGTACGTACGTTTTTTACCGCACAACGTCGGGCTATTTCTGGCAAATCGTCTAAAACAAAATTCACAGTAGCACGAGCACGCATGTTTAACTGTTCGACACCAAAATAAACCGAATCACAACCATTGTCTAAAGCGGCTTGTAACGACTCGAAATTTCCTGCTGGAGCCATAAGCTCAATTCTTCCTGAAGTCGTCATTAGTTGGTTATTTTAAATAGTTTGTCTGATAACCGAATGCGGAACGGGACTTCAAAGGTAACTTTATCGTTTAGTTGGGCGGTACTATTTGCTTGGCCGTTAACCATCATTTTGGTCAAAACCAATTCTTGGTTTCCCGTCGTTGGACCGGAGATAAGAATTTTGTCTCCAAGGGTTAGTTCGTGGTTTTCGATAATGAAAAGGCCAACGCTGGCTTTGGTATAAAAATGTTCTGCTTTACCTACTAGTACTTTTTTGATTTTTATTTTTTGACGGATGTCTTTTGATTCTTGTGCTTTCGCTAAAGAAATATCAGTCAGTGATCCTGAATGTTTGAACCTCAGGTTTTCTGAGCGGCCTTTGCGGAAGATTTTGTTCCCCACTTGCTTACCGCTTCTCAATTTTACTTGTTCGGCTAGGGGTAGATGGGTTATTTCCTGGCATTCGGAAGAGCAACAGTTTTCCATTTGTGCCCTACAGTTGTCGCATTGGATGAACAATAAATGGCAACCATCATTAGCACAGTTAGTGTGGTTGTCACAAGGCGCTCCACATTGGTGGCATTGCGAAACGATGTCTTCGGTGATGCGTTCTCCCAAACGGTTATCGAACACGAAGTTTTTACCAATAAACTTACTTTCTAGGCCTTCTTCCTTAATTTGTTTGGCATATTGAATGATGCCGCCTTCCAGTTGGTATACATTTTTAAACCCTTGGTGTTTGAAGTAGGCACTTGCTTTTTCGCATCGTATACCACCAGTGCAGTACATGACTAGGTTTTTATCTTCTTTAAACTCTTTAAGTTGGTCGTTAATGATGGGTAAGCTTTCGCGAAAGGTTTCCACATCGGGGGTGATCGCTCCTTTGAAGTGACCGATTTCACTTTCGTAGTGGTTTCTAAAATCCACTACAATAGTATTTGGGTCGTCTAGAATTGTGTTAAAGGCTTTGGCATTTAAATGTACTCCTTTGTTGGTTACATCAAACGTAGCGTCGTTTAAACCATCGGCTACGATTTTGTGGCGTACTTTGACGGTTAGTTTTAAGAACGAGTGGTCGTCGTGTTCTACCGCTACGTTGAGGCGAATGCCTTGCATGAAGTCATAGACTTCTAGGGTATTGCGAAAGGATTCAAAGTTTTCGGCAGGAACGCTCATTTGGGCGTTAATACCTTCTTGGGCTACATAGATTCGGCCCAAAGCATCTAGGGCATTCCAAGCGATGAACAGTTCGTTACGAAATTGTTGAGGGTCTTCAATTTTGGCATAGGCATAGAAAGACAACGTTAGACGTTGTTTACCAGCTTGATCGATAAGCTCGGCTCTTTCTTCTGCGCTTAAGGTGTTATACAGTTGCATGCTATAAACGGTTAAGTGAGAAATAGTTGGAACCCTAAATGGAAGGATTCGGTGCAAATTTACATTTTTTATGGAAAAGACAAGCGGTTATTTTCCGTTGAAGGAATTCATGGTATTGGCTAGACCGGCTAGGGCAAACGATTCGATGATTTCTTTGGCGATAACAAATCGTTCCATGAGGGTTACTTTTTCGGCTTCATACCATTCTCCTAAGACGTAATCTACTTGTTGGCCTTTTTTGAATTCATCGCTAATACCAAAACGGAATCGAGGATACTCAGACGTATTCAAAAGCAGCTGAATGTTTTTTAATCCGTTGTGACCTCCATCACTTCCTTTGGCTTTGATGCGTATGGTTCCGAAGGGTAGGTTTAAGTCGTCTGTAATTACTAGGATGTTTTCCTTTGCTATGTTTTCTTTTTCCATCCAATACTTTACGGCTTTACCGCTGAGGTTCATGTAGGTATTGGGTTTTAAAAGGATAAGTTTTCTTCCTTTGACACTGTATTCTGTTACGGCACCTAGTTTGGCAGTTTCAAAAGATAGGCTTTCTTTTTGAGCGACATAATCCAATACTTTGAAACCAATATTGTGACGGGTATTAACATATTCGGCACCAATATTTCCAAGTCCGACGATGAGGTATTTCTTCATTACTTCTTTATTTTCTGAAGAGTTGTTTTTAGTGAAAAAGCGGGTTAACCAGTTCATGGCGTAAAAGTAATCAATTTGAAGATTATTCGATTTGAAAATTTGAAAATGATATAAGTGGAAGATTAGTAAAGTTTGACCCTAGCCCTGATGGGAGCGGCATCCTTTTGTGCTGGATTCCGGGACAAAAGATAGAGTGGACAGCAGGTTCCCGGCTCTTGAGACTTAACGGAATTTAGGGTAATAAAAAAGCCCCGTTTTTCAACGAGGCTTTCTGTATCCATTGGAAATAAATTATTTTTTCTTTCCTTTTGCAGGAGCTTTTGCTGCTTTTGCTGCTTCTTGAGCGGCTTTCATTGCAGCACGTGAAATCTTCACTTGACAAACCACAGTATTGTCTGGGTGCATCAATTTGAAGTTTTTAGCTTCTAATTTAGTAACATATAATTTGTTACCCATTTGCAATTCAGAAATGTTAGCCTCAACAAAATCAGGAAGATTTTTAGGTAACGCTTTTACTTTTAATCTTCTAAGGTTTAGACGTAAGTCACCTCCTAATAATACACCTGGAGAAGTACCCACGATTTTCACAGGAACTTCCATAGTGATCTCTTTGCTATCACTTAATTGGAAGAAGTCGATGTGTAAAATCTTGTCTGATACCGGGTGAAACTGAATGTCTTGAAGAATTACATTGCTAGTTTTTCCAGCCAAATCAACCACAACGGTGTGTGCGTTTGGAGTGTAAACCAAGCTTTTGAATGCTTTTTCTTCTGCTGCAAAATGTACTGGTTGAGTTCCTCCGTAAATAACGCAAGGGACCATTCCAGCATCACGTAGGGCTTTGGTAGCTTTTTTTCCTACGCTTTCTCTTTCTTGTCCTTTAATCGTAATCGATTTCATTGTAAAAATATATAGTTAATAATAAAAATACTTATTCAAAAGTGGCCAACGCGCCACCTTGCCCCTTCACTAAAACAGTCCACAGGACTATTTCTTAACGCTTGGTCACATCAAAAACTTTCCGCTGATGGAATTGTTGTGCTGCACCATGTTCATTACTTCTGCAAAAAGAGGTGCACAACTCACCACTTTTATTTTATTGGATTCTTTCTTTAAAGGAATAGAATCGGTTACTATTAATTCTAATAATTTAGAATTTTCTATTTTTTCATAAGCTTCACCTGAAAGGATGGCATGTGT
This sequence comes from Flavobacteriaceae bacterium, assembly GCA_947371275.1. Taxonomy (GTDB): domain Bacteria; phylum Bacteroidota; class Bacteroidia; order Flavobacteriales; family Flavobacteriaceae; genus Flavobacterium. The sequence continues at coordinate 1,210 of CANBOV010000004.1, read as the reverse complement.
ACAAATAGCTCTTACACTTAACGCCCCTTTTTCTATCATCAGGTCGGCTGCTTTGGCTAGTGTTCCTCCAGTATCAATCATATCATCAACTAGAATAACATTTCTGCCTTTTACTTCTCCAATGAGTTCCATGGTGTCTATTACATTGGCAACTTTTCGTTGTTTGTAACAGATTACTACGTCAGACTCTAGAAATTTAGAGTAAGCATAGGCTCTTTTTGACCCACCCATATCTGGGGATGCGATAGTTAAATTGTCTAGATTTAAGCTTTTCACATAAGGTAAGAATATGGTTGAAGCGAACAAATGATCCACTGGTTTCTCGAAGAACCCTTGTATTTGATCGGCATGTAAGTCCATAGTCATAATTCGAGTTGCACCGGCTGTTTCCAATAATTTGGCAACTAGTTTGGCTCCAATTGGCACCCTTGGTTTGTCTTTTCGGTCTTGTCTTGCCCAGCCAAAGTAAGGAATTACGGGAGTGATGTGTCGGGCTGAAGCTCTTTTGGCAGCATCAATCATTAACAATAACTCCATTAAATTGTCGGCACTTGGAAAAGTAGAGCAGACAATAAAAACGCGTAAACCTCTTATAGACTCTTCAAACGAAGGCTGAAATTCACCATCACTATATTTAGAGAACGTAACTTTACCTAGCGGAACTCCATATTTACTGGCAATCTGTTCGGCTAGATGGACGCTTTGCGAACACGCAAATATCTTTGCTTCTGGTTCTAAATGCGACATTGTAATTTGTTGTTTTTGCCTTTAGAGTCGATATCCTTTGACCTTATCCTAGGATTAAATCAAGCGGTTTATAAACCCTTCGGGAGTAGTTAGTTAGTTGTGTGTTGCAGTAACGCGGTGCAAATTTAGAAATTAAATCCGAGTGTGAAAGGATATTTTTAACTATTTTTTTGATGCTATGAAGAAAATTTATTTACATTTGCACCCACAAATTGATAAACATCAATGTCCCTCATGGTTGTAAAACTTTGAATCCTTAGCCCGGATGGCGGAATTGGTAGACGCGCACGACTCAAACTCGTGTACTTAGGTGTGTGGGTTCGATTCCCACTCCGGGTACTTAAAAAAAACCTCTCAGCAATGAGAGGTTTTTTATTTTTACCGAACTAGTGCCGATAACAGTGTTATATGCTTTTGGGGTGGTTAGTGCATGTGTTTGAAATGCTTTTCGTTTTTATAGACT
>CANBOV010000003.1 GCA_947371275.1 Flavobacteriaceae bacterium | reverse complement strand
TGTTTGTGCTAAAGCTACTAAGTCAGTGTTTTTTTCCAATAAGACTGGAATCGCTTTTTCTTGCACTTCTGACGGATTCTCAAATCCTAGATCTTTGATCGCCAGCAGTAACGATTCATTCAGACCTAATTGTTCAAATTTATTCATATATTATTTTAAATTGGGTGCAAAGGTAGTCTTTAAATACCATATAGCCTAATTTGTTACCTATTGATAACTAAATAGTTACATTTTATTTAAAGACAGCATAACCGTATTAAGTAATAGTAAACCCTATTTAGTTACTGATTTACACAAAAAGACCGTGTTTTACTCGCTTAGAAAATCAACCAATTGTTTTACGGCAAGACCGCGATGGCTGATGGCTGATTTCTCTTCTAGGGTTAGTTCTGCGAAGGTTTTGGAGTACTCATTTGCTACAAAAATTGGGTCATATCCAAAGCCGTTAGCTCCTTTTTTTTCTGTGATGATTTGGCCGTTTATGATTCCGGTAAATAATTGTTGGTTTCCATTACAATTCAGACAAATAACGGTTTTGAAATTCGCTTTACGAGATGTCTTATCCAATAAATTGGTTAGTACTTTGTTCATATTATCGTTGGCATCCCTTTGTTCGCCCGCATAGCGAGCTGAGTATACTCCGGGTTCCCCTCCTAGGGCATCAATTTCTAATCCGGTATCATCGGCAAAGCAATCGTATCCATAGTTTTGGGTAATGTAATTGGCTTTTTGAATTGCGTTTCCTTCAATGGTGTTGGCGGTTTCAGGAATAGCTTCTAAGCAGCCAATATCTTCAAGACTTAGTAATTGAATTGTTGGTGGAAGTAACAATTGTATTTCTTTGATTTTGTTTTTGTTATTTGAAGCAAAGACTATTTTCATATGTAGATTTTAAGGTAGTAAAAGCGCACAAAGATACAGTGGAAATTTGACATGCGAAAGAGAGGATTTGGATTGACTTATATTATGCAGGACCTAACATTATTTGGTAACAAGATTAAACCCTTTGCGTTCAGCTTTGTCTAATAAATGAAACGTACTATATCAGTACTATGTCAGTACTATATCAGTACTATATTGAAAACGAATATAAGGGATAGAGGGACTAGAAAAACGGAGTATTTATTTAACAAAAACACTTATGGGATTATTGAGGGGAATTATTCAGTTGACGGGCAGTTTTGGCGGCTTGAGTTTTTATCAAACACGGAATGGTGTAATTAGAGTTAGAACTACTGGAGGATTTAAAGGAGAGCACATTAAAACAAGACCTAATTATCAGCGCACCCGGGAGAATGCTTTAGAGTTTAAGCACGTTGTTGCTGTTGGCTCTTTTCTCCGTTTGACCTTGCAGGCCTATTTGCGTCCGATGCACATACCCTATGGTCACAACAGCGTAGTGCAATTGTTTCATCGCATTAAAAATTTGGACACGGTACATATACGCGGTGCCCGTAGGGTAGCACTGGGGTTGCAAACGGAGGAAGGTAGGGCTTTGATGGATGGCTTTGAGTTTGATCCTCGGCATGCTGTGGAAGACTATTTTAGGGTTGGTTACACCTTATACCCTGAGGTGGGTCAGCTAGTACTAGCCGGTTTTGACTCGAATCAGGTGCATTTTCCTCAGGGAGCCACTCGAGTCGAGGTACGATTTATACTCTTTAGGATGGATTTTGAGATGGCAGAAGCCAGTGCATTATCGCATAGTAACTTATCTTTTGGAAGGAATGAAACCATTCCTCCTACTACACTAAGTGTTTCATTGCCCGAAGGAAGTGGTATGTTGATTGGCCTAATTGGTATTGGATATTATCAAGAAATATCGGGTCAGGACTATCCGTTACAAGAGCGAGGTTTGCGAATCATACTTTAAAATTTTAACAATTGTTCTATTTTATGTTTTAAAACTATTTAAGTACTTTGACGATATGTTATTTTTTTAAGTTAAATAAAACAGTTCACTATTTTTTTTAACGATTTTAAAACCAAGTGGTTTTTCATTTCGTATCTAAAACAAGTCCCTAAACCTAACCTTATGAAAGAAACCTCTCCTATTTCTTCCTATGGACTAGCTATTGTTTGGCTATTCCTGCTATTTAATACCACTTTAACCAAAGCCCAATACCGCATTACAGCGGAAAACATGGCCAAAGTATGTTCGTTACACAGCCATGCCATGGTAGTAAATGTGGGGCAAAAAGAGTATTCGCTAGAAGAACTTACGAAGGACACCTCCTTGGATTATGTTCCTTTAAAACAGAATCAAGATTTAGGGTTTACCCACGACAACTATTGGGTAAAGTTTGAATTATACAATGCTACTTCACAGCCGGTAGATCCTTTTATTGAAACTTGTAGACCTATAGTAGATTTGGCCGATTTATATATAGTGCGGCCAAATCAAAAAACTGTGGTCTTAAAGAGTGGTGATTTGATTCCGTTTCGCAAAAGAATTTTAGACAATAGGAAGACTTTATTTCGTGTTGTATTGGCCCCTAAAACCAAGACTACGTTTTACTTACACTTAAGGAGTGATGGAGAGACTATTAACCTTCCCTTGTATATTAAATCGGTGGAAAAAGAATTAGAGTTGTTTTCGTTTGAGCAAAACATCTTTGGTTTTTTTTACGGGATATTGTTTTTGGCAGCGATTGTCTACCTGTTTTTCTTTTATGGCATGCGCGAACAGAGTTTTCTATATTACAGTTTGTATGTTGTCTTTATTGGGTTGTTGCAGTTTTCGGTGGATGGGTATTTTTACCAGTATATATCTCCTAACAGCCCTTGGTTGACGGAACATTGTGTTTTGATTTGTGCGACGTTTGCCAATTTCTTTTTAGGAATGTATGCTTTAACGTTTTTGCGTATTAGAAACTATAGTACGCTAGTATACCGGATGTTTTATGGCATGTTTGTTTTGGACTTACTTTCATTCCTAAGCATCTTATTTATTCATGATCATTCCTTTTTGTATCCCGTTGCTAATGCTTTAGGCTTGGTTTTATTAGTTTTGATTATTACTTCGGTGGTTATTGTATATAAGAAAACCAAAATGAATGATCGCTTTTTTACTTTGGGTATCTTTTTCTTGATTGCTGGCTTTGTGATTTTTATCTTAAAAAATTTTGGGGTGATTCCGGCTTTATTTTGGACTGAGAACGGTTCGAAATTAGGCACAGGAATGGAGGTCATCTTCCTTTCCCTATCGATGGCCAATTTGATTCGGAATTTGAAAAACGAGCGTGAGGCGATGCAGGCACTAGCATTACAGCGTTCGGAGGAGATGAACGAATTAAAATCATACTTCTTGTCCAACATCAGTCACGAGTTGCGAACCCCTTTGAATGCCATCATGAGTTTGAGTGATGTTACCTCACAAGAGACCGATGGCAAAAAGATAAAACAGAATTGCGATATTATACGGTATTCCTCAATGAGTTTGCTGAATTCTGTGAACGACATCTTGGATTTTTCTAAGATTGAGAAAGGAGAATTAAAATTGGAGCTAGCACCCTTTTCACCTTCAAAAATTATTGAGCAATTGAAGAAAACGGCTAAGATGGCAGCTAAGGAAAAAGGATTAAAACTCAAGTTTACCATAGACGAATTATTGCCAGACACCCTTATAGGCGATGCGGCTCGTTTTTCACAGATGGCAAATAATCTATTGAACAATGCTCTAAAATTCACCAATGAGGGGCGTGTACGTGTGGACTTAACGTTTGAAAAGAAAGGAGAAGCGCAAGGTCAATTGGTATTGAAGGTTCGAGACAGCGGTGTTGGCATCCCGAAAGAAAAATTAAAAAGCATTTTTGATTCCTTTTCGCAGGAGAGCATTGACAACAAGCGCAAGTTTGGCGGATTAGGTTTAGGATTATTTATAGTGAAGGCCTTGGTTGATTTGCATGGAGGAAAAGTTGCTATTGAGAGCCAGCATGGGATAGGAACGATTTGCACATTGACTTTGGACTATGAGATTGCCAAGGTGGAGCCAAAAGTGGTTACTATCGTTGCGAATACAGATTATGATTTGAAAGGCAAACGTATATTGGTCGTTGAAGACAATGCTATGAATCAGATGGTAATTAAAATGATTACTAAGAAATGGTTGAATACTACGGTAGATTTTGCCAATAACGGAGCGGAAGGTGTGAATCAATTGAAGGAGAGTCCCTATGACATAGTGTTGATGGATTTGCAGATGCCCGTTATGGATGGTTATGAGGCTACAATAGCCATACGCAATGGCGAAGCTGGAGATGACAAAAAGAACATACCAATCATTGCTGTTACGGCAGATGTAATGGAGACCACTAAAGACCGTGTATTTGAAATAGGCATGAATCAATATTTATCTAAACCGGTCGATAAAGATGTGTTGTTTGACAATATAAAGTCCTTGGCATAAATTTCCAATTTTTTAATCTGTTTACACCGCATAATTAAGAAAATTTTATGTTTTCAATTATTAGGAGTAAACTTTTTTTATAATTACTTTTGCAACGTTTTTTAATACACTTTACAATGGTAAAAGATTTATTTGAAAGAATACAAAACAATAAAGGTCCCTTAGGAAAATGGGCTTCACAGGCCGAAGGATATTATGTATTTCCAAAATTAGAAGGAGAATTAGGTCCGAGAATGCAATTTCACGGAAAGAACATATTGAATTGGAGTTTGAACGATTATTTAGGATTGGCCAATCATCCAGAAGTGCGCAAAGCCGATGCAGAAGCAGCCGCACAATATGGGGCAGCCTACCCTATGGGCGCTCGAATGATGAGTGGCCATACGGATGCCCATGAGCAGTTAGAAAAAGAGTTGGCTGAGTTTGTCATGAAAGAGTCGGCTTACCTCTTAAACTTTGGTTACCAGGGAATGGTTTCAATTATTGATGCGTTGGTAACTAAGAATGACATCATTGTTTATGATGTTGATGCCCATGCTTGTATTATAGACGGTGTTCGTTTGCACATGGGTAAGCGATTTACCTACCGTCACAATGATATTGAAAGTATGGAAAAGAACCTTCAGCGTGCTACTAAAATGGCTACTGAAACAGGTGGTGGTATTTTGTTTATCACTGAAGGTGTCTTTGGAATGCGTGGTCAGCAAGGAAAGTTGAAAGAGATAGTAGAGATGAAAAAGCAATACAATTTCCGATTATTGGTTGATGATGCGCATGGTTTTGGTACGCTAGGAAAAACGGGTGCTGGAGCCGGAGAAGAGCAAGGATGTCAGGATGAGATTGATGTTTACTTTTCTACATTTGCTAAATCGATGGCGAATATAGGTGCATTTGTTGCTGCGGATAAAGACATCATTGATTATTTGAAATACAATTTACGTTCGCAGATGTTTGCCAAAGCCTTACCGATGATACAAACGGTAGGTTCGCTGACTCGTTTACGCATGTTGCGCAGTATGCCTGAGTTGAAAGACAAACTATGGGAGAATGTTAATGCGTTGCAAAACGGTTTGAAAGAACGAGGCTTTAACATTGGGGATACCAATACTTGTGTTACCCCTGTTTATTTGGAAGGATCCATTCCGGAGGCTATGGTAATGGTAAATGACTTACGCGAAAATTATGGTATCTTTTTATCGATAGTGGTGTATCCGGTTATTCCGAAGGGCATCATATTATTGAGAATGATTCCGACTGCTTCCCATACCTTGTCTGATATTGCAGAGACTTTGACGGCATTTGAAGCAATACGTGAAAAATTAATTAACGGTACTTACAGGAAGATTGCTGAAGCCACTACGGTAGATGTTTCTTAATCTACCTAATTAGACTATAAAAAAAGAGATACTTAACCGTATCTCTTTTTTATTTTAAGGAAATTTTAAAAAAATACCGTTCGTTTTAAACTAAAAATAAATTATTTTTGACCCTAATCACTGTAAAAACTATAACTGATTTGTTTATGAAAAGAGTACTATTAGGTCTTGTTTTTTGTTTGTTTTTCAGCTATACCCATGCTCAGAAGGGTTGGGAAATCACGATACATTTGAAGAATTGCAAGGACAGTCTTGCGTATTTGACCTTTTACCAGATGGATAAGACGATGATTAAAGACACCTGTGTTCGCATCAAAAATGACAAAATCATCTTTAATGGAAAAGGAACTTTGGACAAAGGGATTTATTCATTGGTGAGTCAGCAGAAGTCCATTTTATTTGATTTTTTCATTGATGAAAGCACTCAAAAGCTTGAGATTTCCAGTAGTTCTGAAAATGATAAGATTATTAAAGAGTTGACTGCTGTTAATTCTCCTAAGGAAAATAGTTTTTTTGATTATGTACGCTTCATCAATAAAGAGAAAAGAGCGTTTCAGGCCCTTAAAGAAACTACGACCTTACAAACCAAGAAAGATAGTTTGGAATTTAATGAAAAGGGGGTTGCTTTGGATAAACGCATAAATGATTTTGAGGAACAATTTTTGGCAGACCAAAAGGGAAGTTATATCGCGGATGTTATTAATTTAAAAGTTGAAAAAGTATTGAAAGACATACCTAAGGCTAGTAATGGTAGACCGGACAGTTTAAAGGTGTATCAATTTTACAAAGATCATTATTGGCAAGATGTTGATTTCAAAGATGATGGTACGATGCGGAATCCATTTTTCTTGCCAAAATTAAAAAAATACTTTAGCAATTTAGTGCCTAAAGAAGCGGACTCCGTAAGTGTAGAAGTGGACAAAATAATGAGTAAAACCTTGCCGGGCACGATGTTGAACAAGTCTTTACTGGCTTATTTTACTTATACTTATGAGTCTTCTGATATAATGGGGTTTGACAAAGTATTTGTGCATATGTCTGACACCTATTTTAAGACCGGTAAAGCTGTAGGAGTGTATGAGGATGAGAATATTGCTAAAGTTATAAAGCGTGCAGACAAATTAAAACCCTTATTGATAGGTGCTTTAGCCCCAGACCTTTTTATGATTAAGGCTGAAGACTATGAGAAAATGAAGGCTATGGGATTTGAAAATGCAAAAAATAGTGATGAAATGACCAAAGTGTTTTATAATCATATTGATGATACCAAAAAACTTTTTGTAACGTTGGATAACGTACAAGCCAAATATACCTTGTTGATCTTTTGGGATGTGGATTGCAGTCATTGTCAGATTGAGATTCCGAAGCTTTTAGAAGTCTATAATGAATTAATGGCCAAGCACAAAGATCTTAAGGTGTATAGCGTTTATATGCAACATGAAGGGGAAAAGTACTTAAAATACATTGCTGACCATAAATTGCCATGGATTAATGTTTATGATGGTGCTCATTATAACAATTGTGTAGAGAAATATGATGTTTACTCTACGCCTGTATTTTATCTTTTAGACCAAGATAAAGTAATTAGAGCTAAGCGATTTAATCCAGAGCAATTAAAATCTATACTGGAAGGATTGGAGAAGCAAAAAACGAACTAATTATTTTAAAATATCCTCAAAATTGGGTTTGAAATAATTGGGACCTTTCATTACTTTACCGTCTTCACGGTAGATGGGTTTGCCGTCATGGTTTAGTTTGCTCATATTACTGCGTTGGATTTCGTCGAATACTTCTTCTATTTTGTGTTGTAATCCATGTTCTAATATGGTACCGCACAGGATGTACAGCATATCGCCAAGCGCATCGGCTATTTCTACTAAATCATTATTTTGTACTGCTTCTAAGTACTCTTCATTTTCCTCTTTCATTAGGTTGAAGCGGAGGATATTTTTTTGTTCCCCTAGGTGGGCTTTCATGTCGTGGCTTACTCCTAAACCGAATGCGGTATGGAATTCTTTTACAGCGTTGAGTTGTTTTTGCATGCTTATTAAATTTAATACGAGAGCAAAATACAACTTTCCATAACAAATGAGTAAATTTGTTGAAAATTTGAAATAAATGTTCACAACCGGTCAATGGACTTTTGCGGCCTTGTTTTTTGTCGGCTTTATAATAGCGGCTTATTTTGCCTATGGTAAAGACAAAGCGCTACATGAAAAGGAATATAAAGGGAGTTATAAAATTCTTATTGCTTTTTTAGTATTTATAGCCTTACTCTTTATTATAAAAGTTACTATGAAGCATTAATTACCTACCTTTTAGCAGATTAACGCTTACTGTTGCTAGCTTAGAATTTGGAAATTTTGCAAAAACTTTATCATCCGAAAAAAGGCCTGCTTCGGCGGCTATTTTATGTAGGATTTCAATTTCGACGATGTATTGATCAGAAAATCCGTGAGTTGCATCATATGCTGTTGCGGCTGATTTACCTAGAGCATTAGCGGTTAGTTCGGGAGCTATGGTATGCAATTCGATTAGTAACAAGCCGAACTTTTCTACAAATGGAGCCCATTTTTTTAGATGTTGTAACAAATTATCTTCCACTTCTGCATTACTAATGCGTTTGCCTTGGAAGGCAAATGCCCCTGTTGAAGAACTTATCCTTTTTAGTGTTTTCACTTCAGGTGTTTCCCAAATACGGTTATGGTCTAAAAAAGTTCTCACATTAAGCACTTCTTTTAAATCAATGTCATACTGTTCGAATAAAGTTTGCGCTAGTAATTGTGGTCTACCGATGTCGCCCCATATTACTTTGGCCCAAATATCGGCCTTTATTAAATTAGCTCTAGACACTTTAATCGCGGCTTCATTATAATCTACCCCTATTAAAAATAACGGATATTCGTCAAGAATTTTTCCTCTTTCTGTTTGTCGTTCAATAACATCAAAAATATGTTCTAGAAAGGCACCATTACCGCAACCCATATCGAGTATCCCTTTGGGTTGTTCGCTTATAGGTCTGTTGAAAAGTTCGATTATGATTTGGTCAACGATTTTAAAATATTCGCCATGTGCTCCCCCACTACCCCATACATTCATTTCTCTGTCGACATGTAATTCTGTTTCATGTTCGCCAATATTCCGTAGTATTGTAGGATTTCCAAATAATAAATCCTGCATTTTTCTTAAGGTTGGAATATAGGAAACGGTGACACCGTAGGCTGCAGCTCTTTTGGCATAAAACAATCCAATTTCTGTAAATTGGTAATGTTCATTTTTTTTGGAAAACCAATTTAGATGCGTGAGAAAATCTAAAATATCTTTGAAGCATTCGGGATGCTTATGAAACTCCTCAGGGCGAAAAGAAGTTTCCATAAAATATTTATGAAACATGCCGGTCATGCCTAACATAACGATGGTAGGTCCGACCAACACCCCTTCAATATGGAAGAGCACTTGTTCTTGCATTTGCCGTATGGCAGTATCAGCAGACCATTGCACGCCAAAATTGGTTTTATACTTTTCAAATAAACCATTAAGTTGGTCGAACGGTTCCTTTTCAAATTTTCTGGCGTGATACTGTTCTGTTGACTGCATTAATTCGAAAGGTTCTTTAAAAATGGGAACTAAGGAAAAAGCAGTTGCGCTATTTGAATTTACTTCATAAGTGATATGGTCCTTGACATGATCAATTTTTTGGGTCAACCAACCTTGGGATGCTAACACCCTTAAAGCTACATTGAGATAACCTTCATTGGCTTTAAATAGTTCGGTTAGTTCGGTCAAGGAAACCCTTTGTTTTAAGAGTATATAATCAAGCACCCCGTTTTTATAAAGTGTATAAGCTACTGGAACTGTAGTGATTCCGTCTAAATGTCTGAATAGTATACTTCTTAGTTCGCTGCTTGTTTTCATACAGTATCCTTTTTTATATCCTTTATTACAAATATATACAATCTAGAAATAGATTACTACAAATGCCATAGCTGTCATTAAATTTATAACTTTGTGGTACTTTAAACCAGTGTGTCGATGAGAATTTTAAAATACCTTTTTTTGTTATTGCTTTTAAGTTTGCTAGGGATGACGGTTTATGTAGCCACCCAAAAAGGAGATTTTGAAGTACAAAAAAGTAGTATTATAAAAGCCCAGCGCAGTACTGTTTTTGATTACATTAATGATTACCGCAATTGGGAAACTTTTGGTTCGTGGATGCAGAAAGGTTCAGGATTAAAATTTGAGTACGGGGTTAAATCGATGGGAGCTGGAGGTAAATGCGCTTGGCAAAACGATCATAATCAGGGTAGTATGAATACGGTTTTTGTAAAAGAGAACGATAGTATTGTTCAAAATACAGTTTATGACAGAACTCGAACAACTTTAAATTGGACATTTAAGGATACTGTTGGGGGTACCAAAGTTAGTATCCACTGCAAGGGTCAGATGGATTTATTTACTAAAGTAGCTGTTTTTTTTAAAGGAGGTATTAACGGGATCTTGGAAGATGTTTGCGAGAAGAGTTTGAACAATTTAAACAAGACCTTAGTCTATGAAATGAAGACCTATTCGATCAAAGTCAATGGTATGTCCCAGCGTACTTCGGGATATTGTTTGCAACAAACGGTTTCCTCCAAAATAGAAAGTGTTGCTAAAAACATTAAGATACTGATGCCAAGAATGGTTCATTTTTTTAAAAAGAACCATATAGCGATGGATGGTAAACCATTTGTACTTTATAGTCGGTATGACGTTACCCATGACATTGCCACTTATTCGGTTTGTATTCCGACTACCAAGCAAGTCTATGTGCAGCCGGGAAGTGATGTTAGCTCTAGTGAGATCATAGCGTTCACCTGTTTGAAAACAACTTTAATAGGAGACCATTCCCATACACAAGAAGCTTGGGCTAAAGCTCGAAAGTATATAGTGGACCAACATTTAAATGAAAATGGTGCGGGCTATTACTCAGAAGTATATGTCAAGACGTTAGAAGATGTTAAAAAACCGTCGAAATGGATTACAGAATTATACATTCCTGTGTTTCCCGTTGTAGAAGCAATAACTCCTGTATCAATCCCTCTTAATCAGTTGGTTGCTCCTACCCCTTCCTCTGATCCACCCATAACAAACGAGGTTCCTTAAAAAAAAATCACTAGGTGATTAAACCTTTTGCATTTTGAATTGTCTAATAGTAAATAGTTGTTTTGCAGAAAGAAAAGGATCTCATTCAAAGGCTAATGCATCCGCAGACGCAACAAGAAGCGTTTAAAGAACTTGTGCATGCCTATCAAAAGCCTTTATACTTTCATATACGGAACATTGCACTTAATCACGATGACAGTGAAGACATATTGCAGAATACGTTTATCAGAGTATTTGTGAATTTGTCTGAATTTAATGGAGGAAGTAAGTTATTTTCTTGGTTGTATCGAATAGCGACTAATGAAGCGGTTAATTACATTCAAAAAAAAGCAGCACGAAATGGATTTACCTATGAAAATTTTCAGACGCAAATTGCTGGAAATTTATTGGCAGATACTTATTTTGATGGAGATGACGTGCAATTTAAATTACAGAAGGCGATTAGTTTGCTACCCGAACGGCAGCAATTAATATTTAAAATGAAATATTTTGAAGAATTAAAATATGAAGAAATCGCGGAAATATTAGGGATGTCAGTTGGAGGTTTAAAATCTACCTATCATCTAGCCGTAAAAAAAATTGAAGAATCTGTGAATAAGATGTGATCTTATTTCGTTTACTATACTCTATGGAACCAAAATTTAAATTACCGAGTCAACCGAAAATAGCTACTGGATTTAGTGTGCCAGCTGGTTATTTTGAAGCGTTTTCTGAACAACTATTAACGCAATTACCTAAGGAAAAGAGCAAAGTTATCCCTTTCAATCCAACTAGAAAAAGATGGTATTTTGCGGCTGCTTCGCTCGTAGTGGGATTGTTATCCCTTGGCTTGTACTTGAATTATCAAAATAGGGAGCAAGAGCTTGATGCCGTGACTATAGAAAATTACTTAACATATCATGCTGCGGTATCAGAAGAAGACATTGTAAATTTGCTCGATGAGAAGGATTTAGAAAAAATGAAATTAGATTTAAACATCCCAGATAAGGAGCTTGAAGAAGCCTTAGAAGCCACACCTAATATAGAACAATATTTAATAGATTAAACCAATGAAAATCAAACACTCACTTTCGTTATTTATAGTATTACTATCAGTAAGTTCTTTTGGCCAAAACGGTCGTTTTTTTCAAAATAAGAAAGACCAAATTAAAGCGTTAAAAGTCGCCTACATCACTAATGAGTTGGCTTTAACTCCGGAGGAATCGGCTAAATTTTGGCCCTTATATAATGCCTTTGAAGACAAGCAGCGGGAAATTAAAAAGCTAAAATTAAAGGGCTATTTAAAACATATGGATCAAGATTCCTTTGATAAGTTGTCTGATAAGGAGGCTACGATTTTAGTAGAACAGATGGAAAGTTATGATGATGAATTATATTTGGCTAAGAAAAAATTTGTCGGCAATTTGAAAGGAATTTTATCGCCCGTAAAAATTTTGAAATTAAGGAGGGCTGAAGATAATTTTAATAGAAAATTACTTCAACAGTATCGCGATAAAAAGTTGGATAATTAAACAAGAAAAGAGCGCTTGATGGGCGTTCTTTTTTAGTTGAATACGATAGCGATTAATTTATTTTTACCCGCAGCAAAAGCGGTATGCTTATCTAAGAATCTTAAGGTAAACAGGGTGTTGTCTTGACTTAATTGCTCCCAACTTGCTCCCTGATTTGTTGAATAATAGAGTCCCATTGCTCCTATCGCTACTATAGCACTACCGTTGGTTTCAGGGACAAATTGTATGCATGAGGCATAGCCAAATCCACTTGCCTCAGCTATTAGTTTCCAAGATTTGCCCCCATCTATAGATAGTGCTTTGTTTTGGAAATTCTGATTCGGTGCTTCGTAGTTCCCTCCCGCAATGATTCCGATTTGGTTATTGAAAAAATCGGCCGTAAATATTCCCGTCATTGCTTGACCTTGCGCTATAGGTGTATCAACTACGCTCCATGATTCCCCTTTATTGGGGCTATAAAACACTCGAGCTTTCTTTCCTCCTGAGACAATCCAAGTTGCGTCACCTTTACTACAGATATTGGTATTGCTTGCTGCAAAAGCAGCCTCACCTTCTTCTGCGATGGGGAGCTGGTTACAAGTTATTTTATGCCATGAATTACCTCCATCACGGGTAATCAGAACGGAAAGACAGGAAGCTGTAGGATCACCAATAGTAATTCCTTCTTTATCGTTCCAGAACTTCATGCTATCATAAAATACTTTTTCATTGGTTTCGGAATAGACCTTTTCCACTTTTAGATTTGATTTATTGATTTTGAAGATAAAGGCTGGGTTGCCAATATTGGCTACAAAAATGGAAGTAGTGTTTTGGGCTAAGCTTCTGAACTCTAATTTTAAACTATCTGATTGGACTAGGATTTCCTCGTTCTTGTGCGTTTTATTATTATAGTAGCCAACTTGATTATGATCTCCGGCATACCATATTTTATCGCCATCTATTTCTAATGCTCTGATGCTAAGTTTTTGGCTTACTAAGGTATCTATTTTAAGGCTGGGATAGATTTGTGCTTGAGTAAGCGCAATTCCCCCGATCATAAAAAGAATTCTGAAAAAAAAGTTTTTAAACATAATTTATTCATTTAACACCGCTAAAGTACAAAAATTGTGTTCGTTAAGATTTAGTTAAAAAGTGATATTAATCTGTTGTGGCATAGTAATTGGATAATTGGTATCAAACCATTGTATATTAAAAACTATACCTTATGAAAACAACGATTATAAGCTTATCAATAGCATCCCTGTTGAGTTTAAGCAATGTCTTTGCACAAGACAAGACTACGGTTACTGCTACTAATTCTGAAATTAGTGATAATTTGGATTTACGTGCGGTGGCCTCTTTATTTGGAGAATCTGAAAATTTAGCTGATTTTGAGCAACGATTGAATGACCCTAAAACCCAGATATCCAATTTGGATTTGAATGAAGACAACCAAGTAGATTATTTGCGTGTTATTGAAACCATTGAGGGGAATGCACACATCATTGTAATTCAATCTGTTTTAGGAAAGGATACTTTTCAAGATGTGGCAACGGTTGAAGTGCAGCGTGATGCAGCTAATAGAGTACAAGTACAAGTTGTAGGAGATGTCTATATGTATGGTTCCAATTACATTTACGAGCCGGTCTATGTTACTACGCCGATGATTTATGCTAGTTTTTGGGTAGGTAATTACCGTCCGTACTATTCCACTTGGTACTGGGGTTATTATCCGACCTATTATTATTTTTGGGAGCCGTTTCCAATCTTTAGATACAGAAGTCATATAGGATTGTGCATTAATCCACATTACCAATACAATTATGTGAATTACAGACGATGTGAAGTAGCCTATGCTTCCTATAGAGGACGCAGAGGAAATGGTTACGAAGCGCGTTATCCTAACCGTTCCTTCCAAGCTAGACGTGGAGAATATAGTAATCGTTATGAATTGGATAAAACCAGGAATCTTAGAACGGTAGGTACCAGAGGTGAAACTATGGAAACTCCTGGAAGAGGAAACGATCGCGATAACAGCATCAGAAATGGCGGTACGCGCAATGAATTCCCTAGAGGTAGTGGAGCCATACGTACAGAGTCACCAAGAACCACAGGGGTTATCAGTACCGATTCACCCAGAACCGATTCACCAAGAACCAATGGGGTTATCCGTACCGAGTCACCCAGAACCGATTCACCAAGAACTAATGGGGTTATCCGTACCGAGTCACCTCGAAATGTAGTACCACAAGGAAACAATAATCGAAGTTATGAAACCCCAAGAAGTACTACCCCTAGAAGCGTAACGCCAAGACAAAATTCTGCGCCGAGAAGTAATGGACTGAATACTGGTGGAGGAAGAGCTTCTGGTGGAGCAAGAAGAGGTTAGATTATAATAGAATACATAAGCAGTCTGTAGAAAGCACCTTGATTTAGGGTGCTTTTTATTTTATAATTGCATTTAAAAATAACAGTTTTAAAAAAATGATTATTTTAAAAAAAGAGTACATTTGTACCCTTTTAATAATCTTTTATGAGTGCTCATAATCATCAGCTTCACAGCAAACTTACCATAGGTGGATTACTTATTACATTAGGAATTATATACGGTGATATAGGAACATCCCCTTTGTATGTTATGAAAGCCATCATAGGTCTCCATCACATTATCGATCCTGATATCATATTAGGAGGCCTTTCCTGTATCTTTTGGACCCTAACACTACAGACTACCTTAAAATATGTTATTTTAACGCTGAGTGCTGACAATCACGGTGAGGGTGGGATTTTTGCTCTGTATGCTTTGGTTAAGAGAACTAAAATTAAATGGTTGATTGTTCCAGCCATCGTTGGAGGTAGTGCGTTGTTGGCCGATGGTATTATCACCCCTCCTATCTCTGTAGCTTCTGCTGTTGAAGGCATTAGAACCTTTTATCCTTCCATTAATACTGTTCCCATAGTAATTGCTATTTTAGTTATTTTATTTACCATTCAGCAATTTGGAACCAAGTTGGTTGGAAAGTTTTTTGCTCCGATGATGTTGGTTTGGTTCAGTATGTTAGGAATCCTAGGCATCATTCAAATAGGAAGTAATCTTTCTGTTTTTAAAGCTATTAATCCTTACTATGCCTACAATTTACTGCGAATACATCCGGACGGATTTTATGTGCTAGGTTTTGTTTTTTTATGTACAACAGGAGCGGAAGCCTTATATTCTGACATGGGCCATTGTGGCCGTAAAAACATCCGTATTAGTTGGATATTTGTGAAAGCCACTTTGGTTTTAAATTATTTTGGTCAAGGCGCTTATTTGATAAAGCACGAGGGATCTACTTTATATCATTTAGGAGGTAATAATGCCAATCCGTTTTATTTAGTAATGGATAATTGGTTTCAGCCTATTGGAATAGTCATTGCTACTATGGCTGCTGTAATTGCGTCACAAGCATTGATTAGTGGGTCGTTTACTTTAATTAACGAGGCGATGCGCTTGAGTTTTTGGCCCAAAGTTAAGATCAAGTATCCAACCGATTTAAAAGGTCAGTTGTACATCCCTTCCATTAACTGGTTATTGTTGGCTGGATGTATCGGTATCGTACTGCATTTTAAAGAATCGGGTCATATGGAAGCGGCTTATGGATTAGCGATTGTATTGTGTATGATCATGACCACTATATTGTTGAATTACTATTTGATTATGAAACGCGTGTCATGGTATATAATTGGTGCTATCATCTCCTTATATTTAGTTATAGAAATAAGTTTCCTGATTGCAAATTTGGACAAGTTCCCTCATGGAGGTTATGTGACATTGTTTATTGCTTGTGTATTGATAGGCATCATGACCATTTGGTTTTTGGCTAAAAAAATCAGCAAGAACTATACTAAGATGGTTAAAATTGACAACTACAAGAAAGTATTGGCTGAGTTGAGTTTGGATTTGTCAATTCCGAAATATGCGACTCATTTGGTTTACATGACCAATTCAAACCGTATTGATGAGATTGAAGAAAAAGTAATGTATTCCATATTACAAAAGCGGCCTAAGCGTGCTGACATTTATTGGTTGATTCATGTTAACATCTTGAATGAACCCTATCGTAAAGAATTTAAAGTGAATGAGATCATTAGAGATGATTTATATCGAATTGACTTTTACTTAGGCTTTAGAGAGCCAACTAAGATTAATTTAATGTTTAAGGAAGTTATTAAAGACATGGTAAAAAATGGTGAGGTAGATATTACCAGCCGTTATGAGTCCTTGAATAAGAACAACATTATTGGTGATTTCAAGTTTGTTCTTTCTGAGAAATTCTTGTCAAATGACAGTGATTTGACTTTCTTTGAAAAGTTTGTTATGTATTCCTATTTCTTTATGAAAAAATTCAGTTTATCGGAAGAGAAAGGATTTGGTTTGGATAGTAGTTCGGTTAAAATTGAACAGTTCCCATTGGTTATCCATGCGCCAGAGAAGATTGAAATGAAGCGAATTTTTTCTCAATTTTAAACACATTCCCCCTATTTAAGTATTCTTTAATTCCTTTTATCGAAAGGTTTTAAAGAATACTTCTTTTTTATATTCAAAAATGCAATAACTTTGCAGGCTTATTTTTTTACACCATGCGATTACATCGAAATTTAGTTTACACCACTATTGACTCTTTAAATGCCATATTCAATGAAGGCGAATATGCGGATAAGGTCGTAGCACGCGCTTTGAAAAAAGACAAACGTTGGGGCAGTTCTGACCGAAAATTTGTGGCGGAGACCATCTATGAGGTTGTTCGATGGAAAAGGCTTTACATGGAAATTGCTGATGTAAAAGAACCTTTTAATCGGGAGGATTTATGGCGGATGTTTGCCGTTTGGGCGGTATTGCGTGGTTATCCTATTCCGGATTGGAGGCAATTGGAAGGTACACCAGAGCGCAAAATTAAAGGGAGATTTGATGAATTGTCTAAGATTCGTAAAATGCGCGAATCGATTCCGGATTGGATGGATGAATTGGGTGTCAAAGAATTGGGCGAAGCGATATGGACTAAAGAGATTGCAGCTCAAAATCAGCCAGCCAAAGTTATCTTACGAGTGAATACCTTAAAGACTACGAAAGAAGCCTTACATGCTTTGTTGATGGACTTAAATATAGAAACCGAGTTTTTAAAAGACCAACCCGATGCCCTAGTTTTAAAAGAAAGAGCTAATGTCTTTTTGACAGATGCTTTTAAACAGGGGATGTTTGAAGTACAAGATGCTTCTTCCCAACTTGTGGCTGCTTTTCTTGATGTGCAACCCGGTATGCGTGTTGTTGATACTTGTGCGGGTGCTGGTGGAAAAACGTTGCATATGGCTTCCTTGATGGAAAACAAAGGCCAATTGATTGCCATGGATTTGTATGAAAGCAAATTGAAGCAATTGAAATTACGAGCAAAAAGAAATGGTGCTTTCAATATAGAATACCGCATTATTGATTCGACAAAGGTGATTAAAAAACTCCATGAAAAGGCAGATAGAGTATTGATTGATGCTCCTTGCAGCGGATTGGGAGTCTTGAAGCGTAACCCTGATGCTAAATGGAAACTACAACCTGAGTTTATTGACAATATAAAAAAGATACAGGCCGAAGTTTTAGAAAATTATGCTAAGATTGTGAAGCCTGGCGGGAAGTTGGTTTACGCTACCTGTTCGATATTACCTTCTGAGAATCAGGAGCAAGTACAAAAATTTTTGACCACTGAAATTGGACAAGCCTTTACTTTTGTTCAAGACACTAAAATATTAGCTCAAAATACGGGCTTTGATGGATTTTATATGGCCTTATTAGAACGTAAACTATAACTATGAAAAACTACTTATACTTATTACTCCTTTGTAACACCGTATTATTTGCTCAGATTCCAGTAGGCTATTATGATAATGCGACAGGAACTGGATATGCTTTAAAAACCCAATTGTATACTAAAATAGCCCCCCATACGACAGTAACTTATGGTGCTGGATTATGGAATTTATTTACGACTTCTGACGTACGACCTGACAATTATGTATGGGAGATTTATTCCAACTGTAATTTTACCTTTGGTACCGTAGCCAATGGAGGACAGCAAGATGACGGCACGCTAGGAACTTTGGAGTGTCAGCGCTTTAACAAGGAACATACCTTTCCAAAAAGTTGGTTTGGTGCCTCACAATCAAGCCAAATGTATTCAGATGCTTTTATTGTAATGCCATCGGATAAGAAAGACAATGGGATGCGAGGTAATTTAGTCTATGCCAATGTCAACCCTGCTGTGACCAACAGTATAGGTAATGGTTGGCGTATTGGAAGCTGTGTTACTCCAAATTACCCTTATGCGCTACAGGTATTTGAGCCCGCAGACCAATTCAAAGGTGATTTTGCTCGTAATTACTTTTATATGGCAACTTGTTATGAGAATCAGATTGCGAATTGGCAAAATTTAGATCCAAATGGAAATACGGTATTGGATGGTACTAGTGATAAGGTTTTTGAGCAATGGTATTTGGAGATGCTTTACAGTTGGCATGTTGCCGATCCTGTTAGTGCTAAAGAAATAGACCGGAATAATGCTGTTTATGCGGCACAAGGGAACCGCAATCCTTTTATAGATCATCCCGAATACGTTCAAATTATCTGGGGTGAAGCTTTAAGTACATCAACTTACTCGTACTTATCTAAAGTAACCGTTTACCCAAATCCCTCAACCGATGGAACATTGACATTAACCAGTGAAAAGCCATTAGATGAAATTGATTTGATCACGGTTAACGGTCAAATCCTCCAAAAGATTACCCAACCAAATTTCCAAAATAACACATATACTTTAAGTAACTTACCTAAAGGATTTTACTTTTTACAACTTAAAGGGGCTAAAGAAACCTTAACTAAGAAAGTCGTGGTAAATTAAAATTGCTTTATGGTGCATACTAGATAAAACGTTGTTGGTATTTAACAGCGTTTTTTTGTGTTTCGTCGGAAAGGTAGATAAATAGGCATTCATTCATCGAGAAAACGATGAATTGCTTTGAATTTTAGTAGTACTTTACTATCTTTCGCCTCCTAATGTGTAACCCTCAAAACATTGATCAAATGTTAGAAGAAAAGAATGATAACCTGCAAGATGCAGATGGAAATGTAGCCAACGAAGCTCAAGAAATGGCCACGGCTGAAAATCAAGAAATTGCAACTGAAACTGCTGCAGAAGAAACTACTCCTTTAGAAGAGGTAGTAGCTGAAGAAGCAGTAGTAGCAGAAGAAACTGCAACTGTAGAAGAAATAGTTACAGAAGAGTCTGCTCCTATCGAAGAAGTAGTTATTGAGGAAGCGGCTCCCGTTGAGGAAGTAGTTATTGAAGAAGCTGCTCCTGCTGAGGAAGTAGTAGCTGAAGAAACTGCAACTGTAGAAGAAATAGTTACTGAAGAAGCTGCTCCTGCTGAGGAAGTTGTTGCTGAAGAGGCTGCCCCTGTGGAGGAAGTTATTACTGAAGAAGCTGCTCCTGCTGAGGAGGTAGTTGCTGAAGAGACTGCTCCTGCTGAGGAAGTAGTTGCTGAAAATGATCACCAAGCTGCTATTAGTGCTATAGAAGAAGTAAATGCAGAGGAAAGTGAAGACGAATCTTTAAAAGAGCGTCATGACATTCCGATGTTGGATTACGAAACTTTATCTATGGAACAATTGGTTGACGAGTTGGCCGAATTAGTAGTCGTAGAAAAAGTAATGTCGGTTAAAGACCACGTGGAAGAGCTTAAGAAAGCATTCTTATCTAAATACTATCATTTTATTGATGAGAAGAAAGAAGAGTTCCATGCTGAAAATCCTGAGACTACAGAAGATTTCCATTATCATTTCCCATTAAAAGTAAAATTTGACGATTTATATACGCACTACCGCGATAAAAAGAATGCTCATTTCCAAAGTTTACAAAACAACTTAAAATCGAATTTAGACAACCGTATGGCAATAGTGGAAGAGTTGAAAAACTTGATTCACAGTCAGGAAAGCATTCCGGTTACGCTTAAGAAATTTAATGAAATTCGTGACCGTTGGAAAGTAGCGGGTCCTATTCCGAAGGATAAATACAATCACGTATGGAATAATTACCATTTTCATTTAGAGAATTTCTATGACATCCTGCATTTGGATCGTGAGATACGCGATTTGGATTTCAAACACAACATGGTTCAAAAGCTTAAGATCATAGAGCGTGTAGAAGAATTGGTAAAAGAAGAAGATATCAATAAAGCCTTCCGTGAATTACAAGATTTACACCGAATCTGGAAAGAAGAAATTGGACCAGTATCACGTGAACATCGTGAAGAAATATGGATTCGTTTTAGTGAATTGACGAAGTTAATGCATGATAAACGTGAAGCTTTGTATGAAAAGCTACGTGAAGGAGAAACGGCCAATTTGGATAAGAAAAAAGAAGTTGTGGCTCAAATTGAAGTTTTGGCTCAAGAAAAGGTTGGTTCGCATGCAGCTTGGCAAGGACAGATTGAAAAAGTTGAAGCTTTGCGAAATCAGTTCTTTGGAATTGGCAAAGTTCCAGCAGAGTTGAATGAAGATATTTGGACTGCTTTCAAAAATGCTGTTCGTAATTTTAACATACTTAAAAACTCTTTTTACAAAGACATAAAGAAAGACCAAAATGATAATTTAAGCAAAAAGCAAGCCTTGGTAGCTAAAGCTCAAGAATTGAAAGATAGCACTGATTTTGCTACTACCACTCCGCTATTCAAACAAATTCAGGAAGAATGGAAAACAATAGGGCATGTACCTAGAAAGTTATCTGATAAACTTTGGACGGATTTCAGAGCGGCTTGTAATGAGTATTTTGAGAAGTTAAAAGAGCAAAAATCGGAAGTGAATGAAGACGAGGTTGCGGCATTTGAAAATAAAAAAGCCTATTTAGAAACCTTGAGAGGATTTGAACTTTCGGGAGAGCACAGAGCGGACTTGGATGCAATCAAAGCCCATATCGAAACTTGGAAAGGATTTGGAAAAGTACCATTTGCCCGTCGTCATATTGAAGGTAAATTCAATAAAATATTGGATGTATTATTTGAGAAATTGAGTTCTAGCAAAAAAGACAATGAGAAAGCGCGTTATGCTAACAAATTGGATTATTTGGCAAGTTCCGATACTCGTAAATTAGATAATGAAAAGGTATTTATCATGCGTAAGATCGATGAAGTACAAGGTGAGATTTTCCAATTGGAAAACAACATCCAATTCTTTGCGAAGGCTAAAGGAGATAATCCTATGGTTAAAGAAGTATTGAAAAATATTGAACGTCAAAAAGAAGAATTGGCTTCATGGAAAGACAAGTTGAAACAACTTCGAAATTTGAAGACTGAAGAATAAAAGAAAAGCCCCAACACAAGTTGGGGCTTTTTTTATTGTTGTATTTTGGAAGCTAATAGATAAATGACGGCCATTCGGATGGCTACCCCATTCTCTACTTGGTCTAGGATAACCGATTGTTTGGAATCAGCCACATCGGAAGTGATTTCGACTCCCCTATTTATTGGTCCGGGGTGCATGATGATGATTTCTTTATTCAAGGAATCTAGTAAGGCTTTATCCACTCCGTATTGTTGGGCATATTCTCTAGTGGAAGGAAAATAATTCACATCCATACGTTCGTTTTGCACCCGCAGCATATTGGCCACGTCGCACCATTCGAGCGCTTTTCGCAAATTAGGCTCGACGCTGACCCCTAAACTTTCAATGTATTTTGGTATTAAAGTTTTTGGGCCACACACTTTGACTTCGGCTCCTTGCATTTGCAGGGCATAGATATTAGACAATGCTACTCTAGAATGCAGTACATCACCCACTATGACTACTTTCTTACCACCTACTTCTCCAAGTCGTTCTCTGATCGAAAAGCTATCTAGTAGTGCTTGCGTTGGATGTTCGTGTGCCCCATCACCGGCATTAATGATACTGGCTTTTACATTTTGGGAGAGGAAATAAGCGGCACCTGGATTGGCATGACGCATGACCACCATGTCTACCTTCATGGCAAGGATATTATTTACTGTATCAATTAGCGTTTCCCCTTTTTTTACGGATGACTGAGCGGCAGAGAAACTGATTACATCGGCAGAGAGTCTTTTTTGGGCTAATTCGAAGGAAAGTTTTGTTCGCGTACTGTTTTCAAAAAAGATATTGGCAATAGTAATATCCCGCAAGGAAGGTACTTTTTTGATGGGGCGATTGATGACTTCTTTAAAGTGGTCTGCCGTTTCAAAAATCAAATCTATATCTCCTTTTTGGAGGTATTTAATACCTAATAAATGGTTGACTGATAGTTCGGACATTTTTGGGTGTTGTTGTATGTTGGTTGTTTGACTTAAATTAAATATACGGCATCTTCACCATCCTTCTCATACCAGCTAACTTTTACCTTTTCATCTTCAATGGCATCTACTTGCCGGCCTCTATAATCAGGTTGGATAGGCAAGTGTCGGCTGAACCTTCTATCGATAAGCACTAAGAGTTCAATTTCGGACGGACGTCCAAAAGACTGAATAGCGGTAAGGGCGGCATTGATGCTTCTGCCGGTATATAAAACGTCGTCAATAAAAATGACTTTTTGATCTTCTACTAGGAAATCGATTTGGGTTTTGTTGGCTTCCAATTGTTTTTCGCCTCTACGGAAATCATCTCTAAAAAAGGTAATGTCTAGAAATCCGAGGGGTACCTTTTTGATTTGGTATTCTTGTTCAAGCAGCGCTTTAATTCTTTTGGCTAAATAAATACCTCGTGGTTGTAGTCCTATTAAAACGGTATTGGAAAAATCAAGGTGTTTTTCGATTAACTGACAAGCCAAACGATGGAGTATGATATTGACTTCTTTGGAAGTGAGCAATACTTTTTGACTCATGATAGTGTTGTTTGGGTTGTAAAAGTAGTATTTTTTATTGAGCGAGTCAACTAGTGAGT
Source organism: Flavobacteriaceae bacterium (assembly GCA_947371275.1). Classification (GTDB taxonomy): domain Bacteria; phylum Bacteroidota; class Bacteroidia; order Flavobacteriales; family Flavobacteriaceae; genus Flavobacterium. The sequence continues at coordinate 43,552 of CANBOV010000003.1, read as the reverse complement.
AGAATTTAGATTTTAAAATTGCACTATCGTTCCGCTAGCACTGCATTATCATGCAAGACCTATTCTTCTTAAGTGAGACGCCATAACCGTATGTAAACCCTTTTATCTCAATTGAAGGTTTGGTCTTATTATTTAAAATAATACAGGATTGGTCTTCATTTGCATAGGTCCTTTCCGAAATGAATTACTTTTGGAAAAAAATTCTGTCAAATAAAATAAAAAGTATATATTTAACAACTAACACATTATAATCCAATACTTATGAAAAAAGGGTACTTATATATTTTAATGGCACATTTCTTAGTACTTGTTGTACACTCACAATCTTGTTATAAAGAAATAAGAGCGGGACGTGTTTTTACCGTTGGCTTACAAGAAGACAATACCTTATGGTCCTGGGGCGTTAATGCCAATCATGAATTGGGAGACGGAACCACCAGTTCCCGGAATTATGCGGTACAGATCGGTACTGATACTTGGTCAAAATTTACGGTTGGCGATTACCATGTTTTGGGTATTAAAAGTGATGGAACGCTATGGTCGTGGGGTGATAATAGTGTTGGCCAATTAGGAACGGGTACTTCTGGGAGTGATGTAACGATCCCAACACAAATAGGTACCGAAACTAATTGGGCTCAAATAACTACAGGACGGCAACATTCTATCGGGATTAAAACTGATGGCACCTTATGGACTTGGGGGTTTGGCGACAATAGTGCCTTAGGCGATGGTACTACTATTACTAAACTTACCCCTACTCAGATTGGTACTTCAAATGATTGGGCAAAAGTTTACGCTGGCTACTATCAAACGTTGGCCATTAAGACTAATGGAACCTTATGGGTATGGGGCTCAAATCTTGGTGGAGGAGGCCTAGGCGATGGAGGTGTAGACGATTTATTAAACCCAACACAAGTAGGCACCGACACCAACTGGGTAGAAATTGCTGCCGGAAATGCCCATTCCGTGGCTATAAAAAGCAACGGGACCATGTGGAGTTGTGGAGCCAACTTTGTGGGACAACTGGGAACCGGTGACTATAGTGACGCTATATTGTTTACCCAAATAGGAACTGATTCGGATTGGGTCAAAATTGCGGTTGGCATAGATCATAATTTAGCTATTAAATCCAATGGAACCTTATGGAGTTGGGGTCTTAACCTCGATGGTCAAATAGGTAATGGGGTGATCGATGCTACTGCTACTAATAGCGTATTGAGTCCGATTCAAATAGGTACAAATACTGATTGGATAAGTGTTGGCACAGGGTCGCACAGTTCGTTTGGGATTACCAGTACAGGGCTTTGGGCTTGGGGATTTGATATTAGCGGCATGTTGGGTGATCATTTAACAGATAAAGAACCCTTCCCGGTGTTAATTGACTGTGCTTTGCTATTATCGACCGATAGCAATAGTATTACAACTACTGATGTTAAAGCCTATCCTAATCCAAGCAGTGGCATGGTACAGTTGGCTGATGATGCTCTTATGAATGCTAAATTAGACTTGTATGACATTCAAGGAAGGCTTGTGCATTCAGCGACTGCATTGTCAACTATTTATAACCTTGATTTATCGTCTTTTGACCAAGGAACTTATGTATTAAAAATAACCACTACGGACAAAACACAAACGCTTAAGCTTATTAAAAAATAGGTAGCATCCTTACTCACAAAAAAAGCTCGCATTTTGCGAGCTTTTTAAATTTAGAATAGTAAAAACAGGAATTACTGCATCTACTTCTAGTTATACATTTTCTTTCTTAATTCTTGGACTTTTTCATCATCAAGGTATTCGTCAAACGTCATATAGCGATCGATCACGCCGTTTGGTGTAATTTCTAGCACTCTGTTGGCAACAGTCTGTGCAAATTCATGATCATGGGTAGTGAACAACACTGATCCCTTAAAATTCTTTAAGGAGTTATTGAACGCGGTGATTGATTCAAGGTCTAAGTGATTGGTTGGTTCGTCTAGCATCAATACGTTGGCACGAATCATCATCATACGGGACAACATACATCGTACTTTCTCCCCTCCTGATAATACGGTACATTTCTTTAATGCCTCTTCTCCTGAAAAAATCATTTTTCCTAGGAATCCACGAACGTATACTTCATCACGCTCTTCTTCTGTTTTCACGAATTGACGTAACCAATCTACTAGATTGAGGCTGCCATCGGTAAAAAACTGACTGTTATCATTTGGTAGGTAGGATTGATTTGTAGTGATTCCCCAATCGTAGGTTCCTTCATCGGCCGTTTGATTGCCGTTTAGTATTTCATAAAACGCAGTCGTAGCGCGCGAATCTTTCGAGAAGACCACTACTTTATCGCCTTTGGCCATGTTTAAATCTACCTTTTTGAACAATACTTCACCATCGACAGAGGCGGCTAAGTTTTGTACATGCAATATTTGGTCTCCCGCTTCACGTTCTACATCAAAGATGATGGCAGGGTATCTGCGGCTTGACGGTTTGATTTCGTCTAAGTTTAATTTTTCAATCATCTTCTTACGGGACGTAGCTTGTTTGGATTTGGCTACGTTGGCACTAAAACGACGGATGAATTCTTCCAACTCGGCTTTCTTTTCTTCGGCTTTCTTATTTTGTTGGGCCTTTTGGCGAGCTGCTAATTGGCTGGACTCGTACCAAAACGTATAGTTTCCTGAGTAATGGTTGATTTTAGAGAAATCGATATCCGAGATATGCGTACATACGGAATCTAAGAAGTGACGGTCGTGCGACACTACAATAACGGTATTTTCATAGTTGGCCAAGAAGTTTTCCAACCACGTAATAGTTTCAAAATCCAAGTCGTTAGTGGGCTCATCCATTACTAATACGTCGGGGTTTCCAAAAAGTGCTTGTGCTAGAAGGACACGTACTTTCATTTTTCCTTCCATCTCACTCATAAGGGTATAGTGCATATCAGCTGCAATACCCAAGTTGGACAGCATCGCACCGGCATCAGATTCGGCGTTCCACCCGTTCATTTCTTCAAATTGTACTTGCAGTTCCCCTATTCTATCAGCATTTTTATCATCATAGTCGGCATACAAGGCATCCATTTCAGATTTAACCGCAAACAATATTTTGTTTCCCATCATCACGGTTTCTAAGACCGTATGTTCGTCAAACATGTTATGGTTTTGGTTTAACACTGACATACGTTTGCCTGGTTCCAAGAAAACACGGCCAGAAGTAGGATCAATATCTCCGGCTAAGATTTTTAGGAAGGTTGATTTTCCAGCACCATTAGCCCCAATTACACCATAGCAATTGCCTTGGGTAAAGGTGGTGTTTACTTCGTCAAATAATATTCTTTTACCAAATTGAACCGATAAATTAGAAACTGTAAGCATGAACTATATTTTATTAAAATTTGTGCAAAAGTAGTGAATAGTGTTCAGTGTTCACGCACTCGGCCCGAGTTTTTTTATAACCGAACGCTAGTCTTTTAGCAACGTTTCTAATGCTGTATTTAAACTCTCATAATCCGATACTATTTTGAGCATCTTGCCTTCCTTATCTAGAATAAAATGGGTTGGAAAACCATTTAGATGTAGGGCTTGATTCATATAGGTTTTCATGTTGGGTACGACAGCATAGGACAAAGGTTTTTTGGCTAAGAAGGCGGTAAGTTGGGCCGGCGTATCCTCGGCCAGGCTTAGAAATTGCATATCGGTTCGCTCTTTGTATTTGGCTGCCAATTGATTTACAGCGGGAAACTCTTCAATGCAGGCTGTACAATGGATGTACCAACATTTGATGATGATGAACTTGCCTTTCATGGTTTCGTTGGAAATAACGTTTCCGTTTAAATCAGTGAAATCAAATTTCGGAAAGGGCTTCCCTTCCATTTTGAAATGTTCGTATTCATCGAAAGCCAATTGCATTATTGTCGCTTTGATACTGCTGTCGGCTTTGGGCGCTATTTTGTATAATTTGTAGACCAATTTATCGATGGGTTTCAGGCGAATTGGAATAAATAAACCCGAATTTAATTTTTGAAAAAACTGGTCTTTGCTTAAGGGTTTTCCTTTCATATCTACTCCATCGAAATTTGTTGACAGCATGATGTTTGTAGTTTGATACTTAAACCAATTCTGAAAGTTCTTTTGCAAAGTTGTTGGATTCACTTCGGGTACACCAGAGGGTCTTTGGGACCGACTTGCATTGACCATTAAAAGGAGTATAACGATAAATCGGATTCTTTTCATAAACGTAAAATAGGTAACGCCAAAATTACTATAAATTTATTTTTTAAGCCTTTATTTAAAAAGCTATATTAGCTAAAATTTCATAAGCCAAACGATGTCCTTTCCGTTTCAGATTTCTATATTAGGTGATACACTGTACTTGCATTTCATTTTTGAAACCTTGGCCTTTATCGTTGGTGTACGTTTGTATTACCATTTAAAAAAGGGGATTGAAGACCCTATTACTGATCTTAATAGACTTTGGATTCTATTTGGTGCTATGCTAGGAGCTTTAGTTGGCTCGCGCTTACTGGCCTTATTGGAAGACCCCACTGCGATTACGGAACAAACGTGGCTCATGATTTATCAAAACAAAACCGTGGCAGGAGGTTTTATTGGCGGTTTGTTTGGTGTGGAACTCGTTAAGAAATTGATTGGAGAAAAAACGGCTTCGGGGGATATTTATGTAGTTCCCATTATAGTGGCGCTCTTCATTGGAAGAATGGGTTGTTTTAGTATGGGGGTTGCCGAGCCTACCTATGGAATAGAAACTACCAGTGTTTTGGGAATGAACCTTGGTGATGGTAAATTGCGGCATCCAATAGCTCTTTATGAAATGGGCTTTATGATATTATTATTGTTATTGTTTTCTGCCTTAAAAAATAAAACCATGATTAGGGGTGACCGATTCAAATTGTTTATGGTATTGTATTTTATGTACCGTTTTCTAGTTGAATTCATAAAGCCCTATCATCCTTTATTTTTAAACCTAAGCAGTATGCATTGGAGTGCACTGTTTATGTTTGCTTACTATTATAAATTTATTTTAAGAGTTATTCGATATGCCTAATAGAGATTATATTTATTACGATTACACCAAAAGCCTTTGCCCCGAATGTTTGCATACCATAGATGCCAAGATTGTCTTTCAAGACGATAAGGTTTGGATGCTAAAACACTGCAAAACCCATGGCGATACCAAAGTTATGATCGCCGATGATGTAGAATACTACCGCCAAATACGCAATTATAACAAGCAATCAGAAGTGCCTTTGAAGTTCAATACCAAAGTCCATTATGGCTGTCCGTATGATTGCGGCTTATGCACGGATCACGAACAACATTCGTGTTTATCTATCGTAGAAGTAACCGACCGTTGTAATTTGGCCTGCCCAACTTGTTATGCCAGTTCGGGGCCCAATTATGGCCGACACCGTACCTTGGAGGAAATAGAAAGAATGTTTGACATTATCGTGGCTAATGAAGGCGAACCCGATGTGGTGCAGATTTCGGGTGGTGAGCCTACTGTACATCCGCAGTTTTTTGAGATACTGGATATCGCTAAGAGCAAACCCATACGTCATTTGATGCTGAACACTAATGGGATTCGGATTGCCAAAGATGTAGCCTTTGTGGAGCGACTTGCCAGCTATATGCCCGACTTTGAAATCTACCTGCAGTTTGACAGTTTCAAATCGGAAGTATTGGAGAAACTGCGAGGAGAAGATTTGACCGAAGTGCGTAAAAAGGCGATAGCCCATTTAAATCAGTTCAACCTCTCTACTACCCTAGTCATCACTTTGCAAAAGGGCGAAAACGATGATGAAATAGGAAAGATATTGGAATATGCTGTCCAACAAAAATGCGTGCGTGGCGTCACGTTCCAACCTACCCAAGTGGCCGGGCGCAATGACAATTATAGCGACAAACAAGGAAGAATCACCTTGACTGAGGTGCGTCGCAAAATCTATGAGCAATACCCTGTATTTACGCCTCAAGATTTGATTCCGGTTCCTTGCAATCCCGATGCTTTGTGCATGGCTTATGCCTTGAAAATTGAGGGGGAATTGTTGCCCATGACCCATTTAATTAACCCCGAAGACTTATTGAATAATTCAAAAAACACTATTGTTTTTGAAAACGATGAGAAATTAAAAAACCACATGCTGACCTTATTCAGCACAGGAATTTCGGTAGATTGTGCAGAGGACACCTTTGGTGAACTGCTATGCTGCTTGCCTAGGGTACAGTCGGACAATTTGCATTATGAGAATTTGTTTCGTATTATTATCATGAATTTTATGGATGCCCACGATTTTGATGTTAGAGCGGTGAAGAAATCATGTGTCCATATAGTGGATAAGAGAGGAAAGATTGTTCCGTTTGAAACCATGAATTTGTTTTACCGAGACCCAGGTGTTATCGAATCCCTTCGGAAACAAATAGATCCTATTAAAAATTAAAAACGCACGCTAATGAAAGATTTCGTAGGTATACTTTGTATGACACTTTTTGGATTAAGTATTTTGGCCTTTTTAATTGGTTTTGTCATGCTTTTCTTTGAATCTAAAAAGAAATTAGGGTTGAAATTATTAATTGCCTCAGGGATTGTTTTTGTCATTGGTTTTGGAACCTGTGTTGCAATAGTATTTAATAGCTAATTAATGGATTTCATCGTTATTATATTAGCAATTTCCATAGTAATAAGCTTTTTAACCTTTATTATTGGTTTATTCAAAGTACTCTTTCAAAAAAATGAAGATAAGGCGTTTGGATTAAAATTACTTATCTATTCCACCATTGCTATTATCATAGGATTTGGATCCTGTGTAGGCATCTTGAAATTTGGAGGGGGTTAACTTTAACGATAGCTTAACAGTATATTCCAAATGGTGTGAATATTTTTGTTAACTAGTCTCATTTACATGCACAAAGGTAATCATTTACGAATTTTTTGTTTCCTAGCTCCACTACTAGCCTTGTTTTGTTCGTGTAAAAACGAATTTAAATCCAATGACTACGTGGCTTATTTTGGAGGAGAAGTTGTGAATCCTAACAATCCTTATGTGCTGTTTTGCAAAGACAACGAGGTGATTGATACGTTGAAATTAGACAAAAACAATCGTTTCTTCATGCAGTTTGATTCCTTAGCGCCAGGTTTATATAGTTTTAAGCACGAACCAGAATACCAATATGTTTATTTTGATAAAAATGACAGCATCATGGTTCGTCTCAATTCAAAAGATTTTGATGGTTCGGTCGTTTTTTGTGGTCGGGGCGATCAAAAGAACAATTTCCTTATGGAACAATACCTAAGAAACGAGAAGGATAAAAATGATTTATTTGAATCTTTTGATATGGACATTGCCAAGTTTAGCCATACCAATGATGCTTCTTATAAACAATCCCAAAAGTTTTATGAAGATAAGAAGGAAGAAATTAAATGGAGTGATCAATTTGACACTTATGCCAAAGCAGCCTTAGATTTTCCCTACTACTCTCGTAAAGAGTTGTATCCTATGATTCATAAGCTTCGCACGGGAAATGATGTTTATGAAAACATACCCAAAGATTTTTATGCCTTCCGAAAAAATGTGGATTGCAATAATGTGGCCCTTTCCAACTATTCCCCTTTTGTCATGTATTTGTCCAATATGCTAAACAACATGGGTACCATTAATTACCATAATCATTTCTCGGTAGTCGATTTATCGTTGAAAACCAACATTAATAAACTGAATATTGCTGATACCTTAATCAAGAATGAGAAAGTTAAAAATACCATTCTAAACAATATCGCGTTTACTTATTTGCTGGAAGATCAAAACATGGTCAACAACAAGACATTTCTTCAAACGTATCACAAATATTCAACTGATAGAAGTCAGAAAAACGAAATTACTAAAATTGGTGATGCCATACAGTTGCTAAAAACGGGAAATAAATTACCAGAAGTATCGCTAATTAATACGAAAGGCGATACGATATCTTCCAATGCATTTGCTAATAAAAAAACAGTGCTATTCTTTTGGACTGAGCATGCCTTATCACATTTTGAAGCCGTACATAAAAAAGTGATGGCCTTTCATATTAAGCATCCTGAATACCAATTCATCGGGGTTAATTTGAATGACCAAGTGGATGTATGGCAAAAGTTACTGTATGAGTATACTTTTAATGGTATTGAAGAATACCGTTGTGCTGATTTTGAAGATTTAAAAGCCAAGTGGGTGATTACCAAAATACATCGCACTATAGTGCTGGGCGATAAAGGCCTTATTTCTAATGCTTTTACGAATATATTCGAATTAAACTTTTTGGACGAACTTAAATAGCAGGGCGATCATAAAACTATAACGCAAAAAGGGCTTTCACATGAAAGCCCTTTTTGCGTTATACTAAGCAGAATTATTGATTTCCTTTGGCATAATCTGCTAAGAACTGTGCCAAACCGATATCGGTTAATGGGTGTTTTAACAAACCTAAAATTGATGATAACGGACCCGTCATCACATCGGCTCCAATTTTAGCACAGTTTACTACGTGCATGGTGTGACGAATGGAAGCCGCTAATATTTCTGTTTCGAAGGCGTAATTATCATAGATATCGCGAATTTCTTGGATCAAAGCCAAACCATCGGTTGAGATATCGTCTAAACGTCCTAAGAATGGCGACACATAGGTTGCACCTGCTTTGGCAGCTAACAACGCTTGACCGGCAGAGAACACCAAGGTAACATTTGTTTTAATTCCTTTGTCTGAGAAGTATTTACAAGCTCTAACACCCTCTTTGGTCATCGGTAATTTCACTACGATTTGTTGGTGTAAGTCGGCCAACTCTTCTCCTTCTCTGATCATACCATCATAATCGGTTGCAATTACTTCGGCACTTACATCGCCATCTACGATGTTGCAAATGTCAACATAGTGTTTTAGGATGTTGTTTTTCCCTGTGATTCCTTCTTTAGCCATAAGGGACGGATTGGTAGTTACCCCGTCTAAAACGCCTAAGCTTTGCGCTTCTTTGATTTCGTTTAAATTGGCTGTGTCAATAAAAAATTTCATACGTACTAGATATATATTAAAAAAGTTGTGTTTTCAAAATCAGGTGCAAAGTTACAATTTATAATGGTTCATCAACATACTTTCATAGATTCTGTCGGGTAAAATTCGCTTTAACACTATAGAGAATTTTTGCATGAAGAAGCCAATTTTGTAATGAAGTTTTGGATTCTTTTCATTGATGATGTCGTAGATAGCTTTGGCCATTTCTTCGGGGTTGCTGCCGCTATCCACGTGCGCATCCATTTGTTTTAAGGTATTCCCATAAGGCAATTCATAGGCAGAACCATTTATGACGGGTGCATGATAACGTCCTGCAGCTATATTGGTGGCAAAATCACCAGGAGCCACATTAACTAGCTTTATTCCGAAGTGTTTAACTTCCATGCTGATGGCTTCGGTTACTATTTCTAAAGCTCCTTTGGAGGCTGAATAAACGCCTCTGTAAGGCAATCCCATATAGCCTGCTATAGAAGTAATGTTAATGATTAACCCTGCTTGTTGTGCGCGCATTTGGGGAAAAGCTGCTTTCATAACTTCGATGGGTCCAAAAAAATTGGTTTCAAAGTTATTCTTGATTTCTTCAGTAGGGATTTCTTCCACCGGACCTGTAATCCCTACTCCAGCATTGTTTATGACCACATCTAACCGACCAGCGGATTGAATGACTTGGGCAATGGCTCCTCGTATGCTATCCCCATTTCTAACGTCCATTGCCAGCAAGGGAATTACAGAATTAGTAATAAGTTCGGGATTTCGACTGGTACCATAAACGACGAATCCTTTACTTAAAAGAAACACTCCTATGGCTTTTCCTATACCGGAAGAACCACCGGTAATTAAAACAACTTTACTCATATAGTAATAATAAGAAAATAGATAAAAAAAGATAAGAGAATAGAAATTTATAATCCATTAGTTTGTTAACTGCCCATCTAAATTTGAGGTTAAAGATAAAAAACAAAAGGAATACTTTAGTTTATTTTTATCCCCAAACCGTTACCATCACTAAGTTGGATAACGCCATCTACTATAGTACTTCCTATGGCTATGTCATTGGCAATTAAATTGGCTCCATCTAAATCGGCATAATCACAGAGCGGCGCTAAAACAGCACCAGCCGATATTCCAATAGACGATTCGGTCATACAACCTATCATCAGTTGAAATCCTAGAGCACGGGCTTCGGCAATCATTTGAAGTGCTGGAGTTAATCCGCCACACTTTACTAGCTTAATATTAATACTGTTATAATGAGGGACTAAATCTTTTAGTTTAGCAGCATCTTGGCTATCTTCATCGGCCATCCAATTGGCTTTCCCGTCTGCATGCAAAACAGCATACTGTTCGACTCCCGGTTTCATGGGTTGTTCTAAATAAGTAAAATTTTCGATGCCGGCATAAGTTTCAAGCCAAAGACAATCACTTTGTATAAAGCTGCCGTTGGAATCTAAAGCAATTGGTTTGTTCAGTGCTAAGAGTTGAGCGATCTCATCTTTATTTAATCGATTGCATTTCACTTTGAAATGATTCCAAGAGGATTGTTCTATTTTCTTTATTTGCTTCGCTACTTCATCAACACTAATGGTAATGGAAGATTCGGGCAACATTTCGTAGTCAATTGCATTAAGTGCTAAAAAAGAGCATTGTTCTAGTTTGCCAAACAAATCCCAATACGCACAATCAAGGGCTGATCGCAAAAAAGAAGGTAATTGTAGGGCTTCTAAAAAAATGTAAAAATCTTTAGGATGCTTTATGGATTTGCTTTCGATACTATTTTTCCATTTGTCTAATTGCGTTGTAAAGGAAGCTAAATCGATATGGTAATAATCTATAGCGGTACATTCTCCATAGCCTTTGCATCCATGGCTTTCTAAAGTAACGATGAGAGCTTCACGAAAAGAGTAGTTTCCATAGGCAATGGCAAAGGTTTCTTTGAGTTGGAATTGCACTATTTGCCAAGTTAATTTCATGGATAGAAATTGTTATAAAAAAAAGAATCCGAAGCAAGTTCGGATTAAAAAAAAAATGGCAAGCGACCTACATCGCACCGCTACAACCACATACCTTTGCTATGTTCCCATCCTGGAGGATTTTGCAGGAGCTGGTCGTGTAGGACTTGCCGGTGCAAATATACAATCTTTTTATTTTTTTACAAGAAATTAAGCCCTTTATAAATATATTTGTGAGTGAAAATTTAAATTATTCGAATGAAAAATTATAACCTGTTAATAACCATTTTATTAGCATTGAACTTAGTGAGTTGTGGCAATAGTCGTAGTGACATAGAAAGTTATTTCAGCTTTGATGAGAGCGCACTAAAGCCCATGTATCAGGCTACTGATAAAGTAGACTTAACCCTATTGAACGATAAAAACAAAACCATTGATAGTGTGGTTTACTTTGTGAATGATCAGAGAATAAGCGGAATTAAAGGCAGTGGGAAGCTTACCTTAGATTTAAATGGCAAGAAATTAGGCTATCAAAACGTAAAAGCTACGGTATATTTTGAAGGCGACACCGTTTCCACTAAAACGCGTGTAGAAGTAGCATCGGGCATCGTTCCGAAACTAATGAAATACACTATCGTGAATACATATTTGCACGATATAGATGCTTTTACGGAAGGTTTTGAATTTTTCAGAGATACCTTAATGGAAAGTACGGGAACCCCAGAAGGCTACAAAGGTTATTTTGCTAAGATTGATTATAAAACGGGTAAGACTTATAAAAAAGTGGATTTAGATCCTAAATATTTTGGTGAAGGAATCACGGTAATCCATGACAAGATTTACCAATTGACTTGGCAGAATCAAACCGGTTTTATTTATGATGCCAACACCTTGAAGAAATTGAAAACCTTCACATTTGATAAAAACATTGAAGGCTGGGGAATGACTAATGACGGACAAAACATTTACCAATCGGATGGGACCGAAAAGATTTGGACTATGAATCCGGATACCCAAAAGATGGTCGATTTTATTAACGTATATACGAATGATAGCAAGATTAAAAGTATTAATGAGTTGGAATGGGTAAACGGCAAGATCTATGGTAACATTTGGCAAAAGGACGCCATAGCGGTTATCAATCCGAAATCAGGAGCAGTTGAAGGTGTGTTGGATTTGACAGCTTTAAAAGCCAATATAAAGAACCCTAAAGCGGATGTTTTAAATGGAATTGCTTATAACAAAAAAACCAATACGTTCTTTGTAACGGGTAAAAACTGGGATAAGACGTTTGAGATTAAAGTGAATGAATAATATTCTATAGCTGAATAAAAAAATCCCGAGTACCACTCGGGATTTTTTGTTTATTTCTTTTTTGGAAGGTACTCCATTTTGGCAGCATCGTATACTAAGGTTTTTTCGGAGGTCTTATTCTTTAAAAGAATCGATCCATCGGGATTGAGCACAAAATGATAACCTTCTCTTCTGAGTTTTTCTTGGGTTTCAGAAGCATTTTTACCTTTGTCTAAAAACACTTTCTCCGTAATATGGGTGGTGGTTTCTGTATTAGAAAACACCTGTTTCTTATTAGGTACTTCCAAAATACAAGAATAATTTGAAACAACTTCTTCGGTTTTCAAGTCGGTTTTAGTAGCTGATTTTTCTACCCAAGTTAGGAGATATAATACTGAACCATTTGATTTAAAGGCACTCAGTTTACATTCTAAGGGCTTAAAACTAGCCTCTACTGGTTTTATTATTATTGCTGCAGTCGCGTTGTCTTTATCAGCAATTGCGACTTGGAAATTACCAGTTTTAATTTCCACTTTCAAGTTATCTAGTTTCGCTAAAGCTAGGTTACCAGCGGTAGAACCTGCAAGTATCGTTTTCTTCTGCAGACCTTCCTTTTTCTTTTGAGCAAAACTTTGAGTACTTATGAACGCCAGTAAAGCCATTAAAATAATCTTTTTCATAGGACATACAGTTTATGATGATAGGCAATATACAAAATTATCTACTTGGACTATGTTAAAATAAAATAACCGCCTTAATAATAAGGCGGTTACAATAATTATTGTTGTTGTTATTTTTTAATTCAATACAACTACGTCGTAATGAATATTGGTAAATACACCGTTAGTCATGTTAATTTCGTAAGGAATTGTAACACCTAAATAATCAAAATCTTGAGTCTCTCCGATGGCATGCAATGTTTGAAAAAATGTGCCTGTGGCTGTCTTAGCACCAGAATTACAGCTCGTAATATGCAACGTACCATTATCAGGATTATGCATTCCATATTTGTTTCCATTGATTTTAAAGGATACATAGGCATAGCCGTCATCTACATTTTCTGAGGATACATAGTCCCCTGTAGGTATAGCGTCATCCGCTGAATAGCCTGAAAAGAAAGTCCACTCAAATTCTTTATCGGTTGTTTCGGCAGTAATTTTAAGCATCTTTTCATTAGTTCCTTGCGATTTATATAGCTTAGCTGAAGTGACTGCAGCGGTAACGTCAACGCCGTTAAATTTAAACGTAACATTTTGAGCACTGGAACTACTTCCAGAATCGCTACTACTACATCCTAAAACAAGGGCTGCAAAAAATAAGGCAATCAGTACATTAACTTTTTTCATTTTAAAATAGTTTACATTAGAGTTCCGCAATGATACAAAAAAAACCGAACTATAGCTAGTTCGGTTTCTTCTTATTTAATAAGATTTTTACTTATTTAACTTCTTCAAAATCTACATCTTGAGTTTGGTCACCACTAGCATCTGCTTGCGGTTGCGCTTCTTGAGCTTGTCCTTCTCCTTGTGCTTTATACATTTCTTCAGAAGCATTTTTCCAAGCTTCATTGATTTTGTCTAAAGCGGGTTGTATGGTTCCAATATCTTTGGTTTCAAAAGCTACTTTCAATTCGGTTAAAGCACCTTCAATAGCTTGTTTATTACCATCAGAAAGTTTATCCCCGTACTCTTTTAATTGAGTCTCGGTTTGGAAAATCATGCCATCTGCTTCGTTCAATTTATCCGCTTTTTCTTTAGCTAGACGATCGCTTTCTGCATTCATTTCGGCATCTTTCTTCATTCTCTCGATTTCTTCTGGTGTTAATCCTGAAGAAGCTTCGATACGGATGTCATGTGATTTACCAGTTCCTTTATCGGTAGCCGAAACTTTGATGATACCGTTGGCATCAATATCAAACGTTACTTCAATTTGAGGAACACCTCTTGGCGCTGGTGGAATTCCGTCTAAGTGGAATCGACCAATGGTTTTATTATCTGCCGCCATGGTTCTTTCTCCTTGAATCACGTGAATTTCAACACTAGGCTGGTTATCAGCTGCCGTAGAGAATACTTGTGATTTTTTGGTAGGAATGGTAGTGTTAGACTCAATCAATTTGGTCATTACATTCCCCATAGTCTCAATTCCTAAGGATAAAGGCGTAACGTCTAATAACAATACATCTTTAACATCTCCAGTCAATACCCCACCTTGAATGGCAGCTCCAATAGCTACTACTTCGTCAGGGTTAACTCCTTTTGATGGTTTTTTACCAAAGAATTTCTCAACTTGTTCTTGAATAACTGGTATTCTAGTAGAACCACCTACTAAGATTACTTCGTCTATATCTGAAGTAGATAATCCAGCATCTTTTAAAGCTTTAGCAACAGGCTCCATAGAACGTTTTACTAAAGTCTCTGCCAATTGTTCGAACTTCGCACGAGTTAATGTTTTTACTAAGTGTTTTGGTCCACTAGCGGTAGCCGTAACATAAGGTAAGTTAATTTCTGTTTGTGTCGAAGAAGACAACTCGATTTTTGCTTTCTCTGCTGCTTCTTTCAAACGTTGTAAAGCCATTGGGTCTTTACGTAAATCAACACCTTCTTCGGTATTAAAATCGTTAGCCATCCAATCGATAATTACTTGGTCAAAGTCATCTCCACCTAAGTGTGTATCACCATTAGTTGACAATACTTCAAATACACCGTCACCTAATTCTAATACTGAGATATCAAAAGTACCACCACCTAAGTCGTAAACTGCAATTTTTTGGTCTGTACCTGCTTTATCTAATCCATAAGCTAAAGCTGCTGCAGTAGGCTCATTGATGATACGCATTACTTTCAAACCTGCAATTTCTCCGGCTTCTTTGGTTGCCTGACGTTGTGCGTCATTAAAGTAAGCAGGTACCGTAATTACAGCTTCTGTAACGGTATATCCTAAATAATCCTCAGCTGTTTTCTTCATCTTTTGAAGGGTCATAGCCGATAATTCTTGTGGGGTATACAATCTACCATCAATATCGACACGAGGCGTGTCGTTATCTCCTTTTACTACTTTGTATGCTACAGTAGAAGCTTCTTTTGAGCTTTCTGTATACTTGTTCCCCATAAAACGTTTAATAGACGCTATGGTTTTGGTTGGGTTGGTCACAGCTTGTCTTTTGGCCGGATCCCCCACTTTAATTTCGCCACCTTCTACAAATGCAATGACAGATGGTGTTGTTCTTTTTCCTTCTGCGTTAGCGATTACTACTGGTTCTCCACCTTCCATAACGGCTACACAAGAGTTGGTTGTACCTAAGTCGATACCGATAATTTTTCCCATTTTTATGTTCTCCTTTTAATTTATTTTTGATTATTCCTCTACGAGTGAATAGTACTTTGTATTGTACGATTTGCAAAATGACAACTATTGTGCCAAGGCTCAATTAGGAATAAATTGTCAGTTTTAGCTCCAAACAGTATGACAAGTTGACATTTTAATTTAAGGTTTAGCTTCGCTCTGTCCCCCCATGGCTTGAGTGGGAAATA
This sequence comes from Flavobacteriaceae bacterium, assembly GCA_947371275.1. Classification (GTDB taxonomy): domain Bacteria; phylum Bacteroidota; class Bacteroidia; order Flavobacteriales; family Flavobacteriaceae; genus Flavobacterium. Next base: position 27,736 of record CANBOV010000003.1, on the reverse strand, counting down.
GCTTAGCGGCATAATAGTACAAAAACCCACTGTTGAGGATAAAGGCGTAGTAACCCCATTTGATTTGGGCGAATTGGTGAAAAGAATTCTCTAGAAAAATAATATAACAAAGCGTTAGAATAATAAGTACTAGATTGACCAAAGCCATTTTTTTAAAGACCGTGTTACGTTTTGTAAAGGATAATAGGAATAAGGAAAAAGAGAGTAGTATCACAACATCAAAAAAGAATGAAATTAGGATTCCAATATCTTTATACCAGCCTTTCTTTACTACTGACTTAGCAACATCATTTTTAATTTCCGTAAACGTTGATTCTTTAATTGCATAAATTGATAGGCTCGAAATTTGAAAAGCATTAAATGCCTCATCATCTACTACAATATCATAGACTTTTTGTGTAAATGGTTTTTCGCTTACTATTTCTTTTCCATTGGAAGTATTTATTTTATGTAAGTAATGTCCAGCGCACGAATCATAAAACGGAGCAAAGATTAATAATACACCTAGTAAGGATACTACACGAAGCAAGCGGTTGGTTTTCATAAGACAAGAATTTTAGGAGTTAAGATAATCTTAAGAAAACTATACAAAGCGCATGCCAAAAAAGAAAAGGGATAATTGGTTAGAACTAAAGAGCCTTAATTCATCCAGAATTTATCGGCTTGCGGCGCATTCTTTGGGTACCCAACTGCCATAGGATCAAAATGCAATTGACCAAAAAGATACCATGCACTAGAAGACACTGCGGGTTTGGTATCGGCCCCTCCCCATAAGAGTCCTCCTCCATATCCAGAACCTAAATTGGTTGCATAGGGAATTCCTTTGGCATTGGAATACATTGGACTGTTTACCAATCCTTTTTCCATTTCCGCTAAATAGTAATTGGCTTGCGTACTCATTCCTGCCTTTTGGTAAGCGACTACCATTTCTCCAGTACCTTCATACCAAACGGTGTCTTTATCTATATCGAAGCAAAACCCATTTACATTGGCATTGGTTGCTGTAGCAACTTTATTGGTGCCAAATAAACCAATACTGCTTTGTAAGGTGGAAGAGGGAAAGTCTTCAAAGGCACTATACGCCCATGAGAAATTATCTAAAGCATATTGGTAATAGTTATTCGGGTAGGCTATCAAATAATGTTGGGAACTGGCCCATCTACTTTGCTTTAAAAAGGTCAATAGATGGCTGTGGAAAGTATCATATCCTAAGACGGCATTGTAGGCATCAATCATGCCTTCTGTTACTTGCATATTGAGGGACCCATTGGCATCAAATCCGGCATTCAAACTGCCATCAGCATTTTGAAGAGAACGAATCCAAGTACTCAAATGATTTTGTAAAGTGCTATAAGTAGTGCTATTAAAGGTCTGAGCATAAGTATTCAATGCCAGGAGTAGCCAGCAATTGTCTCCCATCCATCGATGACCGTTGGGCATCCCTGTCGCATCTCTAAATTGGGAAAATCCTCCTGTACCAGCGTCTAGTTCGCTTCCCATCCTATTAGAGAAAAAATCAAATATTTTTTCAGCTTTAAGACGATCTCCCTTTGCGGTAAAAACTAAAGCCGCTAGGGCATTATCGTAAAGTGAAACCACATTACTATTTTCAGAACTTTCGAGCAAACCGTTGGGCAACTGCATTTGAGAAAACCATTGGTATACCGCCGCTACATTAGGACTTTCAACAGTCGTGGGTGCAGCATAAAAAGTGAGTCCGCTACTGTTTTTAGTCACCGTAAGTGTGTTGGGTGTAAAAGTATAATCGGGATCCTGAGGTTGGAGGATAACAGTGCCTGTAATATTATCTATTTGAAACTGTCCTTGTGCATTGGTCGTCGCATAGGCAGTATCTCCATAATAGACTTTACTATTCGCTAAGCCTACATTGTAATAATTAAAAACTGTTCCTGAAATACTATAGGGCGGATTTGAAACCTCTTGGCTAGCACAGGAAAACAATAGAAAAAAAAATAAGGTTACTGAACTATAATTCAGTAACCTTATTAGTATATGTTTTGTCTTAAACATTTAATATTAATCGTTCATTGAGATGAGGAATTCTTCGTTGTTTCTAGTTTTCTTAAAACGATCGTTGATAAAATCCATGGCTTCCACCGGATTCATATCGGCTAAATACTTGCGCATGATCCACATGCGTTGTATGGTTTTCTCATCCAATAATAAATCATCACGTCGTGTGCTAGAAGAAGTTAAGTCAATCGCTGGGAAAATTCGTTTGTTGGCAATTTTACGATCCAATTGTAACTCCATATTTCCAGTTCCTTTGAATTCTTCAAAAATCACCTCGTCCATTTTAGAACCTGTTTCGGTTAAAGCCGTTGCAATAATACTTAATGAGCCTCCGTTTTCAATGTTACGAGCAGCACCAAAGAAACGTTTAGGTTTTTGTAAGGCATTGGCATCTACCCCACCCGATAATACTTTCCCCGACGCGGGTTGTACCGTATTATAGGCTCTGGCCAAACGTGTAATGGAATCCAGTAAGATGACAACATCATGTCCGCATTCTACCAAACGTTTCGCTTTTTCCAAAACGATATTAGCCACTTTTACATGTCGGTCAGCAGGTTCGTCAAAAGTGGAAGCAATTACTTCCCCTCTTACACTGCGCTGCATATCAGTTACCTCCTCAGGTCGTTCATCAATTAATAAAACGATAAGGTAAACTTCGGGATGATTGGCAGCAATGGTATTGGCAATGTCTTTTAACAACATCGTTTTACCTGTTTTGGGTTGGGCCACAATCATACCTCGTTGCCCTTTTCCTATTGGAGAAAATAAATCAATAATTCGAGTTGAAATAGTCGCTTGTCTACCCGCTAAGTTAAATTTCTCTTCCGGGAATAATGGTGTTAAATGTTCGAATGAAACTCGGTCTCTAACGACCTGTGGGTCATGTCCATTGATCTTTAATACTTTTACCAAAGGGAAGAATTTCTCTCCTTCTTTCGGAGGACGTACTACTCCTTTTACCGTATCACCTGTTTTCAAACCAAACAAGCGGATTTGAGAAGTAGATAAATAAATATCATCGGGTGAAGCCAAATAGTTATAATCAGAAGAACGTAAGAAACCATAGCCATCGGGCATCATCTCTAATACGCCTTCACTTTCTATAATTCCGTCAAATTCATAATCGGCATCACGGAAATTATTAGGTTTTTTACCTTTAAAATTAGGATTTACATTCCCGTTGTTATTGTTATTTCCGTTGCCATTACCGTTATTCCCATTGCCATTGCCATTGCCATTCGGATTCTGGTTTGGATGTTTGGGTTTAGGCTCTCGGTTTCCATCTATTTGTTTTGTAGTCTGTGGTTGGGTTTCTTCTCCAACGTTTTGCTTCTCAGGAGCAACAACCCCAGCTTCATTTCCATTTTGAATTACGACCTCAGGGGAGGTTGAGTTCTTTTTTTCAAATGGTTTCTTAAACTTTGGGTTTTTAGTTTGAAATACCGGCTTTTCTTCTTGTACAGTTGCTAACGGAATTTCATCTATAGGTTTGCTAACAATGGAATCATTTGCAAATAAATCATTTTGGGCATTCTCTGCTGCTTTTTTAGCTTCAGGTGTTATTCGAGCACGTTTAGCTTTATTATCAGTAGCTTTTTCAATAACTACTTTTGGCTTTTGTTCCGCTACAGTAGTATTTTGGTGTTCTAAAATTTGCGCGATTAACGTATCTTTTTTGGCACCGGTAACTTTAATGGTTTTGGCCGACTTGGCAATTTCTTGAAGCTCAGCAAGCTTCATTTCTTTTAAGGCAGAAATATCAAACATGAATATTGTTTTGATTTAAATTCGAATTGAGGAAAATACTATAAATGTGGGTAGATTTTTTTCTAAAGAATAGTCCGAAGGATGAAGTACTTACGGATTTGTTATGCAATAATACAAATAAAATTTTACCACGCAATAGTATTTTTTAAAAAGAAACTATATTTTTGTGATTCAAATTTTAAAAAAGCTAATGTTTAGAATTCAAACATATTACTTATTAGGTTGTATTTTACTAATGGCAATATTGCCGTTTGTTTTTCCGTTATGGAAAGATGTTCATGGAAAAGACTACTATTTCATGATGGATCTTACTTATGCTGCCCTTTTTGGTTTAAGCAATACACTAACTATTTTAAGCATTATATCACACAAAAAAAGACAACAACAATTTGTCATGGGCAGATTGAATATGATATTGAATTTAATTTTATTAGGATTATTTGTGTATCGAACACTAACGGCATCTGGAGAAACAGCTATTTCTGAGAAAGGTGTTGGGATGTTCTTACCTATTTTTTCTATCGTACTTTTGGTTTTGGCCAACAAAGCCATTAAAAAGGATGAAGATCTCGTAAAATCTGTGGACCGATTACGATAAACCTATAAACTTAGTTTTTTAGTGCTGCAAAAAACCCATCCGCAATTGTGTGATGGGTTTTTTATTTTATGTGAACTTGCTAAAAATTCGTTCTATTTTTTACCCAATTCAATAATCTCTAAATTCTGAATTTTATCCCCGTCAATTTCAAAACGCAACATCGTGCGCACTTGATGAAAACCATATATACCGCATGCCCCCGGATTCATATGCAGTAAATTCAAGGTTTTATCAAATTGAACTTTCAAGATATGAGAATGTCCACAAATAAATAGTTTAGGTGGATTCAATTGTAAATCGCTACGAATGGCCTGATTGTACTTCCCCGGGTATCCCCCAATATGAGTGATCCACACATCTACGCCTTCACATAGAAAACGATTGTTCAGCGGAAATTCCATCCGCACTTTATCATCATCAATATTCCCATAAACCGCTTTAAGGGGTTTTAGTTTTTTTAAAGTATCAGTTACTTTCAAATCACCAATGTCTCCTGCATGCCAAACTTCATCAGCTAAAGACACATATTTTAAAATCGCCTCATCAATGTGGCTATGAGTATCAGAAAGGAGTAAGATTTTTTTCATCTTGGACAAAGTTACAAACTAAATGGTTTTCCAACTGATGTAAGCCAAAAGTCTTCCAAAAAAAATAGTAGTGGTTTGAAACCGATTTTAAGTTATCTCTAGATAAAATCTTTGTAACTTTGAAGCTTTAAAAACAGGAAGTTTTACCTTGAGATATTTTATTGAATTAGCTTATAAAGGAACGCATTATCACGGGTGGCAATACCAACCCGATGCTAGTTCTGTGCAAGAGACACTCAATAAAGCCTTAACAATATTACTAAAAAAAGAGATTGATGTTGTAGGGGCTGGACGAACAGATACCGGAGTGCATGCCAAACAAATGTATGCGCATTTTGACTCGGAAGACAAAATTGATACCGTTGTTTTGACCCACAAACTCAATTCTTTTTTACCCAAAGACATTGTTATAAAAACAATTATAGATGTCGCAGATGATGCTCATGTCCGTTTTGATGCTACCAAAAGAACGTATGAATACCACATTCATACCTATAAAGATGCTTTTGAGACCGAAGGGAGTTGGCTCTATCCTACTGTTCTAGACTTGGATAAAATGAATGCAGCTTGCCAATTATTATTCAAGTATACCGATTTTGAGAGCTTTTCCAAAACCCACACTGACGTAAGAACATTTAATTGCGTCCTATTTGAAGCACATTGGAAACAAGAAGGGACTAAAATTGTTTTCACTATTGCCGCCGATAGGTTTTTGAGAAATATGGTAAGAGCTATTGTGGGCACTATGATTAACATTGGCATAGGAAAAATTAATCTAGCCGATTTTGAACGAATAATTGAAAGTAAAGACCGTGGTCAAGCTGGATTTTCAGTTCCAGCACACGGATTGTATTTAACCCGTATCGAATACGAATACCTAAAATAATGCAAGCAAAAGCATTTGATGTACATTTATTTAAACGCGTTTTAAAATATACCAAGCCCTATAAGTTTAGGTATTATGGTGTTATTTTCTTTGCTGTTTCCTTATCTGTATTTGCTGCCTTACGTCCATTTTTATTAGAAGTTACGGTTGATAAATACATAAAGACAGCTAGTAAAGAAGGACTCCTAACCTATGCCATTATTATGGGTATAGCGCTTATGTTAGAAACCTTTTCCCAATTTTACTTTGTGTATTGGGCCAACTGGTTGGGACAAGATATCGTTAAAGACATCCGAAATAAATTGTTCAAACACCTACTAACATTCCGAATGAAATACTATGACAATGCTCCAGTTGGACAATTGGTCACCCGTTCGGTATCTGACATAGAACAAATTGCCCGTATTTTTAGTCAAGGATTATTTATGATTTTTAGTGATTTAATGAAAATGGTAGTATGCCTCATCATCATGTTTTGGATGAATTGGCAACTCTCTATGATCGTAGTGGTAGCCATGCCAATATTAGTATACATCACTAGAATATTTCAACGTAAAATGCAAGTAGCCTTTGAAGATGTTAGAACTCAAGTGGCCAATTTAAATACGTTTATTCAAGAGCGTGTTACGGGAATGAAAATTGTACAACTCTTCAATCGAGAAGCTATTGAATTTGAAAAATTCAAGAATATCAATGAGAAGCACAACAAAGCATGGATAAAAACTATTTTGTATAACTCAATCTTCTTCCCTATTGCCGACATTATTTCTTCAATAACTTTGGGTTTGATTATTTTGTATGGTGGTATTCAAATCATCAATCACAATCCGTTTACGACTTTGGGACAAATGACAGCCTATACTATGTTTATTGGTATGTTGTTTAATCCACTTCGTCAAATTGCCGATAAATTCAATGAAATGCAAATGGGAATGATTTCGGCCAATCGTGTTTTTGATATATTGGACAGTGACATTGAGGTACAAGATGAGGGGATCAAAATTGCCAGTCATTTCAAGGGAACCATCCGATTTGAAAACGTGCGCTTCAGCTATATAGAAAATGAAGAAGTGTTAAAAGGGATTAACCTAAAGGTAAATGCTGGAGAAACCATTGCAATAGTTGGAGCCACTGGAGCAGGTAAATCAACCATCATTAATCTATTAAATCGATTTTACGAAATCAATTCGGGTGCTATCTTTATCGACGAACACAATATTAATGAATTCAAACTGGAAAGTTTGCGTAAGCAAATAGCAATTGTATTGCAAGATGTTTTTCTATTTGCCGATACTATTCATAATAATATTACCTTAAACAATCCTGCTATTTCAAAAGAGGATGTTATAAAGGCAGCCAAAGAAATAGGCGTCCACAAATTCATCAAAAGTCTGCCTGGAGGTTATGACTATGATGTAAAAGAGCGCGGGGTAATGTTATCTTCTGGTCAACGCCAATTAATTGCTTTTTTGAGAGCCTATGTAAGTAATCCAAGTATTCTTATTTTGGATGAAGCTACTTCCTCAATTGACACACATAGCGAGGAATTAATACAAAGAGCAACTGAGACAATAACTAAAGGTAGAACTTCTATAGTTATAGCTCATCGCTTGGCTACCATCATAAAAGCCAATAAAATAATTGTAATGGATAAAGGCCAAATTGTTGAAGAAGGAACGCATCAAGAATTGGTTACAAAAGCGAATGGTTATTATAAAAATTTATATGATTCACAGTTTAGTACCGAAAGCTAAATTTTCAAAATAATTGCTTAAATTCGCAAACGCAAATAATGACAAAAATAGTATGAAAATGCAATGAGTTTTCTCATTCCATAATACCAAATAAAAAACAATTAAAAACATAGAAATGAAATACGATATTATTGTTTTAGGAAGTGGGCCAGGTGGTTATGTTACTGCAATCCGTGCCTCACAATTAGGCTTTAAAGTGGCCGTTATCGAAAAAGAAAACTTAGGTGGTATTTGTTTAAATTGGGGGTGTATCCCAACCAAAGCATTACTAAAATCTGCTCAAGTTTTTGATTACCTAAAACATGCTTCAGATTATGGTCTAACGGTAAAAGAGTTTGATAAAGACTTTAATGCCGTAATTACTCGTTCTAGAAGCGTAGCTGACGGCATGAGTAAAGGAGTTCAATTCTTAATGAAAAAGAACAAAATAGATGTTATCGATGGGTTTGGTAAAATAAAACCAGGCAAAAAAGTAGATGTAACTGCGGCAGACGGAAAAGTAACCGAATATACTGCCGACAATATCATCATTGCTACTGGAGCGCGCTCAAGAGAATTGCCAAATTTACCGCAAGATGGTAGTAAAGTAATTGGGTACCGCCAAGCCATGACGCTCCCTACACAACCTAAGAAAATGATTGTAGTAGGATCTGGTGCTATCGGAGTAGAATTTGCTCATTTTTACAATGCCATGGGTACGGAAGTTACTATTGTTGAATTCATGCCAAACATTGTTCCTGTTGAAGATGAAGATATTTCAAAACAAATGGAACGTTCTATGAAAAAGGCTGGCGTAAACATTATGACAAACGCATCAGTAGAACGAATCGATACTACTGGAAGCGGAGTGAAAGCTTTCGTGAAAACAGCCAAAGGAGAAGAAGTATTGGAAGCTGATATTTTACTTTCAGCAGTTGGAATCAAAACCAATATTGAAAATATTGGATTAGAAGAAACGGGTATTGCAACTGATAGAGATAAAATATTGGTAAATGATTATTACCAAACCAACATTCCTGGATATTATGCCATTGGTGACGTAACGCCCGGCCAAGCATTGGCTCACGTTGCTTCAGCAGAAGGAATTCTTTGTGTAGAAAAAATTGCCGGTTTACATGTTGAACCACTTGATTATGGAAACATTCCTGGTTGTACTTATGCTACTCCCGAAATTGCTTCAGTTGGTTTAACCGAAAAACAAGCAAAAGAAAAAGGATTCGAATTAAAAATTGGCAAATTCCCATTCACAGCTTCAGGTAAAGCAAAAGCTGCTGGTACTCCAGATGGGTTTGTGAAAGTAATTTTTGACGCCAAATATGGTGAATGGTTAGGATGCCATATGATTGGAGCCGGAGTAACCGATATGATTGCTGAAGCAGTTGTGGCTCGTAAATTAGAAACTACGGGGCATGAAATATTAAAAGCAGTACATCCTCATCCAACGATGAGCGAAGCAGTTATGGAAGCCGTTGCAGATGCATATGGAGAAGTAATCCACTTATGATATTTATAAATAATATATAAAAAAAGCCATCCTTTACAGGATGGCTTTTTTTATAGCACTATAGCAACTTACATTTTTGCTTTTAAGGCTTTCGCTTTATCAGTCATTTCTAATGCATTGTAAACACTTAATAACGTCTTGTTGGCCGCTTCATCTTTTGGTTTTACTTCGACAGCCTTTTCTAAATATGGCAATACCTCTTTATAATTTTTAAACAGTAAAGCTCTTATTTGGTCGTACCGTTTGTTGTCTTTTTCTGAAGTACCTAATTTACTCATTTCGTCCTGCAACTTAACATCAGCTCTAAGTTTTAATTCCGCTAGATTTATATTGGCATCAAAATAATTGGGATCAATTTCTAATGATCTTCTATAGTATTTTTCCGCTTCATCCAGCTTACCGGCCTCACTCGTGATTACTCCTAAATTATAAACTAAAATAGCATTATTAGGTTCTTTTTCTAAAACTGCCTTCACTATATTGGTATAACTGGTATAATCTTTAAGCTTTAAATATAAATCGGCTTCGTTCAAAACTAACGAAGTATCTCCCGGATTTGCTTTTACAGCATCTTCTAAAGCAGCTTTAGCTTCTTCTGTTTTTCCTTGTTGAACTAATATTAAGGCAATATTTTTATAGATTTCACCAGTTTTAGATTCTAATTTCTCATCTCTAGGCTTTTCATGAGTACCAGCCTTAATAAAAAGATCTCTTTGCTCTTTCGTTGCAAACGTTTCTTCGGATTGAGAGGCCTTATTAGTCGCCCAAAAAACTACTCCTTCACCAGTATATTTCAGCGTTTTAAGTTGAGCATAGTACTCAAGTGCTTTGTCATAATCCTGAGCATTAACGGCATAACTTGCGGCATAAAATAATTTATCTTGGTCTTTTTTGTCCAATAAATAAACAGCATACAATACCTGTTCTGCTTCTTTAAACATTTTATTCGTACCTAAGGTAATGGCATAACTAATCATTTCGGGCTTAAATGACGTAATAGTTTCATTGATATCATCCGTGTAGATTTTTTTTCCCGTCTTCACTTCATAGTCTAATGTAGCATTCAAACCATTTGCTAACTCCGTAATGGCCTTCGGACTAACAAACTTAGCCACAGCAGCTTGAATTTGAGCTGGCGCCATTGTTTTATCTAAAGCCGAATATTCCAAAACGGGTATCATTGACTTATAAAAAGCAGCATAAATTTTATCGCCCTCTTCAGTGGCTAACGGTTCTACTTTGGTTACCAAAGATTTGTACTCAACTAAGTCATTTCCTTTAATCTCATCTCTGCCATAAATTTTCTTCAACGACTTTAACTCATCTTTTTGAGCCATCGCAGAAACAGAAACTAGTATTGAGGCTGACAATACAATGTGTTTAATTTTCATGTGGTATTAATTTTAAATTATTCTTGCCCTTCTTCTGTTGGAGCCTCAGAAGCATCATCACTTGATTCCTCTTGAATTGAATCTGCTTCAATGCTATCGCCTTCTTCTCCTTCTACTTCATCTTCTTTCATTACCTTAGTTACTGCAGCTATAGAGTCGTTTCCTTTTATATTAATCAATCGAACTCCTTGTGTAGCTCTTCCCATAACACGTAAATCTGAAACTTCCATACGAATTGTCAAACCTGATTTGTTTATAATCATCAAATCATCTTCATCAGTAACGGCATTAATTGAAATTAACGCACCCGTTTTTTCGGTGATATTTAAGGTTTTCACTCCTTTACCACCTCTGTTGGTGATCCGGTATACATCTTCTCCATCTTCATCAACCAACTTCGTTCTTTTTCCATACCCATTCTCCGTCACAACTAATAATTGAGTTTCGTTAACGTCTTCCTTATTAACAGAAACCATACCAATTACTTCATCTTTATCATCGGCTAAAGTGATTCCACGAACACCAGATGCCGTTCTTCCCATCGGACGCGTTTTTCCTTCTTCAAATCGAACCAATTTACCCGACTTAACCGCAACTAACACTTGGCTTTCACCATTAGTTAATTTTGCTTCTAATAATTCATCGTCTTCTCTAATCGTAATGGCATTGATACCATTTTGACGAGGACGAGAATATTGTTCCAAAGGTGTTTTTTTAACCTGACCTTGTTTAGTAACCATGATCACATAATGACTATTGATATAGTCTTCATCTTTCAAATCTTGTGTGCAAATGAAGGCTTTTACTTTATCATCGCTTTCAATGTTAATTAAGTTTTGAATCGCACGTCCTTTACTAGTTTTACTGCCTTCTGGAATTTCGTATACCCGCATCCAGAAACATTTTCCTTTTTGAGTAAAGTACATTAAATATTGATGGTTAGTTGCCACAAATAAATGCTCTAAGAAATCTTGATCTCGAGTACCAGCACTTTTTTGACCTACTCCCCCTCTATTCTGAGTTTTGTATTCAGATAAGTTAGTTCGTTTAATGTAGCCTGCATGCGAAATTGTAATAACTACATTCTCATCTGCAATCAAATCTTCAATACTTACATCTCCTCCAGAATATTCAATAGATGAACGACGTGCGTCACCATACTTATCTCTGATTTCACTTAATTCCTCTTTAATTAAGTCCATTCTCAATTCTTTGCTTGCTAATAAATCTCTCAAGCGTTGAATTAATTTCATAATCTCTTCATATTCTGCTCTTAACTTGTCTTGTTCTAGACCTGTTAATTGTCTCAAACGCATTTCTACAATAGCACGAGCTTGTATATCAGATAGGCTGAATCGTTCAATTAATTTCGAACGGGCTTCGTCTCCATCTTTCGACGAACGAATCAAAGCGATTACTTCATCAATATTATCAGAGGCTATGATTAATCCTTCTAAGATATGTGCACGCTCTTCTGCTTTACGCAATTCATATTGCGTTCTTCTAATCACCACATCATGTCGGTGCTCCACAAAGTAATGAATCAAATCTTTTACATTCAACATTTGCGGTCTTCCTTTTACCAACGCAATATTATTAACACTGAAAGAAGATTGTAATTGAGTGTATTTATATAAGGTATTTAAGACTACATTAGGAACAGCATCGCGCTTCAATTCATAAACAATACGCATTCCAGTTCTGTCTGATTCATCACGAATATTAGAAATTCCTTCTATCTTCTTATCATTAATTAAGTCAGCCGTTTTCTTAATCATTTCGGCTTTATTCACTTGATACGGAATCTCAGTTACAATTATCGCTTCTCTTCCATTTGATTCTTCAAAAGCTATTTTAGCACGTATTACGACCCTACCACGACCTGTTTTGAAGGCTTCACGCACTCCATCCATTCCATAAATAATTCCACCCGTCGGGAAATCAGGGGCCTTTATATGATTGATTAATTCATCTATCTCGATATCATTATTATCAATATATGCTAAAGTTCCGTCAATAACTTCTGTTAAATTATGCGGCGCCATGTTAGTTGCCATACCTACAGCTATACCAGAAGCACCATTAATTAATAGATTGGGAACACGAGTTGGCATTACAGTAGGCTCTTGCAAGGTATCGTCAAAGTTCAATTGAAAGTCAACCGTTTCTTTGTCAATATCTGCCATAATGTCCTCTGACATTTTTTTCATTCTAGCCTCAGTATAACGCATTGCTGCCGGACTATCACCATCGACTGATCCAAAGTTACCTTGACCATCCACTAATAAATAACGTAAACTCCATTCCTGAGCCATACGTACCATAGCATCATATACTGATGTATCACCATGGGGGTGGTACTTTCCTAAAACTTCTCCAACAATTCTCGCGGATTTTTTATGAGCTCTATTTGAAAAAACTCCTAAATCATACATTCCATATAACACTCTTCTGTGCACCGGTTTTAAACCATCACGCACGTCAGGTAGCGCTCTTGAGACAATAACCGACATCGAATAATCGATGTACGCTGATTTCATTTCATCTTCGATGTTAATAGGAATTAACCTTTCTCCGTCAGACATATTTTATAAATTATTTAATAAAAATTAGTTTAAATTCAAAACGTGCTAATATAGGCTTTTTATAAAATTTGCAACCTTTTTTTCATCACAAATTTCAATGATTTATTAACAAAATCGGGCTGTTTTTTAGTTAATAAAATAGATTGTGAACTACTTTTATTATTGGCTTTTTTTTTGTCAATTAGCTGACAGTACTTTTAGTCGGAATGGTTATTGTATTATCCCATTCATAATCACTAAATTTACAGTACCCAATTATATATTTATGGATGATAATTTTTCACCAAGAGTCAAAGATGTAATCACTTACAGCAAAGAAGAGGCGCTTCGATTAGGCCACGACTTTATTGGAACAGAACACTTAATGCTTGGTATTTTGAGAGACGGAAATGGTAAAGCAATTGCTATTCTCAATAATCTATCAATAGATTTAGATCATTTGCGCAAAAAAGTAGAGGTATTAAGCCCTGCCAACCCAAATGCTGAAATAAGCAATGAAAAGAAAAATCTACACTTGACTCGTCAAGCGGAACGCGCTCTGAAAACTACTTTTCTAGAAGCTAAAGTATTTCAAAGTTCGTCAATCAGTACAGCACATCTACTACTGTGCATTTTAAGAAACGAAAATGATCCAACAACCAAACTATTGCATAGACTTAAAATAGACTATAATGTAGTTAAAGAACAATATTTAAATATGACACCAAACGAAGAAGATTTTATTGATGACTTACCCAAAAATGAGTCATATAATGACGATTCAAGTCAAGATGACAGTTTGAAGGAAGGCAGCTTCAACAATCCGGCAAATAAAACCAATAAAAAATCTAAAACCCCAGTCTTAGATAATTTTGGACGCGATTTAACCGAGTTGGCTGAAGAAGGCAAACTAGATCCTGTTGTTGGAAGAGAAAAAGAAATTGAGCGTGTGTCTCAAATTTTAAGTCGAAGAAAGAAAAACAATCCTTTGCTTATTGGAGAGCCTGGTGTAGGTAAATCAGCTATAGCCGAAGGACTTGCCCTACGCATCATTCAAAAGAAAGTATCACGCATTCTTTTTAATAAACGAGTTGTTACCCTTGACTTAGCCTCGTTGGTAGCTGGGACCAAATACCGCGGTCAATTTGAAGAGCGAATGAAAGCGGTAATGAATGAGTTAGAGAAAAACGACGACATCATCCTCTTTATTGACGAAATCCATACTATAGTAGGTGCTGGTGGAGCTACAGGTTCGCTTGATGCTTCTAATATGTTCAAACCAGCCTTAGCTAGAGGCGAAATACAATGTATCGGTGCTACTACTTTAGATGAGTACCGTCAGTACATTGAAAAAGACGGCGCCCTAGAAAGACGTTTCCAAAAAGTGATTGTCGAACCTACCTCTGTAGAAGAAACAATAATCATCTTGAATAACATCAAAAACAAATACGAAGACCACCATAATGTCATTTATACCGATGAAGCAATCGAAGCTTGTGTAAAGTTGACTAATCGTTATATGTCAGAACGTTTTCTTCCAGACAAAGCCATTGATGCTTTAGACGAAGCGGGTTCTCGTGTACACATTACGAATATCGATGTGCCTAAACAAATTTTGGATTTGGAACGTCAATTAGAAGAAGTACGCGACCTAAAAAATTCTGTGGTTAAAAAACAGAAATACGAAGAAGCAGCCAAATTACGTGATGACGAAAAACGCTTAGAAAAAGACTTAGCCATCGCTCAAGAACAATGGGAAGAAGATTCCAAGAATAATCGCATTCGCGTTACCGAAGACAATGTAGCCGATGTCGTTTCCATGATGACAGGAATTCCCGTAAATCGTATAGCACAAACCGAAAGCAACAAACTAGCCCACCTACCCGATTTAATCAAAGGAAAAGTAATAGGCCAAGATGAAGCCGTATTGAAAATTGCACGCTCAATTCAACGGAACCGTGCCGGACTAAAAGATCCTAACCGACCTATCGGTTCTTTTATTTTCTTAGGACAAACAGGAGTTGGTAAAACCCAATTAGCCAAAGTATTGGCTAAAGAATTATTTGACTCTGAAGATGCTCTAATCCGTATTGATATGAGTGAATACATGGAGAAATTTGCTATATCAAGATTAATTGGTGCTCCTCCTGGATATGTAGGATACGAAGAAGGCGGACAGCTTACTGAAAAGGTGAGAAGAAAACCGTATTGCGTAGTGCTTTTAGATGAAATTGAAAAAGCGCACCCCGATGTGTTCAATATGATGCTGCAAGTATTAGATGACGGTTATTTAACGGATAGTTTGGGTCGTAAAATCGACTTCAAAAACACCATTATCATTATGACTTCCAATGTGGGGGCTCGTCAACTGAAAGACTTTGGTCAAGGGGTTGGATTCGGTACTTCTGCTAAAGTTGCGCAAGCTGACGAACATTCTAAAAGTGTAGTAGAAAATGCTTTAAAGAAAACATTTGCGCCTGAGTTCCTTAACCGTATTGATGATGTAATTGTCTTCAATCCATTAGAAAAACATGACATCGATTTAATCATTGAAATTGAGTTGAAAAAACTATACGAAAGAGTGGAAGAATTAGGATACAAACTAAATCTTTCTGCTCCTGCCAAAGCTTTTATCGCTGACAAAGGTTTTGATAAACAATTTGGTGCACGCCCTTTAAAAAGAGCCATCCAAAAATATGTAGAAGATGCACTAGCCGAAGAAATCATTACTTCTAAAATTGCCTCTGGGGACGAAATTTTTATGGATCTCGACGAAATAGCACAGGAGCTTACGGTGACGATTCAAAAAGCGGAAAAACCAACTAAATAATAAAGTCTAACTTATTATAAGCCACGAATGCACGAATAATTTTATTGTTTTATTCGACATTCGTGGCTTTTTATTTTACACCAATGCCACAAAATAAAATCATATTAGGATCTGAAGAATGGTGCTCTTTCCCAGAAATAGGAATACCAGCTATTAAAGCCCGTGTAGATTCAGGAGCGAAAACATCTGCGCTACATGCCATCAATATTGCTCCCTTCATCAAAGAAACCGAAAATTGGGTTAAATTTGATATCAACCCTATTCAAAACAACCTCAAAACAGTAATACATTGTGAAGCCAAACTCATAGACAAGCGCATTGTTAAAAGTTCGAGTGGGTTTCGAGAGCAACGCTATGTTATTCAAACCAATGTTAAAATTGGAAATGATTCGTGGGAAATCGAAATGACCTTAACCAATCGTGACTCTATGGGATTCCGAATGCTTCTAGGTCGTGAAGCCATGAGCGGACGAATCTTAGTGGATCCAGAACAAAAATACTTGCTTGGACAAACATCTACCGAAAACTTAAAAGAACTATACCTCAATGCCATCAACACCAAAACCGGATTGAGAATTGGAGTTTTAGCTAGTAATCCCGAATTATACAGTAACAAACGAATAATGGAAGCGGGCGAAATGCGCGGACACGAAATGCACTTCCTAAACATCAAGGAATGCTACATGAAATTGGATGCAGATAAACCCGAAATCCATTACCGTGGGGGAAAAATTCTTGACAATTTTGATGCCATCATACCCCGTATCAGACCGAGCATCACTTTTTATGGTTGTGCCTTGACAAGACAGTTTCAAGCCATGAAAGTATATTGTTTAAACACCGCGGCCGCCATAACACAATCCAGGGATAAACTATTTTCATTGCAATTATTACTGCGCAATGGAGTGGACATCCCTACTACGGGGTTTGCCAATTCTCCTTTGGATACTGATGATTTAATTAAAATGGTTGGTGGTCCTCCCCTTATTGTAAAATTATTAGAAGGAACACAAGGTAAAGGGGTCGTATTAGCCGAAACTAAAAAAGCAGCCGAATCGGTAATCAATGCATTCAAAAGTTTGAACGCTAATATTCTTGTCCAAGAATTCATCAAAGAAGCAAATGGTAAAGATTTACGCCTTTTTGTAGTAGATGGTAAAGTGGTTGCTTCCATGCAACGTGAAGCTGCCCCTGGCGAATTTCGAGCCAATATTCATATGGGAGGTACTGCTACCGTAGTCAAACCAACTGCCGAAGAAAAACGTATTGCCATCAAAGCTGCCAAAGCAATGGATTTAAAAGTTGCCGGTGTCGATATCATTCGTTCGTCTAAAGGGCCATTATTGCTAGAAGTAAATTCTTCCCCAGGTCTAGAAGGAATTGAAGGGGCTACTAATAAGGACATTGCAGGCGAAATGATAAAAGCCATCGAAAAAAACTTTAAAATAAAAGACTTGAATGAACCCCTACCTTGACATAGTAATTAGAAGTGTGGTCGTGTATTTATTCATGGTCATTGCCTTGCGTATTTTTGGTAAAAAACAACTTTCCCAATTAAATACTGCCGATGTAATCCTGATTTTATTAATCAGTAATTCGGTGCAAAACGCTATGGTAGGCAACAATACATCGCTTTACGGAGGAATAGTAGCAGCCTTAGCACTATTCATTGTCAATTTCGTTTTCAAAAAAGTAATGGCAAAGTCTAATTTTATTCGAAATTTAGTCCAAGACACCCCCGAAATTCTAATTCATAATGGTAAAATTGCTTTTGCTACTATTGCCAAATTAGGCATTACCAATGATGAACTCCTAGAGGCCATGCGCGAACATGGTGTTGAATACTACAAAGACGTCAAACTAGCCATGTTCGAAATCGACGGTAGTATTAGCATCATCTCCGGAACCGATAACCTAAGACAGACCCACCATAAACGTAAAATACATAAAACACTGGGCAATCTAAACAATTAGGTATGAATAAAAACCGACTAGAAGCTTTTAGTGATGGCGTTTTAGCCATTATCATTACCATTATGGTACTGGAGTTCAAAGTGCCAGAGGGAATGGACTGCAACGCACTTAAACCCTTATTACCGAAGTTTTTCAGTTATATCCTCAGTTTCATCTACATCGGAATTTATTGGAACAACCACCATCACATGATGCACACCGTAAGGCGGGTAAATGGTGCGATTCTTTGGGCCAATTTGCATTTACTATTTTGGTTATCGCTAATTCCGTTTGCTACAGCCTGGAATGGTGATAATCATTTTGCTCCTATTCCTATGATGATGTACGGAGTAGTTCTACTAATGAACGGGGTAGCCTATTTCATTTTGCAAGGGATTATTATCAAACACCAAGGAAAAGATTCCTTACTCGCCAAAGCCCTCGGAAAAGATTACAAAGGCAAGTCATCCCCTATCCTTTATTTTATAGCGATTCTTTTCGCCAACACGTATCCGGCCATTGCCGGAGGTATCTATATACTGGTAGCTTTAATGTGGCTAGTACCCGATAAAAGAATCGAACGTATTTTTAACGAAAACGAATAACCATGAACTTACTTTCTCAAATCATAGTAGGCGGTATCGCAATACTGCATCTTTACATTCTATGGCTCGAAATGTTTGCTTGGACCACACGCGGTCGTAAAGTCTTCAAAACTATCCCAACCGACCAATTCGAAAAAACAAAAGTCATGGCGGCCAACCAAGGATTATACAACGGCTTTCTCGCAGCAGGATTAATTTGGTCTTTATGTGTTTCAGATAGTGTTTGGAGTAAAAATATAGCGATTTTTTTTCTTTCTTGTATATTGATTGCAGGGATATATGGCGGTTTAACTGCTTCCAAAAGAATTATATTTGTTCAAGCCGTACCAGCACTATTAGGTCTGATTTGTTGTTTTTTGTAGTTCCTTACGCTTTAACAAAAACAAACTTCCACTAATAAATCGCTTGTGAAGATTCTAGGAATTATACAACTACTTCCTTTTTTTATGTAAACTTTCTCAGAGGTATTTTGCCTTACTTTGAGCAAAAGTCATAATGCCAACCAAAAACAGCAAAATCTGTAACGAAAGTAATGATGAGGGGGTACCCAAATCAAAGGTTCATATCATTCTCGAAATAATAGAATATGTCCCCGATAGTATAGTACGCAGAACCATCATAAAAAATCGCAATGGTAAAATTAGCGCTGTAGCCTTTGCTAAAGGGGAAAAGTTTTGTGAAACTACCGCGCTATACGATACTTATGTGCAAGTGATTGATGGGGAAGCACAAGTAACCATTTTAGGGAAAGATGTAGACATCAAATTAGGAGAAGGCACAATCATCCCGGTAAATACAGTCCACTGCTTCAAAGCCAATCATGAATTCAAAATGATTACAACCATTATAAAACACAGTGAAACGACAAAATCTTCAGCAGCAAAAAAAGTAACGCTTTAGGAAGTAAAACAATATTCATTAGTCCTCCAACTCAATCATAAAACTATTCAAAAACGCAACCGATTTCTCAATATCGTAATGCAATATTCGGTCCTCCTTAACTAAAGGCACTTCTTCACGGTAGGATTTTAAAAACATCTCTATAAAAGAACTTGACTGCAAAGGTCTTCTGAATTCAATAGCCTGAGAAGCATTCATCAATTCAATAGCCAAGATACGCTCCAAGTTATCCATGATGCGTAACGCTTTTGTAGCTGCATTAGCACCCATACTTACATGGTCTTCTTGCCCATTACTAGAAACAATACTGTCCACACTGGCCGGAGTAGCCAATTGTTTATTCTGACTAACAATACTAGCCGCCGTGTATTGCGGAATCATAAAACCCGAATTCAATCCAGGATTGTCTACCAAAAACGCAGGCAAACCGCGTAACCCAGAAATCAATTGATAAGTTCTACGCTCAGAAATACTACCCAATTCCGCCAAGGCCATTCCCAAGAAGTCCAACGCCAAGGCCAATGGCTGTCCGTGAAAATTTCCACCTGAAATAATCAAATCCTCTGCCGCAAATATGTTGGGATTATCCGTAACTGAGTTGATTTCGGTTTTAAATACCTTCTTAACGTAGTCTATTGTATCTTTTGAAGCACCATGCACTTGTGGTATACATCTAAAGGAATAAGGATCTTGCACATGCTCCTTCGCTTGTGCGATAATCTGACTTTCTTCTAGTAACTCATTCATGCGTTTAGCGGTAACGATTTGTCCTTTATGCGGTCGTACATAATGAATCAATTCATTAAAAGGCTCTATACGCCCATCAAAGCCCTCCAAAGAGATCGCAGAAATAAGGTCGGCCAAATAAGAATACTTAATCGCTTTCAATAACACATAACAGCCATACGAACTCATAAACTGTGTCCCATTCAACAAAGCCAATCCTTCCTTAGACTGCAATACAATAGGTTGCCATCCCAACTTATCCAATACCTTCTTAGCCGGCTGACGAAATCCTTCATAATACACTTCACCTTCACCCAATAAAGGTAAAGATAAATGGGCCAAAGGAGCCAAATCCCCACTGGCACCAAGTGAACCTTGATTGTAAATCACCGGCAGTATATCATGGTTGTAAAAATCAACCAATCGCTCCACCGTTTGTAACTGAACACCAGAATGACCATAACTTAAGGACTGTATCTTAAGCAATAACATAATCTTTACAATTTCAGCCGGTACTTCCTCTCCTGTCCCACATGCGTGTGACTTTACTAAGTTCTCCTGAAGCTGAGAAAGGTTCTCAGAGGATATTTTTACATTACACAACGAACCAAAACCAGTATTAATACCATAAATCGGCGTTTCGTTAGTAGCCATTTTTTGATCTAAATATGCACGACATTTTTCAATATTCAGCGTGGCTTCTTCTGATAAGGCTACTGTTTTATGTTGGCTAATAATATCTTGTAACGTCTCTAAAGTCAATACATCCGTACTGATATAATGTGAATTTTCCATTTTGGATTGGGATTAAAAGCCCAAAATTCCGTAAACAATCCCTAATAAACAATAAAAAACACGACTATTTTATTGCTGAATCAATAATAAATCACGCCTTATTCTAACGAAACGAATAAAAACAATGAAAGCCGTTTCTAAAATTGCGATATTCTCAAAAATTAAGCATTTCCTTTTTTAATTGTTAAAAAGTTATAAATTTGAAAACCATGATGCATAATTTTTTAACATATTCATTCTCTGCTACACCAACTTCTTTGGCGTCGAATACTGTTACTACCACATCAACAACTACAACCCCATTGGGGGTATAATCATTACATATAATCCTTAATGAACGGACTTTCAAATGAAAGTAAATAACTCATAACTTATAATTCATAACTAAAAATGATCGTATTAAAATTTGGCGGAACTTCTGTTGCCAATGCCACCAATATAGCCAAAGCCATTGATATCGTATACCAAAAAAGTAAAGACCATCAATTGGCAGTTGTAGTCTCTGCTTTTAGTGGGGTAACCGACTTGCTAATCCAAGCCGGAAAAACCGCCGCAGCCAAAGACAAAAACTATAAAGAATTCATCAGCCTGATTGATAAAAAACACAAAGAGGCGATAGACGAATTGATTCCATTAAGCGAACAAAGCGATATCATCACAACCATAAATAACGACATCAACCTGCTGAAAACGTTACTTGACGGTTGCTATCTGTTAGGTGAATTATCCAATAGAACGGCCGATATCGTCGCAGGTTTCGGCGAATTATTATCCTCCCAAATCATAGCAGTTGCCTTAAAACAAAAAGTAAGCAACTCATGCTTCAAAGACAGTAGAGAGGTGATCAAAACCAACTCCAACTTCGGAAAAGCTAGTGTTGATTTTGGAATTACTAATCAATACTTAGCCGACTATTTTAATACCAATTCCAACCAAGTAGTATTGTTTCCAGGCTTTATAGCTTCCTCTCTTGATGGCAACACCACTACTTTAGGTCGGGGTGGCTCTGATTATACAGCGGCCATCATAGCAGCGGCGATAAAAGCTTCTGTATTAGAAATATGGACCGATGTAAACGGAATGTTTACAGCCAATCCTAAGATTGTAAAACAAGCCCAACCTATAGAAACCATCTCCTATCAGGAAGCAATGGAACTGTCTCACTTCGGTGCCAAAGTTTTATACCCACCTACCATCCAACCGGTTTTAAAAGATAGTATTCCTATTTTCATCAAGAATACCTTCGAACCTGATGCTTACGGAACACTAATCTCTAATCACCCCAATGAAGGTAGTAATCCAATCAAAGGGATTTCACATATTGACAATATAGCCCTTGTAACCCTAGAAGGCTCTGGTATGGTAGGTGTAGCAGGTTCGTCCAAACGCCTATTCGAAGTCCTTTCCAATGAAAACATCAACGTGATTTTCATCACCCAGGCCTCTTCTGAACACTCTATCTGTATCGGAATCCTAAATGCCGATGCCGATAAAGCCAAAGCAGCTATCGATAAAACCTTCGAAATCGAAATTGGCCAAAATAAAGTGGACCCTTGTATCGTTGAAAAAGACTTATGCATAGTAGCCCTAGTAGGCGAAAGCATGAAAAATCACCAAGGCATCAGCGGTAAAATGTTCAGCACCCTAGGGAAAAACAACGTCAACATCCGCGCCATTGCTCAAGGTGCCTCCGAAAGAAACATCTCCGTAGTCATCAATGAAAAAGACGTTAAGAAAGCACTCAATACACTACACGAACGCTTCTTTGAAGACAATACCAAACAGCTAAACCTATTCGTTATGGGAGTCGGTAACGTAGGTGAAAAATTTATTGACCAAATCCACCAACAAAAGAAATTCCTAAAAGAAAACCTCAAAATAAACCTGCGAGTGGTGGCGATGGCCAACTCCCGTAAAATGGTTTTCGAAGAAGACGGAATCAACCTAAACGATTGGAAAGCCAAAGTGGATCAAGGTGAAACAGCCAATGTACCGGCGTTTATTAAAAGGGTGGCCGACTTAAACCTACGCAACAGCATCTTCGTAGACATTACTGCTAATTATGAGATTGCAGGCATTTATGACCAATTCTTAAGCAAAAATGTTGCCGTAGTAACGTGTAATAAAATTGCTTGTTCTTCGGAATACAATAACTATAAAAACCTGAAAAACTTATCCAGAAAATACAACGCACCGTTCTTATTTGAAACTAATGTGGGGGCCGGACTTCCCATCATAGATACCTTAAAACACCTAATCGCCTCAGGGGATAAAGTAAACCGAATCAATGCGGTATTATCCGGTAGTCTAAATTTTATTTTCAATAACTTTAGTGAAACCTATAACTTTCACGATGTTGTAAAAGAAGCAGGTATTCAAGGATTTACAGAACCCGACCCGAAAATTGATTTAAGTGGTGTAGACGTAGCACGCAAAATATTAATCTTAATAAGAGAGAGCGGTTACCAAATGGAAATGGAAGATATAGTCAATAATTCTTTCCTCCCGGCAGAATGCATGGCAACCACCAACAACGAGGATTTCTTCAAATCGCTAACTAAAAATGCAACACATTTTGACAACTTATTAGCTGAAGCCAAAGCCAAAAACAGCCGCCTAAAATTTGTCGCGTCGTTTGAAAATGGAAAAGCTAGTGTCGGCCTCCAATTCATTCCAGCAGATAGTCCGTTCTATAACTTAGAAGGAAAAGACAATATCGTACAGTTCTATACCGATCGCTATGTAGACCAACCATTGCTGATCAAAGGGGCCGGCGCTGGAGCTGCTGTAACGGCCTCTGGTATTTTTGCCGACGTAATCCGAATAGGAAACGTATAACCCACTTTTTGACTTTAGACTTTCAACTTTATGACTACTATAAAAATCTTCTGCCCTGCCACCATCGCCAATCTCAATTGCGGATTTGACGTAATGGGCCTTTGCTTAGAAGGCGTTGGCGACGAAATGATCTTCCATAAAGTGCCTCAAAAGGGCATTCGCATCATCAAAATTATGGGAGCCGACTTGCCTCTAGAAACCGAAAAAAACGTGGCCGGAGTAGCGGCACTTGCACTGTACAATGCAGTGGAAACCGACTGTGGTTTCGAAATCGAAATTCACAAGAAAATAAAAGCCGGGAGTGGTATAGGAAGTTCTTCTGCCAGCGCTGCAGGTGCAGTGTACGGAATCAATGAATTACTAGGTCGCCCTTTTACCAAAAACCAATTAGTGGACTTCGCCATGAAAGGGGAAGCACTAGCGAGTGGCTCCGAACATGCAGATAATGTGGCTCCTTGTATTCTAGGCGGGTTTACCTTAGTACGTGGCTACAACCCCCTAGATGTTATCAAAATCAAAAGCCCAGACCAAATCTTTGCTGTTGTACTGCATCCACAAATCGAACTCAAAACCTCCGATGCTCGTGCTGTACTATCGCCAACAATTCCCTTAAAAGATGCCATTACCCAATGGGGAAACTTGGGCGGACTCATAGCAGGTTTGTATACAGAGAACTACGAACTTATTGGCAACTCCCTTCAAGATGTAGTGATCGAACCCCTACGCAAAGCCTTAATTCCCAATTTTGACGAAGTGAAAAACAGTGCCCTAGATGCTGGTGCATTAGGGGCAGGTATTTCAGGGGCCGGACCTTCCATCTTCGCACTATGTCACGGACGAGATAAGGCAGAATCAGTAGCCTACGCCATGAGTACAGCCTACCTTGAAACTGGTATCCCATTCGACATGCACGTCTCCAAAGTCAACGATGAAGGAGTGAAAACAATAATGAATTAATATACTGAGTAAAATGAAATACTTTAGTCTAAATAGCAATGCGCCAAGGGTTAGTTTTGAAGAAGCAGTTGTCTTAGGCTTAGCGCCTGATCGAGGATTATACTTTCCAGAAAGCATTACACCGCTTCCAAATGCATTCTTTAACAACATTGAAAACCTATCCCACGAAGAAATTGCCTTCGAAGCCATCAAACAGTTTGTAGGAGATGAAATACCCGAAAACGAACTAAAACGCATAATAGCCGACACCTTGTGCTTTGACTTTCCATGCATACCGGTAGAAGAGAACATCTATTCCCTCGAACTCTTTCACGGACCCACCATGGCATTCAAAGATGTAGGCGCCCGATTCATGTCCAGATGCCTAGGCTATTTCAATCGTAATGACAATAAAAAAGTAACCGTTTTAGTAGCCACTTCCGGCGATACCGGCGGTGCGGTAGCAAGCGGATTCCTTGGAGTCAAAGGTGTTGAAGTAATTATACTTTATCCTTCAGGTAAAGTGAGTGAAATACAAGAACGTCAGCTTACTACCTTAGGGCAAAACATCAAAGCTCTAGAAGTCGATGGCGTTTTTGATGATTGCCAAGACATGGTCAAAAAGGCGTTCTTAGACGATAGTTTAAGTGCTTATAACCTCACGTCGGCCAACTCGATTAACATCGCCCGCTGGCTCCCGCAAATGTTCTATATCTTCTTTGCCTACCAGCAATTAAAAAAACAAAATAAACCCCTCATCCTATCCTGCCCTAGCGGTAACTTCGGAAACATTTGTGCCGGTATTATGGCCAAGCGATTAGGACTACCTATAGCCCATTTTGTTGCTTCTACTAATGCCAACGATACGGTTCCTCGCTTTTTAGAATCGGGCCTATACGACCCAAAACCTTCAATAGCCACCATTTCAAACGCAATGGACGTTGGGAACCCAAGTAATTTTATTCGTATTCAGGAGTTATACAATAACGATTTAAAGGCTTTCGAAAAAGACTTCTCCTCCTACAGCTTCTCCGATGCCATAACTGAAAGTACTATAAAAGACATTTACCAACATACCGGCTACATAGCCGAGCCACACGGAGCCGTGGGCTATCTAGGATTGAAAAAAGAAATGCAAAAGCAACCCAACAGTATCGGTGTTTTCCTTGAAACGGCTCACCCTATCAAATTCCTAGATGTAGTCGAACCTTTATTAGCAATAACTTTGCCTATCCCAACGCAAATCGAAAGCGTATTAGGCGTAGAAAAAATAAGCACTAAGATTAAATCCTATGACGAACTAAAATCGTTTATTACCAACAATATTAATCAGTAGTCACCGTATTATTCATAGAAATTAAGGATTGCTTATCGACTAAACCTTGACCAGTAGGTGGAGCAGGAGGATTTTGATTTTGCAACTGATAATAATTTCCAGTAACCGTAGTAAGGGATAGTAACTTGTGCAAGATTTCATTAACATTTGCCACTGTCAACGCATTGTTTTGACATTGAAAATCTAAATGGTTATAGCCCTCAGCGATTCCGATATTCTGTGGAAATTGAATCGAATGCATAGTCGGATTGTTTATAATAATAATATAACCTGATATGGTTTGCAAACTGCTAAAATCCACTGCAGTCAATTGCAGATTGCTAGTAAATTGTAGATTATTACAGCTGGTCAAATTAGCAAATGAAAAAGAAGTAAGCCCAACATCATAAAAACTAATGCTTTGTCCCACATGAAAACCTGTTAAATCCAAAGACGTTAATAAAGGGGCATTGGAAATTCCAAAACTACAATTATTCATCATCGGTGCAGAGAGAGAAGTCAACTCGGGATCTATTGCTAAACTAAAATAGGTATTCGCCGTCAACAACGGAAAATTCAATGTTGGAACCGCAATATCGTATAGGTTAAACATATTTACGGTTTCTAGCGCTGCCATGTTTAGCGTGGCTAAGCTAGGACAGTATTCTACGGTCATTTCAACTACGTTTTTAAATACAGGCAAATCAATGGTAGCTAAGCTAGCATTGTGTGAAATATGAACCCCATTGGATTGTTTTAAGACGAGCAAACTTATGGAAGTTAAAGCTGGATTACTTCCAATAGACAAATCGCCTTTACTCATATCAACCAAAGCAGGAAATTGAATGCTGCTCAACACTTCATTGTTATTTAGGGCAATAATAAGTCCGTTACATTTTACCAATTCTGGAAAATTCACCGTGGTTAAAGCAGGATTACCTGAAATATTCATCGTATGAAACAATTTCGCCAAATGACTAAAGTTGACAGAGGTCAAAGCAATATTATCGGTAATATCGATTGAAATTAAATTGTTGGCTCCACTAAAATCTACTGTCGTCAATTGCGTTGTACCATCAATGATAATATTCTCTGTATTGTATCCTAATTCTCTAGTCAATTGAGCAGCAGCTTCCGCATCCGTAAGATCACCCGTCAGGATAATGGTGGTTTTCCCCTGTACACTGCTGTTCGAAGAATAAAAAGCATAAGGCACACTCAACAATTGCCCCACCGCCGTAATACTGTAATTCGTGCCTCCTGCAGGATCTGTTTCGGTCTTTACATAATAGATGCCGGTACTCCAATTTACAGCCGAAAAAGTTCCTAAAACTGGGATCCCTCCTCCTATTTCTAAGGTCAACAGTCCATTTTCGTTAGTCGTACCAGTGAAGGTCTCTACATAAACTGAAGTACCAGTTTCACTGCCTTGCAGCAAACTCACTTTTACGCCTATCGCACTAGAAGTCAATAAGGTTCCTTCGGCATTCCGTATCACTGCCTGATAACTCATACGCTGTGGAGCTTGCGCTACAGCCGCCAAGCTATATAATACCATAAACAAAGCGATTACATTGGTTCTTAAAGTACTTGTTTTCATATCTAGTGTTTGATAATTTTAAAGGTTTTCAGAATTTGATGTTGGTAACGCACCGTTACCAAATAGATACCCGTAGGCTGCGAAGCCAAATCAATAAGGGTGTCCGAAGAAACAATCGATTTAGTAGCCATTACCGCTTTACCCTCCAAA
>CANBOV010000002.1 GCA_947371275.1 Flavobacteriaceae bacterium | reverse complement strand
TCTTCATCGATTGCCCATACATTATAGGTAGTAGTAATGTCGCGCAACATCATGCCATAATGCCAATCGTCTTTTTCATATTGTAAGCCAAAATCAAAGCCAAACCCCCACGAATTAGCAAATTTTCCAATGACCCTCCGAATGATTTTAGCATTCACTCCATAGGTAAGTCCTTCCGCTAGGGTAGGTCTTCGAGCATAAGAAAACGTAAAGCCATAATCAGCCGTAGAGAAAAGGCTAATGCGGTTGTAATCAATATTGCCTTGATTGTCTATTAATTGGGTAGTGTTTAAGATGTTGTCTACCCCAAAGCGTATCATCGAGATTCCCCACGCACTGCGGTCATCTATTTTTTTAGCATAAGCAGCATAATCATATTGCGCGATGTTGGCAAAGTAACTAGCGTGCATTAACGCCGCTTCACTATCTTCAATTTGCATCAATCCTGCTGGATTCCAATAACCCGAATTCACATCCCCCGTCTGTCCCGTAACTGCATTTGACATCCCTAAAGCCGCCGCGTCAACGCCTATGTTCATAAACTCATTAGAGTATTTTCTAACGGCTTGGGCATGAATCAATAGACTGGTGAAAAGCAACAGTATAGCAATTGTTTTTTTCAAGGCAATTTTTCTTTTTACAAATATCAATTAAAAATCTCTAATATAAAACGCAGAAGTCTCCAAGTTATTGTATTAAATTTGCAAATCTTTAGTAAAAAGCAAAGTACAATGAAAATTAAAGCGCAGATTCCCAATTTATTCACCATGCTTAACCTATTCAGCGGTTGTGTGGCGCTAGTAATGGTTTCTGAATCAAAGTCTGAATTGGCTTTCTTTTTTGTTTGTCTCGGAATATTTTTCGACTTTTTCGATGGCTTTTTTGCCCGTAAATTCAATGTTGCAGGGCCTCTAGGGGTTCAATTAGATTCCTTAGCCGATATGGTGACGAGTGGCGTAGTGCCGGGTTATGTGATGTATAAGTTAATGATAAGTAATATTGTTTTTGGCCCAGAAAGTTATTGGCCGTATTTAGGATTCATCATAACATTAGGAGCTTGTTACCGCTTAGCTAATTTCAATATTGATACAAGACAATCGGATTCGTTTATTGGGTTGCCAACTCCTGCCAATGCATTGTTTTTTACAAGTTTGCCAATTTTGCCATTAGTGTTGCACGATAATTTTGGGATAGAGTTTTCGTTTAATATAGCCACCTTATTGATTTTAACGGTAATTAGTGCCTACATCATGAACGCCGAAATCCCGTTGTTCTCCCTTAAAATCAAAAACTTCAGTGTGGCCAAATACAAACTGCAAATTTTATTTTTAGCCGTTTCCGTGCTAATGTTACTGTTCTTAAATATTGTAGCCGTGCCACTAATCATAATCCTCTACGTCTTACTCTCCGTACTAGACAACTATTTCCATATCACTCACAAAGCCTAATACGAGTTTAGTTCACCAAAATAATTTCACCATTGCGTTTCTTACGTATTGCTATACTAGTAAGGTAGTTTCAGTTTATTTTATTCTACCGATATAGCATGGATATAGCATGGATATAGCATGGTAAAGCTTATATACACCTTAGCAATAGCCTATAAAAAAACAACTCCCATACATAAAGTACAGGAGTGCTATAGGTAAATCAATAATGATCGTTTTTCTAAAATTCTAATTTCTTCTTGCGCAGCTCAAAATTCTGCCCTAGATATACTTTTCTAACCATTTCGTCTTCAGCCAATTCTTCCGGGATTCCCGCTTTTAAGATACCGCCCTCAAACATCAAATAGGTCTTGTCAGTAATCGCCAATGTCTCTTGTACGTTGTGATCCGTAATAAGGATACCAATATTCTTGTTTTTCAATTGCGCCACAATACGTTGGATATCCTCCACCGCAACCGGGTCAACCCCCGCAAAAGGCTCATCCAATAAGATAAACTTAGGATCCGTTGCCAAAGCGCGTGCAATCTCCGTTCTTCTGCGTTCTCCTCCCGAAAGTAAATCCCCTCGGTTCGTTCTAATATGCTCCAAACTAAATTCATCAATCAAACTCTCCATCTTTGCAATTTGGGCTTCTTTTGACAATTTAGTCAACTGCAATACGCTCAAGATATTATCTTCAATACTCAATTTTCTGAAAACTGAGGCTTCTTGAGCCAAATACCCAATACCATATTGTGCCCGCTTATACATAGGAAACTCGGTAATATCCGTATCATCCAAGTATATTTTCCCCGAATTAGGTTTCACCAACCCCACGATCATATAGAACGAAGTGGTCTTGCCGGCACCATTAGGCCCCAATAACCCCACAATCTCTCCTTGGTTTACCTCCACAGAAATACCCTTAACAACACTTCTGCCTTTATATGTTTTGACTAAATTTTCAGCTCTTAACTTCATTTTTGTGGTTATTCGGTTATTCGAGTATTTGGTTATCCGACAAATTAACGAATAAACAAATCACCAAATCAACCCTTTAACAATTATTTATTTTCTTCCAATGCCTCCCAAAATTCATAAGCTCTTCGCAAATGGGGCACAACGATTGTACCTCCTACCAAAGTCGCAATGCCCATCGCTTCCATCATTTCCTCTTTAGTAACGCCTTCTTTATAACTGGTCTCTAAATGGTATTTAACACAATCATCACACCGCAATACCGCTGAAGCTACTAAGCCCAACAATTCCTTAGTTTTTACATCCAAAGCACCCGCCGCATAAGCATTGGTGTCCAAATTAAAAATTCGTTTAACGATTTTATTATTGTCAGCCAACAGCTTCTCGTTCATCTTAGAACGATAGTCATTAAATTCCTTTACTAGTTTGCTCATCTCGTTTTTTATTTCGTACTACAATAGCCGATATCCAAATACTGGCTTCATAGATTATTAACATAGGTATCGCAACCGTTATCTGACTTACGACATCCGGTGGTGTAACAATAGCCGCGATAATTAACACAATTACAATGGCATATTTTCGATAGGTTCTCAGGAAAGTAGGGGTAACCAATCCTAATTTGGTCAAAAAATAAAGGATAATCGGCAATTCAAAATACAAACCACTAGCAATCACCGCCGTTTTAACCATACTAATATAGGAGTCAATGTTAAATTGATTTTTAACTACACTACTCACAGAGAAGGTAGCCAAGAAGTTAACCGACATGGGTACAATCACAAAATAACCAAACAATACGCCTAAAAAGAATAATAAAGAGGCTACAGTAATGAATACTTTAGCGTTTTTACGCTCTTTTTCATAGAGAGCCGGACTAATAAATTTCCAAAATTGCCACAATATATAAGGGAAGGCCAAGATAAATCCTGCCGTGATACAGGTCCATACAAATATATTTACCTGTCCCTCCATTTCTGTATTCTGAATAATAAAAGGCAATTCAGTAATACAAATACTATCCGCAAAGCCCAAATAATGGGAAGCCTCACAGAAAAAACGATAGGTCACAAAACTAGGGTCGGTAGGCCCAAAAATTAAGGTGCTAAAGATATAATCACTAAAAAAGTAGGTCAAACAGGCCATGATTACAACGGCTGCCGAACTCCTTACCAATACCCACCTTAACTCTTCTAAATGGTCAAGGAAAGACATTTCATTACTAGGTTTCTTCGGTTTCTTTGCCATTATACAATACCTTCTTTTAAAATGTCATGCAAATGCAATACGCCTTGGTAGGCTCCGTGGTCTACTACGACCAATTGTGTTATTGAAAAGTCTTCCAATATATTCAAAGCATCACTAACTAATTCGGCCGATTCTATGGTTTTTGGATTTTTAGTCATAATGTCTTGTGCCGTCAATCCAGTAATGGTATCCGTTTTATTCAACATACGTCGAATGTCTCCATCCGTAATGATGCCAATGATTCTTCCGTCTGCAACAACAGCGGTGACGCCCAATCGTTTCTCCGATATTTCAACAATAACAGTTTTAATATCGGCATCTGGTGCTACCAAGGGTTTATGGGTGGTGTCAAGCATGTCACGCACGCGCAACAATAGTTTTTTACCCAAAGCTCCCCCTGGATGGTATTTAGCAAAATCTTCCGCAGTAAAATTACGCGCTTGCATCAAGCATACGGCAATGGCATCGCCTATGACAAGTTGAGCAGTCGTACTATTCGTTGGTGCTAAATTATTCGGACAAGCTTCCGTTGCCACATAAGTGTTTAAAGTATAATCCGCTTCCTTTCCCAAAAAAGAGGTTACATTACCTGTAATTGCAATTAATTTGTTGCCAAAACGTTTCAATAGAGGAACCAAGACTTTAATCTCCGGACTATTACCACTCTTCGAAATGCAAATTACAACATCGCCTGGTTGTACCATCCCCAAATCACCATGAATGGCCTCCGAAGCATGCAGGAATAGGGAAGGAGTTCCCGTAGAATTTAAAGTGGCTACAATTTTTTGCGCTATAATGGCACTTTTACCAATGCCTGTAACTACTAATCGTCCTTTTGCCTGGTATATGATTTCTACAGTTTTGACAAAGTTTTCGTCTAAAAGGGTTGCCAAGTTTGCAACTGCCTCACTTTCTGATAAGATTGTACTTTTTGCAGAGGCTAGAATGTTTTCTTTATTTATCAAAATTGAAACAATATAAAATTTGTGTGTATAAAAGAAAGTCGTATCTTTATGTTTGCAAATTTATGTAAAAATACCATTAACACAGAATGAATTTAAACGAAATTGACATACACAAAGAATTAAAAAAGTATTTTGGTTTCAACCAATTTAAAGGTTTACAAGAACAAGTCATAAAAAGTATTATTACCCAAAATAATACCTTCGTAATAATGCCAACCGGTGGTGGAAAATCACTATGCTATCAATTGCCTGCTTTAATGCAGCACGGAACGGCGATAGTAGTTTCCCCTCTTATTGCATTAATGAAAAACCAAGTAGATGCCATCAGAAGTTTGTCTTCCGAAAGTGGCATTGCTCACGTATTAAATTCTTCACTTACCAAGACCGAAATAAACCAAGTTAAAAAAGATATTACTTCCGGAATTACCAAACTACTATATGTAGCTCCTGAATCTTTAACCAAAGAAGAATATGTAGAATTTCTTCAAAGTGTGCCCATATCTTTTGTCGCCATTGATGAAGCGCATTGTATCTCTGAATGGGGCCACGATTTTAGACCTGAATACAGAAACCTTAGAAGTATCATCAAACAGTTAGGAGATGTGCCTGTAATAGGTTTAACAGCTACAGCTACTCCAAAAGTACAAGAAGACATCTTGAAAAATCTTGACATGTCTGATGCAACCACTTTTAAAGCATCGTTCAACCGTCCCAATTTATTCTACGAAGTTCGTACCAAAACCAAAAATATTGAAGCCGATATCATCCGTTTCATTAAACAACATAAAGGAAAATCTGGGATCATCTATTGCCTTAGTCGTAAGAAAGTAGAAGAAATTGCGGAGGTCCTGCAAGTAAACGGAATAAGTGCAGTGCCCTATCATGCCGGTTTAGACGCTAAAACTAGAGCGAAACACCAGGACATGTTCCTTATGGAAGATGTAGAAGTCGTTGTCGCTACTATAGCCTTCGGGATGGGTATTGATAAACCCGATGTTCGTTTTGTCATTCACCACGATATTCCCAAATCTCTAGAAAGTTATTACCAAGAAACAGGACGCGCTGGTCGAGATGGGGGAGAAGGATACTGCTTAGCTTACTACTCCTATAAAGATGTAGAAAAATTAGAGAAGTTCATGTCAGGTAAACCAGTAGCCGAACAAGAAATAGGCTTCGCATTGTTACAAGAAGTAGTAGCCTATGCCGAAACATCTATGTCAAGGCGTAAATTCCTTTTGCATTACTTCGGTGAAGAATTTGATAGTGAAACAGGTGAAGGTGCCGATATGGATGATAATGTTCGTAATCCTAAATCAAAAGTAGAAGCCAAAGAGCAAGTTAAAATGCTCTTAGAAGTAGTCAGAGATACTAAATATCTATACAAGTCTAAAGAAATAGTCTTTACATTGATTGGTAGAATAAATGCAACTATAAAAGCACATCGTACGGATGCCCAACCTTTCTTTGGTTGCGGAAGTAATTTTGAAGAACGTTACTGGATGGCGCTCATACGGCAAGTATTAGTAGACGGACTTTTAACCAAAGACATAGAAACCTACGGTATTTTAAAAGTTTCAGATAAAGGACATGACTATATTAATAAGCCTAGCTCATTCTTGATGTCTGAAGATCATGAATACAACGAAGCAGAGGATGATGCTATCGTTACAGCAGCTAAATCTTCGGGGACGGCCGACGAAGCGTTGATGAGTATGCTTAGAGATCTTCGTAAAAAAGTATCCAAAAAGTTAGGCGTTCCTCCCTTTGTAGTTTTCCAAGATCCATCCTTAGAGGATATGGCGCTAAAATACCCAATTACCGTTGACGAATTAAGCAATGTACACGGAGTAGGGGAAGGTAAAGCTAAAAAATACGGTAAAGAGTTTGTCGAATTAATCGCTCGCTACGTAGAAGATAACGAAATCATCCGCCCCGATGATTTAGTAGTAAAATCCACCGGTGCTAACTCGTCCAATAAATTATACATTATTCAAAATATTGATAGAAAATTATCCCTAGAAGATATTGCCAAAGCCAAAGGGTTTACCATGGATAACCTTCTCAAAGAAATGGAGCAAATAGTCTATTCAGGAACTAAATTAAATATTGATTATTGGGTCAACGAGATCTTAGACGAAGAGCAACAACAAGAAATCCATGATTATTTTATGGATTCTGAATCCGATAAGATAGAAGAAGCTCTAAAAGAATTTGATGGAGATTACGATATAGAAGAATTACGATTAATGCGTATTAAATTCATTAGCGAAGTTGCTAATTAAATGATAAAAGAGAAGGTAACGCCTTCTCTTTTTTTATTCATACAGTTCTCCTCGATGGGGTTTCAAAGCATCCCTCACAGTAATCATATGCTCATCAGTAACTACCATATAAGCAATAGCATACAGTTCGTTTTTAATTTCAAATCCCGTAATGTTGTAAGGTAATTTTTCGGTTGCAATATATTCTTTCAAATGGATTTCATGATGTTCCGCGATTTTACTGGCGTCAAGTCCTCTGAAATCCCATATTAATTTAATTTTCCGCATAAAAACTTAGTAATTATTGATATATAACTAGTTTTTTTTATATTTGTCTGTCAATTTTTCAAACAAACAAATAAACCAAACCATTATGAAACAAAAGTACATTCTTTTTCTTGCTTTTTCTTTTCTTTTTATAAAAGGAACAGCACAATCTAACTATGCGGTGTCTGCGATACCATACCAACCCTTCACTGGTTCTTTAACTTCGTTACCAACAAACGACGATATGAACTCTGGGGTAATTACGTTACCATTTAATTTCGACTATTACGGAGTTACCTATAATCAAGTACTAATCAGTACCAACGGATACATCGATTTTAGAACAAACCTTGCCAATACGTATTCTCCTTTTGCATTTTCTCAAACCATTCCAGATGCTGCTTTTCCAGTAAAAAATGCTATTCTTGGAGCATACACGGATTTAAATAATTTTAACGGTGAAGGTTTTGTGTCGTACGGAGTATACGGGACGGCTCCTTACCGTAAATTTGTAGTCTATTTTTATAATAACTCTCTTTTCGCTTGTACCGCTTCAAAAAGCACCTTCCAAATGATTCTTAATGAAACTTCAAATGTGATTGATGTTCAATTAGTGGATAAACAAGCTTGTGCTACTTGGAACAGCGGACGAACAGTAACTGGTCTAATTAATCTTGCAGGAGATACAGGTATTGCAGCGCCAGGAAGAAATACAGGTACTTGGACAGCCTATCATGAAGCTTGGCGTTTTTACAGACCAGGATATTATTCTAATTATTCATTTGTGCGTTGTGATGATGATACCGATGGTATACAAGCGTTTGATTTGTCAGTGGCTGCCAATGATTTAGGTGGAAGCTATACATTCTATGCATCCCTTGATGATATGCAAAACAATAACCCTATTGCAGATCCAACAGCGTTTATGAATACTACCAATCCACAGACGATTTATGCTATGGGTGCTGGAGCAGTTAAACCACTATCATTGAGTGTTATAGATTGTTCTATTGACGCTGATAACGATTCAGTAGCTACCAATCTAGAAGATGCTAATGGCGATACAAATCTTGCCAATGACGATACTGATTTCGATGGTATGCCAAATTACCTAGACAATGATGACGATGGGGATATGATTTTAACCAATCTTGAATATGTCTTCAATAATAAAGTTGCTACTTTGGCTGATACCGATAACGACGGTATCCCAAATTATCTTGATAATGATGATGACGGTGACGGCGTACTTACGTTCCTAGAAGACTACAACCATGATGGAAATCCTGCAAACGATGACACCAATAACAACGGAATTGCAGACTATTTGGAAACAAATGTTGCTTTAGGTGTACAACCAAATACATTAGTAGCTAGTTCTATTGATATTTATCCAAACCCAACTTCTGATGTATTGAATATCAAAAACAACTCAAATGATACGATTGCATCCATTGAAATTTATTCAATCAATGGTGCCAAAGTAAAACAACACAAAGGAAACGAAGCAATTACCACTATTTCAGTAGCTGATTTACAAACAGGTGTTTATTTTGTAAAAGTAACTACCAACAATAGTACTTCAAATTATAAATTCATCAAGAAATAATCCTGCTGAATTTTAGGAAACCAAAAGAGGTTTAGCGAAAGCTAAACCTTTTTTATTTTTACTATCATTCATTTCCTTATTTTTGCCAAAAAAGAACCCATCAATGCCAAGCGAACTACAACTTCAGGTTTCTCCAGAAATTGCCGCCAATGAAAAGTTGCTTTATGAAAATGTAGCTCAATTAGCACGCGTTTCTACTAAACTGGTTCATAAAGTTGTTATTCTAAAACGTTCTATTGATGCGCGTCAAAAAGCAATAAAAGTCAATCTTAAAGTGTTGGTCTATCTGATTGATGAAAAATATACAGAACAAAAAATCGAACTTCCTAACTACGAAAACGTTTCAAACAAACAAGAAGTTATCATCATAGGGGCCGGTCCTGCAGGTCTCTTTGCAGCTTTACAATTAATCGAATTAGGATTAAAACCCATAGTCATTGAAAGAGGTAAAGACGTCAGAGGTAGACGCCGTGATCTAAAAGCCATAAACGTGGACCACATCGTAAATGAAGACTCCAATTATTGTTTTGGAGAAGGTGGTGCCGGTACCTATTCTGATGGAAAATTATACACGCGTTCCAAAAAAAGAGGGGATGTTGATCGGATACTCCAGCTATTAGTAGCTTTTGGAGCTACCCCCGATATCTTAGTAGAGGCACATCCTCACATCGGTACCAATAAATTACCGCAAATTATTCAAGACATTCGAGAAAAAATTATTGAATGTGGCGGTCAAGTGCTATTCGAAACTCGTGTAACCGATTTTATTATTGTAAACAATGAAATCCAAGGGATAGTTACCCACAAAGGAGATACAATTTCCGCCAATAAGGTAATCCTAGCCACCGGTCACTCGGCGCGCGATATTTTTGAATTACTCGATAGAAAGAAGATCTTTATCGAAGCCAAACCTTTTGCGCTAGGGGTAAGAGCCGAACATCCTCAAGAACTAATTGATAAAATACAATACAGCTGTGATTTCCGTGGTGAACATTTGCCTCCAGCCCCTTATTCAATTGTAAAACAGGTAAACGGTCGTGGAATGTATTCGTTTTGTATGTGTCCAGGTGGGGTAATTGCACCCTGTGCCACTAACCCAGGTGAAGTAGTAACCAATGGATGGTCGCCTTCCAAAAGAGACCAAGCAACAGCCAATTCGGGTATAGTAGTCGAACTAAAATTAGAAGATTTCAAGCCGTATGCCAAATTCGGAGCCCTAGCCGGAATGGAATTCCAAAAGGCAATCGAACAAAAAGCTTGGCAGCTAGCAGGGGAGACTCAAAAAGTACCAGCGCAAAGAATGGTCGACTTTACGCAAAGTAAAGTATCATCTTCTATCCCAAAAACCTCCTATGTACCCGGAACCACTTCCATAGAAATGGGCCAAGTGTTTCCAAGTTTCCTTACACAAATACTCCGTGAAGGTTTTGTGCAGTTTGGTAAATCAATGAAAGGCTATATGACTAACGAAGCCATTCTTCATGCACCCGAAAGCAGAACGTCCTCTCCAGTTAGAATACCACGCCATCATGATACACTAGAACACCTCCAAATCAAAGGACTATATCCTTGCGGAGAAGGTGCCGGTTTTGCTGGTGGAATTATTTCTGCCGCGATAGATGGCGAAAAATGTGCCTTAAAAATTGCAGAAGTGCTGAAATAAAAAAACCGCTTAGTTGTATAAGCGGCTCATTTTATTTATTATCTCTTTTTTAATCGGTCTTTAAAGACTTTTTCAAACTTTTCCAATTTAGGCTGTATCACCAATTGACAATAGGGCTGTGACTTATTGTTTTCATAATAATTTTGATGATACTCTTTGGCTTTATAAAAAGCTTTAAAAGGTTCTAAAGTGGTAACTATTTTTGAATTATATACGTTAGCCTTAGTTAATTCAGTAATGACAGTTTCAGCGGCCTTCTTTTGCTCCTCGTTTTTATAAAATATAACTGAGCGGTATTGTGTACCTGCGTCCGCACCTTGCCGATTCAATGTGGTAGGATCATGCACCGTAAAAAAGACTTTTAATATTTCATCCAAATTGGTTTTCGTTGTGTCATAGGTAATCTGAACTACTTCCGCCGCTCCCGTAGTACCCGTGCATACTTCTTCATAACTCGGATTTTCAACCGAACCTCCAGAAAATCCAGAAACTACTTTTTCTACGCCCTCCAATTGTTCGTAAACCGCTTCCACACACCAATAACATCCTCCGCCAAGTACAAGGGTCTCAGTAGCCCCATTTTTAGTACTGGCCATACCTAAAGGGACAAAGTCCAACGAAATAGCATTCATGCAATAACGTTTTCCAGTAGGCGCAGGTCCATCATCAAATAAATGACCTAAGTGACTGTTACAACGGCCACATAAAGCCTCAGTTCTGCGCATGCCATAGGAATTGTCGGGTTTGAAAATGACACTGTTTTTATTTTCTTGCTCAAAAAAACTTGGCCATCCACAACTGCTCACAAATTTCTGCTCAGATTGAAATAATTTGTAACCACAGGCCGCACAATAATAGGTTCCCTTAGTTTCTGAGTTCCACATCGTTCCGGTATAAGCTCTTTCAGTATTAGCCTCGCGAGCTACCGCGTACAAATCAGCCGAAAGCACTTTTTTCCACTCAGCATCTGAAATAGTCAGCTTAGTAGTGTCGGTGTTTGAGTAATAAGGGTTTCCAGGTTTAGAAATTACGTTTTCCATAGCAATAGGTTTGATAGTTGTTTCTTGTTTGTTATTCTGACCACAGGCATTGAGCATAAAAAGTGGTACCAAAAGTAAAAAGTTAAAAATGGATTTTCGCATAGTTAATGGTTTGTTATGATTGCCCAAACGACATTCGGTTACTATTCAGTGACATTTTGGTTTTTTAATCTACTACAAATTTACAGTACAAATACGAGGCAAAATGTCAGTTAGATTGCAAATTGCTGCTATTTAAGGAAAGTTTAACGGTTGTTCGAGCGGCATAAATTTAGAAGGTAGTTTTTTTTCGTATTTTTGAACGTTTAATAAAAACTATGACAGAAGAAAAAGTAATCTTGGTCAACGAACAAGATGAGCCTATCGGTTTGATGAATAAACTAGAAGCACATGAAAAGGCAGTCTTACATAGGGCTTTTTCCGTTTTTGTGCTCAACAGTAAGAACGAAATCATGTTGCAACAAAGGGCCCATCAAAAATACCATTCTCCCTTACTGTGGACTAATACGTGTTGCAGCCATCAACGGGAGGGAGAAACCAATATGCAAGCAGGGAAACGTCGTCTATTGGAAGAGATGGGGTTCGAGACTGAACTGAAGGAGTTATTTCACTTCATTTATAAAGCGCCTTTCGATAACGGTCTAACTGAGCACGAATTAGACCATGTTATGATTGGATATTACAATGACAATCCTACCATCAATTCAGAAGAAGTAGAAAGTTGGAAATGGATGAGCATAGAAGCCGTCAAAGCGGATATGCAAAACAACCCCCAATTGTACACCGTTTGGTTCAAAATCATTTTTGACGAATTTTACCACTACCTAGAAGACCACAAACTGTAATCATGAAAGTAACCGTATCCAGAAAAGCACATTTCAACGCAGCACACCGTTTATACCGTAAAGATTGGTCAATGGAAAAAAACGATGCCGTTTTTGGTAAATGCAATAACCCAAATTTTCACGGGCATAACTATGAGTTAATCGTTTCCGTTACGGGGGAAATTGACCCTGAAACTGGGTTCGTAGTGGATGTCAAGATTCTCTCAGATTTAATAAAAGAGCACATAGAATATAACTTCGATCATAAAAACCTAAACCTTGATGTTCCTGAATTTGCCAACCTAAACCCTACAGCCGAAAATATTGCGGTGGTTATATGGCGGAAACTTAGGAATTATATTGATGCTACTAAAGAGTTAGAAGTGGTTTTATATGAAACACCTCGTAATTTCGTAACCTACAGTGGAACATAATGGCATTACAATTAGGAGATAAAATGCCCAATTTTTCCGCAATAGATACCAATGGAAATTCCTTTGCCAGCGAGAGTATAGTAGGGCAGAAGCCTTTTGTGATTTATTTTTATCCCAAAGACAATACCCGCGTTTGTACCGAACAAGCGTGTTCCTTCAGAGACCAATACGAAGAGTTTAAATCCTTAGGTGCAGAAGTCATAGGGGTAAGCAGCGATTCCGTTAAGGCCCATCAAAAATTTACCAACCAATACAAGCTTCCTTTTATCTTGCTTTCTGATGCCGATAAGAAATTGAGAAAATTATTCGGAGTCCCAAACGATTTATTAGGATTGATTCCCGGCAGAGTGACCTATGTAGTGAATAGAGAAGGGGTAATCCAACTCATATTCAACAGTCTCTCAGGAAAAATACACATCCAAAAAGCACTCGAAATGCTCAATTCAATGTAATTTTGTGTAAAATAATCTAAATGAAAGCATACCCATTACAATTCAAACCCATTTTTAAAGAAAGAATTTGGGGTGGAACAAAACTAAAAACATATCTAAATAAAGCTATTACATCCAATATCACAGGAGAAAGCTGGGAAATATCTACCGTAGAAAATGACGTGAGTATCGTCGCAAATGGTATTTTCAAAGGGAAAGATTTAAACGAATTAATTAAGGAGTACCCTAGCGAAATTCTAGGAACAAGTGTGTACGCGACCTACGGCAAACAATTCCCTCTCCTTTTCAAATACCTCGATGCGCGTGAAGATTTATCTATACAAGTACACCCCAATGACGAACTAGCCATGAAACGCCACCACTCTTTCGGAAAAACCGAAATGTGGTACGTAATGCAAGCGGATAGGGATGCTAGCTTAATTGTCGGATTCAAAGAAAAGGAATCTCCTGAGCAGTTTTTGAAAAACGTTCATGATAAAACATTGTTGAATATTTTAGACACTAAGAAAGTTCATGTAGGAGATGTGTTCTTTCTTAATACAGGTACTATCCATGCTATCGGAGCCGGAAATGTTATTGCCGAAATCCAACAAACTTCTGATATTACTTATAGAATCTACGATTTTGATCGGGTAGATGCCAACGGAAACCAACGCGAACTCCATTTAGATTTAGCCTTAGAAGCCATCAACTACGATACCGTAGAGGCTCAAAAAACCTATGCCAAAGTGGATAACGTTTCCAATGAAATGGTGCGCTGTAATTATTTCACAACCAATATGATTCCACTTAATGGAACCATCACAATAAACAAAACAATAGACTCTTTTACTGTCTATATGTGCGTAGAGGGGGATTTTCATTTAATTGATAATGATGATACTTATACTTACAGTAAAGGGGATACGGTTTTAATACCTGCATCGCTGACTGATTTTCAGCTTAATGGAAAGGCCACGCTATTAGAAATTTATATTTCGTAGTTTATATTCTAAAGATTTAATGTAATTTTGCGCCAAATTTAAAATTTACAAGAAAATGGGAAGTGTTAAGAATTTAAAAAAAGACATCAACTTTGTATTAGGTGATATTATTGAAGCAGTTTATATCTATGAAATGACTTCTTCTGGAAAACCATCTGATAAAACTAACGCTATCATTGATGAAGCTATATCATCTTTCGATGCTTTGATTACTAAAGTGAACACTAAGAAAGTTGAGAATAAAAAAGCTCATTTTAAACAAATCAATGTAGAATTAGAACAAACTGCAAATCAATTGGTTGAAAAAATCAACGCACTGTAAGCAGAAAAAACAATAAAAAAAGTGTAAAATGTTTTGGTGAATTCATTTTGACTATTATATTTGCATTCACATTGAGACGCCAGCGTAGCTCAGTTGGCTAGAGCAGCTGATTTGTAATCAGCAGGTCGTGGGTTCGAGTCCCTCCGCCGGCTCAATAAGAAAACCATCACTGATAAAGTGGTGGTTTTTGTTTTTATAATAGTTCCAAAGTGCCTGCTGTTTCTTTATCTTTGTCCGCTTTTTAAAAATGTATTATGGCAAGTAACAAAGTGTTAAAAGGAGTTTTTTTAGTAGGATTAGGTGCCACGAGTTATGGTATGCTAGCTACCTTTGTGAAATTAGCCTATGCCGATACTAGTACTAGCGGACTCCACTACACCCCCGCAGAAGTAATAACAGCCCAGTTTACTATTGGTATACTAGTAGTGGGTTTACTCCATTTTTTTCAAACAAAGTTTAGTACCAAAATAGTGTCAAAACCGTCCGTTACCGATATTAAAAAATTAATGGTGGTTGGGACATCTACGGGCCTTACCAGTATTTTTTATTATTTGGCTGTAAAATACATTCCTGTGTCCATTGGGATAGTGTTACTCATGCAAACCGTTTGGATGGGTGTAGTGCTAGAGACAGTACTAGATAAAAGACGACCGTCGGTAACCAAAGTCTTTGCAGTAATAGTTATTTTAATTGGAACTACTTTTGCAACCAAACTTTTAAGCACTCAAGCAACACTCAATTGGAGAGGAATAACGCTAGGTCTACTAGCCGCGGCGTCGTTTACCACCACCATGTATGCCGCCAACAAAATAGCGCTTTCCATTTCTGCTGCTCAAAGAAGTTTATACATGCTTTTAGGTGGAGCTATAGTGGTTCTTGTTTTTTTACTGGCTACGCAGCATACTCCGTTTAATTATGATATTTTCTATACTTGGGGGATTCTAATTGCTTTGTTCGGCACTGTGATACCTCCCTTACTTTTAAATGCGGGGTTTCCGTTAACCGGTATAGGGTTGGGAAGCATCGTTGCAGCACTTGAACTACCCGTGTCAGTAACAATGGCTTTTGTTTTTCTTAATGAAACAGTGATGTTTTCACAATGGATAGGTATTGCGTTAATACTTCTGGCTATTGTCTTGATGAATGTCAAACTAAAAAAATAAGTACCGTAGAGAATGAACTCCCTTTTTCCAAAAGAAAAAATCACCTTTAATGTACCCGATGCAACTATAGAATATTATCCTGATTTCTTTGATAAGGTGCGATCCAATGAGTTGTTTGCCAAACTAAGAGACGAAATTCCCTGGAAACAAGATGAAATTACAGTATATGGTAAAACTCATCCCCAACCGCGTTTAACAGCCCTCTTTGGGAATGAAGGGAAATCGTATGCCTACTCTAATGTGGTAATGCAACCGCACAACTGGAATGCCTTATTAATGTTCATCAAAAATGAATTGGAAGAGGTCTGCACAGAAAACTTCACCACCGTATTACTCAATTTTTACCGTGATGGTAAAGATAGTAACGGTTGGCATGCCGATAACGAAAAAGAATTAGGTCGTGATCCTATCATTGCCTCCATTAGCTTTGGTGCCGAAAGAACGTTTCATTTACAACATAATACCCTTAAAGAACAAAAACTAAAAATCAATTTAGAACACGGAAGTTTACTGTTAATGACAGGAACTACCCAGCATTTTTGGAAACATCAAATCGCCAAAACAGCCAAACCTGTAGGCCCCCGAATAAATCTAACCTTCAGAATTATAAAATAATTTGGTGTTTGTTGAAAGGCAAACAGGCAGTGCTTGTCTAAATTGTTTGCTTCTCAATACTTTCATTCCCAATATATTAAAATCTCAAATCGGTGAAGAATTAAAAAAAATGTAGCCCTTCTAAACAAACTAATTATTTTTTTTAGTAATATTGATATACGAACGAATCACTTGATATCTATTTATTAAAACTGCTTTTACAGAAATGAAAAAAAGTAAACTAGTAGAACTGAACAACGAGCAATTAGAACGAGTTGTCAGTATGGCTCAAGAGGAACGAAAACCTTTTGAAGTTTTAAAAGAAGAATTTGGCCTTACAGAAAATGAAGTAACCGAATTGATGAGAAAAAAATTATCCAAAGATAATTTTGAACTTTGGAAAAAGAAAGCCATAGGAAGTAAACCTAAGCCAAAACCAATTATTGACGATTTTGATGATGATTTAGACAGTAAATATTACATCAAAAATAAATTTGATTAATAAAAAGACTCTTGAACCACAAGAGTCTTTTTTAGTATATACACTTCCAATTGC
Source organism: Flavobacteriaceae bacterium (assembly GCA_947371275.1). GTDB lineage: Bacteria > Bacteroidota > Bacteroidia > Flavobacteriales > Flavobacteriaceae > Flavobacterium. Next base: position 52,094 of record CANBOV010000002.1, on the reverse strand, counting down.
CATTTCTTCAATTCCTTTCACTATTGTCAAAAGGCTAATACATTTCTCTTTGTGATACCTAGCACTTAGACCACTTACTTTTGATTTAAGCTTTTTATTAGTTTCCCCTTGGTAGCAAGCTTCTCCTAGCAAAATACAAATTAGTAACATGATTTTTGTTAATCAAGGCTTAAATGTTAAAATCAACTGTAACTATTAGTTACATTTGTTGACTTATTTAAAAAAAATCAACTTTCTAGAAATGAAAAAACTAATTCTCAGTGCCTTATTTGCTTTAACTCTTTTCAACGTGAGTGTGTCGGCACAAAAAAAAGCCCCCGCAAAAACCACAGAACTTAAAGTAACTATCGATTTAAATCAAGTGAAAGATGACAAAGTAATGGTAACCGTTACTCCTCCTAAATTCACTTCTAATGAAATAGTTTTTCATATCCCCAAAACAGTACCGGGAACCTATTCCTATGATAACTACGGAAAACTAATTGACGATTTAAAAGCGTTCGATAAAAATGGAAAGGAAATCACCACAACCAAATCCGATGATAATTCATGGAAGATTACAAAAGCTAAGGCATTAGCCAAAATTACCTATTGGGTAAACGACACCTATGATTCCGAAAAAGGAACCGGATTCGGAAAAGACGATATCTTCTCTCCTGCAGGGAGTAATATTTTAGAGGGTAAAAGTTTCATGGTAAACAATCATTGTTTTGTAGGCTACTTTGAAAATAATAAAGAAATAAAATACAATGTTACAGTAAAACATCCTGCCTCGCTTTTCGGCGCTACTTCTATGGTAGATTTAGATAAAAGTGATACGGTTGATAATTTTGTTACTTCTCGTTATTTTGATCTTGTGGATAATCCAATCATGTATGCTAAACCTGATTTCGAAAAATTCACCGTAGACGGAATGGAAATCTTGTTTAGTGTTTATTCACCCAACGGGGTGCATACGGCCAAATCCTTGTTGCCATACCTAGAAAAAACAATGCGTGCGCAAAAAGCCTTTTTAGGTTCTATCAATACCAATAAAAGATATACAGTTTTACTGTACTTAGCTGAAAGTGAAAACGATGCTAAAGGATTTGGTGCTCTAGAACACCATACATCAACTTCCGTTTGTTTCCCAGAAGCAATGCCGGCAGAAGATTTAGGCGAACAAATAAAAGATGTTGTGTCGCACGAATTTTTCCATACCGTTACACCTCTAAGTATTCACTCAAAAGAGATTCAATTTTTTGATTACAATAACCCTAAAATGTCTAAGCATCTATGGATGTACGAAGGATGTACCGAATATTTCGCCAATTTGTTCCAAATCAATCAAGGTTTAATAACCGCTGATGAATTTTATCAAAGAATGGCTGGAAAGATTGCGAATTCGGCTACCCTAAACGATACCATGCCTTTTACCGAAATGAGTGCCAATGTATTAGTGCCTCCTTACAAGGAACAATACCTTAATGTATACGAAAAAGGAGCCCTAATCGGAATGTGTGTAGATATCATCATCCGTGAAAAAAGTAACGGCGAACGCGGAATTCTAGATTTAATGAAAAAGCTGTCTAAAGAATACGGAGCGAGTAAGCCCTTCAATGACGATGAGCTATTTGCTAAAATAACAGCCTTAACGTATCCAGAAGTGGGCCAATTTTTAGCTACCTATGTGGCGGGTAACACCCCAATTCCTTATGATGTGTATTTTGGTAAAATGGGGGTAGCTAAAGCAAAAATGACCATTCCTGGGAATCCATTCCTTAAAGATCAAGCAACGCCTTACATTACCATCAATCCGAACAATAAAGAAATTGTAATCATTCCAGAAACCGAACTGAATGATTTTATGAATGGTCTAGGTTTAAGAGGTGGAGATGTAATTCTTGCTGTCAATGATAAAGCCTACAACTTAGACAATATCTATGATATGATTATCAGTGCTCAAAACTGGAAAACTGATGACCCTATCAGTGTCAAAATCAGAAGAGAGGGTACAGTACAAACCCTAACAGGTAAAGTAAAACCTTCAACCATGGAAGTAGAAGGATATAAAATGTCCGATACAACCAAAGAAAAATTAAACAATGCTTGGTTAAAAGGATAAACCCTAGTAACGAACAATTTCAAAACCTCAATTTGACTTTCAAATTGAGGTTTTTTTAGTATTATTGCCAAAAAAAGAATATCATGAATAAATCTTTCCTAGCCTTTTTTTTAGTAATCTTATTGGTCTCTTGTTCCGAAAAAAAACAAACCAAAGATTTTCTCCTTACCGGTTATATTAAAGGATTAAAAAAAGGAACCTTATACATTCAACGTGTTAAAGACACTACCTTAATTGCTCTAGATACCATCAAAATCAATGGCGATTCCCATTTCACATCCGAACTGGATTTAAAGTCTCCAGAAATGCTCTATTTGTTCTTGGATCGAGGGGTGAGTAATTCGCTAGATAATAACATTCCGTTTTTTGCCGAAAAAGGAACGATGAACCTTGAAACATCACTCGATTTCTTTACCGCCGATGCCAAGATAACAGGTTCCAAAAATCAAGAACTTTACGACGAATATAAAAAAGTAGTCTCAAGATTTGTAGACCAAGACCTCACGCTAATCGAAAAGAAATTCAATGCTTTTAAAACTAAAAACACAAATGAAGTCAATAGAATAGAGGAAGAGCAAAAAAGCATCACCAAAAGAAAATACCTTTATACAACCAACTTTGCCGTAAACCACGGAGACCACGAAGTAGCACCCTATGTAACCCTTGCAGAAATCTACGACATCAACCTGAAATTCTTAGATACCATCCAAAAATCAATGTCTCCAAAAGTGGCTAAATCGCTCTACGGTAAAAAACTAAACGAGTACATCGCCGCCAGAAAGAAAGACGGAAGGTAGCCTCCCTATAAATCGATTTTTTTAGAATATTTTAAATTCTTACAAAATAAATGTAAGCCTTGTCTAGGTTTGTTTTTATTTAAAGTATTGATATATAGTATTTTGTAGCCTTGTAAGTAGGGGTTACTCCATAGTTGCTCCATAGTTACTCCATAGTTACTCCATACTTACTTCATAGATACCACTAGGATAAGCTATAGCTAAGATATAGGTAACGCTTACTCTGTCTAGTGTTACGCTCGTTTTTACATTGCTTTAATAGCTTGTTATTACAAGTACTACAACTTTTATTCTTACATTTTGCTATTTTTATAACCCTCAATCTTAGTTATCTATAAAAAGTTAAACTAAATTTGTTGACCGTAGAAAACTATGAAAGACTTACTTTTAATCACGCCTCCATTTACCCAACTCAATACGCCCTATCCCGCAACGGCCTATTTGAAAGGGTTTCTCAATACCAAAAACATTCCGTCCTACCAAATGGACCTTGGGATTGAAGTGATTAACAAACTGTTTTCTAAACATGGATTAATCAAAGTATTCCAAGCAGCAGCAACACCACAATCGGCCAATGCGCAGCGTATAGCACAATTGAACGAAGTCTACACCAATACTATTGAAGCGGTTATGCTTTTCCTACAAGGTAAAAATCATACCCTAGCAAGGCTAATCTGTAGCGGTAACTTCCTGCCCGAAGCCTCCCGTTTTGATCAATTAGACGATATGGAATGGGCCTTCGGCACCATGGGAATGCAGGACAAAGCCAAACACCTAGCCACTTTATATCTTGAAGATTTGTCCGATTTCATAATAGAATGTGTAGATGAAAACTTTGGTTTCAGCCGGTATGCCGAACGCCTAGGACGCAGTGCCAATAGCTTCGACGAACTCTACACTTCCCTACAAAGCGATAAGACTTATATTGATGGTATAGCCTTGCAGATTTTAAGCGAAAGAATAAAGGAAGTACAGCCCAAACTGGTCTGCTTCTCAGTACCATTCCCAGGGAATCTTTACAGCGCTTTTCGTAGCGCCCAATTCCTAAAAAAACAATATCCGTCCCTTAAAATTGCCATGGGTGGTGGCTTCCCCAATACTGAATTACGCCAACTTAAAGACAATCGGGTTTTCCAATTCTTTGATTTTATAACCTTAGATGACGGCGAGCTTCCCATTGAATTACTATACCAATCAATTTCTCAGCCCTCGATTCAAGCAGAATTCAAAAGAACCTTGTGCCTAGATAATAACGAAGTAGTGTACCTAAATACAACGTCAAAAGCTGATTACAAACAAAGCGAAGTAGGGACACCTGATTACTCCGATTTACCCCTGCAGCAGTACATCTCCGTAATAGAAATTGCAAATCCCATGCACAGCCTCTGGAGCGATGGTCGTTGGAATAAACTCACCATGGCACACGGCTGCTACTGGGGGAAATGTACCTTCTGCGATATTTCGTTAGATTATATCAAACTCTACGAACCAATAGCTGCCATGACCCTAGTCGATAGGATGCAGCAACTTATAGAACAAACAGGAGAAAGTGGTTTCCATTTTGTAGACGAAGCAGCACCTCCAGCCCTAATGCGCGAAGTTGCCCTAGAAATTATCCGACGTAAGCTAACAGTCACTTGGTGGACCAATATTCGTTTTGAGAAAAACTTTACCCGTGACCTTTGCATGCTCTTGCAAGCCAGTGGGTGTATAGCCGTCTCTGGCGGACTTGAAGTAGCATCCGATCGATTATTAGACCTAATACAAAAAGGGGTTACGGTAGCACAAGTAGCCCAAGTTACACGTAATTTCACCGATTCAGGCATCATGGTGCATGCCTACTTAATGTATGGATATCCAACGCAAACTGTTCAAGAAACCATAGATAGCCTCGAAATGGTACGCCAATTGTTCGAATTAGGCATCATTCAATCGGGTTTCTGGCACCAATTCGCCATGACTGCCCATAGCCCAGTCGGAATGAATCCAGAAGAATTTGCCGTTATTCCAAAACCAAACGTGATTTCCTTTGCCAATAATGATGTCCAATTCATAGACAAAACAGGAATAGATCATGATAAATTTAGCTTCGGACTCAAAAAGTCACTCTTCAACTTCATGCACGGCATCGGATTAGACTATGAATTAAAAGATTGGTTCGATTTTAAAATCCCAAAAACTACTATAAAACCCAATTTTATTCAATCGGCGCTAGAAACCGAAGAGTACTTCACTATAAAACCGTCCTCCAAAGTAATTTGGTTGGGAAACCTACCAGAGGTTGAGGTCTATACTAAATCCAAAAAAGGATCTTCCTGGGAAATGATGCGCCTGCTGTTTCAAGATAGAAAAAAAGCAATCGAAATTAATATAGATAGAGAGAAAGGGGAGTGGCTATTGAAAACATTAAATTCTATAACAATTCACAATAAAAATATAACGATTCCGCTAGTGAAGACTACTACCTTTGCCAATATTAAAGCCGATTTTGAATTGCTCTTTGAAGATTTTGAATTGTTTTGGTTCTCAAAACCAATAAAGTCTTTGCAAGAGTTTGGCTTGTTAATTATGTAAATTTCTTACATTGATAAGTTTTCATTTCTTCTTAAGATAATCTTAAGAAAAAATGAGATAGGGTATTATTCATCGTGATTGTTTAGTGTTTGTGTGTATATAAGTACTGATTTTTAAAAGATTAGATTCTCGATACAAATACAATTAAATGAAAGAAATTGCTTTGGTTTTTTTAATATAAAGTAGGTTGAACCCTTTTTTATTGTCATTTACGGATATTTTTTTAAAAATACAGGTAGGGTAGAACAGTAGTTGTTTGTTTTATTGAAAACATCCAAATATTTGTTTTTAGGTTTTAATAATTATTTATTTGCATGCCAATTTTTTAAAAATAGAATTTAGTAAAATGAAAAAAAAGAATAAAATTGTAGTGTTCCTTATTTTGCTGGTGATAGCAGGAGTTGTAGCTTTTCCTTATGTAAAGAATTATTTAGTGTACAGTTATGGTAAAAGAGATGTACAATCTGAAGCAGCAGCTTTCACTATTACGACCAAAAATATTGTGGCCGAATTTACTGCCAATACAGAAGCATCAAATAAAAAATACTTAGAAAAACCAGTAGCAGTATCTGGAACAATTACTTCTCTCAGTAATAAAGAAGTAATCTTAGATCAGACTGTAAACTGTAGCTTAATTGCTGCAGATGCTTCTTTAAAAGTAGGACAAGCAGTAACGATAAAAGGACGTGTAGTGGGTTACGATGACCTTCTAGGCGAATTGAAATTAGACCAATGTAATCTAAATAAATAATAAAAAAAGTCAAAATGAAATTAATTAAAATTGCGAGCTCAGCACTTTTGTTATTTGCTTTCAATGTAGCAAGTGCTCAAGACGACCTGATGAAAGAACTCGACTCAGCGCCAAAAGAAAAGGTAGCGGCTTCTGCTGCTTTCAAAGGATTACAAATATGTAATATTCAGTCTACTAAATTACCAGCTAAAAATGATTGGTATTTCTTAGTCTCTCACCGCTTCGGAGATTGTACTAAAGGATTAGATAATTTCTTTGGTTTAGACGCTGCCTATACAAAAATTGGAGGTATTTATGGAGTAACAAATTGGTGGTCTCTTGGAATGTCTAGACATACTTATAACAAGACTTATGAGCTAGCTTCTAAACTTCGAATTGCAAATCAAATGGAAAATGGTTTTCCTTTCACTATTGCCGTTTACAATACCTTAGATGCCAACAGCGCATTGAAAAAAGAAATTGATCCTGCATTGAAATTTTCAGACCGTTTAGCATTCACTTCACAATTGTTGATTTCAAGTAAGTTAAGTGAGTCTTTTTCATTAGAGATTGACCCAATATTTGTACATAAAAATTTATACGAACCAACAGAAGAAAAGAAAGATCAATTCTTAGTAGCGGCTGGTGGTAGACTAAAAGTTTCTAAAAGAATTAGTGTTAATATGGACTATGCTGCCCGTCTTAATACAATGAAAGAAAGTCCATATCACAATCCATTGTCTATTGGTATGGATATTGATACAGGAGGTCACATATTCCAATTATTGTTCTCTAATAGCCAAGCTATGAATGATGTAGCCTATTTTACAAATGGTTTAGGGACTTGGGACCAAGGACAAAGAGGTATATTTTTTGGGTTTAACATGTATAGAGTATTTTAATTATGAAAAAGTTTAAATTAATAGTAGTAGCAGTATTCATAAGTATACTAGGGAGTTCGTGTGATTCTCATACCTATGATGAAATAGGAGGATATGTTGAAAACCCTTCATTCGAAAAAAACATTAAACCATTGTTCGATAGTCAATGTACTACATGTCACTTTCAAGGAAATACATCACAAGGAGGTTATAATGAATATTATGATTATACCACTATAAGAGAAAGTATTGAATTTGGAAGTACTATAAGAGACATAGATACTACCAAAACAATGCCTAAAGGGGGTGCCCCACTTTCTAAAGCTAAAATCAAATTGATTTTACAATGGAAAAATACGGGTTACCAACCTTAATAATTAGTAACAAAATACCACAATAAATAGATATTATGAAAAAAATCGCAATTTTAGTTATCGCACTTTTAATAGGAGGTGCTACTTTTTCTCAAAAAATGTTAACTCGTGAGGGAGAGATTAAGTTTGATGCTACCGTACCAGGTGCCCTTGATGAGGTTATTGGTAACAATAAAACCGTGTCTAGTATTTTTGATAAAAGTACCGGAAAATTAGTAGTTCAAGGTATGGTAAAATCATTCAAGTTTAAGTCGCCATTAATGGAAGAACACTTCAATGAAAATTACATGGAAAGTGATAAGTTTCCTAAAACTAGTTTTGATGGAAAAGTTATAGGATACGATGGAAAAGCTGGTAGCTATGATGCTGAAGGTGATTTAACTATTCACGGTGTAACCAATAAAGTTAAAACCAAAGTAACCGTAGCAAATGATGGAGGTAAAGTAACCATAGCAGGAAACTTCGTTATTAAACTTTCAGATTACAAAATTGAGGTGCCCGCATTAGCTAAAAAAACACTAGCGGAAACTTCAAAAATCAACATAAAATTAACCTTAGAAAATAAATAACATTTAAAATATCATAATAGATGAAAGCAAATTACAAATTATTAGGATTAACCTTTTTACTATGCATTTCTATGTCAGTGAAAGGGCAAACCGCGGGAACGTATTCTTTTACCGTTAATCAGACCGCGCATGCTACAACTTATTCTGGTACTAAAAGATGTTTAGCAATTTGGATTGAATATAACTCTACAGGTACGACTTGGACGTTTGTAAAGTCTTTATTAGTTAGAGGTAAAAACACACAAAGTAATCACCTTCCTACATGGAATACCGCTGCAGCTGGTAATGTAACAGGAATTACAACTACAACTACATTGTCAAGTATGGCAGCCACTACCGTAACTTGGGATGGTAAAAATGTTTCTGGAGTGCTTGTCGCAGATGGAAATTTTAGAGTAGCCGTGCAAGAAACATGGGATCATGGTACTGCAGGTACAGCTACTAAATATATTACCTTCACAAAAGGACCAACAGCAATAGCTTCAACTCCCGTGACTGCAGATACTAATTTTACAGGAATGTCGTATTCATGGACTCCAGTACCTTTAGCAATTGCTGATTTTAATCTATCTCCGGAAGTAGTAGTGTATCCAAATCCTTCAAATGGAATATTTAACCTTAACTTTAAAAATGAGGTTAAAAATGTTAAAGTAGTAAATCTATTAGGCGCTACTATTTATAGCGAAAACATTACTTCTGATGATAATGCTAAATCATCTAAAAGAATTGATTTATCAAGTTATGCAAATGGTGAATACCTTATTAACGTAACAAATGATAACGGAACTTCAACCTACAAAGTTTTATTAGATAAATAAGAGAAGTACTTTGAACTTATGCAATATAAAAACAGCATCCTTTGGGATGCTGTTTTTTTTATTTCAATTCAGTTACTATAGATTCTAACCCCGGAGTTTTATAAAACATATAGTTGCCCGCTGTATCACTGTAAATTAAAAAAGCTTTGATTTCCGGATGAACACTTAAAAATACTTTAGCTTTTTCAAGACCCATTACTAAAACTCCTGTAGCATAAGCATCTGTAGTTATGCAGTCTTTTGCAAATAAGGATGCCGTTAGTAAAGTGTTTTTGGCAGGATAACCTGTTTTTGGATCTAAATGATGAGCATATTTTACGCCATCCTCTATAAAATACCTGCGGTTGTTTCCCGAGGTAGATACCGCGCTATTGTTCAAAATTACTTTTGCAAGCAAGGGATTAATGCTTTCCTTGTTGTCTTTGGGTTGCTCTAAACCAATCTCCCACGGTTTGCCAAAATTTGATCCTTTAGCATAAACCTCCCCTCCAATTTCTACAATATAAGATTTAATGTTTTTTTTGTTTAGAAACGCAGCAACAACATCTACAGAATATCCTTGTGCAAATGCATTAAAATCAAGGGCAACACGTGGATCTTTTTTGATAATTCTATTACCCTTTAATTCAATTAAATTAAAGCCAACAAACTGTAAAATACTATCTATTTTCTCCTTTTCAATTTTTTCTTTCTTTCCAGGACCAAATCCCCATGCATTGGTTAAAGGTAATACCGTTGGGTCAAAGGCTCCATCCGTGTTTTTCCATACCTCTTTGGCTTTCTTAAAACAAGTTTTAAAATAGCGGTCCACTTTTACATCGTTATCATTTCGATTAACTCTTGTTATTATTGAAAAAGGATTGTACGTGGACACAGAAAAATCAAAATCAACTAATATTTTTTCAATTTCGGGTTGTAAATTTCGGTGTTTGGTATCCAAATAAGTAATATGATAAGTAGTGCCTTGAGTAGTTCCCTCTATTGTTGCCGACTCAAGTTGAGAATAACAAAGGTTTGAATAAACTAAAAATAGTAACAGTAAAAATAAGTATTTATTCATCGATGAATTTATTTACAATTATATTTTTTATTTAAGGTACCTCCATATTTCTTATACAATATAAAATCCTTGCAAGCCTCATTTTTTTGTCCCATGGCTAATTTTAATTGGCCTCTTTTTAAATAATATAACTTGTTTTTTGGATTTATTTTTATAGCGTCATTTAGGTCCTTTAAGGAGCTCGTATAATTTTTTTGAGTCATTTTAATTAAGCCTCTATACATTAGAGCAACGTCAAATAAAGAATCTATTTCAATAGCGTTATCTAAGTCTGATAAAGCTGGATTTAAATCGTTCATTTTATATTTTAAAAGCCCTCTATCATAATAAGCATCAGAGTAGGGTTTTAATTCTAAAGCTTTAGAATAATCTTTTAAAGCTTCTTCCTTTTGACCCAAAATCTCCTTTATTTGCCCTCTAAATCGATATGCATCCGGATTATCAGGCTCCATTTCGATAGTTTTATTATAGTCAGAAATTGCATTTTTATAATCTTTGATTTTTTGGCGGTCTCTTCCTCTTAAGAAAAAATTATCGGGTTCAGAAGGATTTATTTTTCCTTGTATTGTGTAATCTTCAATTGCTCCTTTATAATCATGTTGTCCTTCTTTACAAATGGCTCGTTCAAAATAGGCTGTTGAATCTCTCGGGTATAATGCTATTATTTTAGTATAATAAAATTCGGCGGTTTTCCAATCTCCATTATACCCAGCTTCTTTCGCTAATTCTACATATACTTTTTTTGATTTTTGCGCTGTAATGCTACTAACTAAAATAAAGTAAAAGGAAAATAATACAACTTTTTTCATGGTATTTATAGAATAAAATGACAAACAAATTTAATTTTTTTTGCCTTAATTTCATATTTAATTTGAGGCTATTAATTACTTTTTTTATTTTAAATTAATAATCTATATATTAGTATAATAATTGCATTTTTATCAGTTAATTAAATTAATATAGATGACCTTAAAAAAGACTTTCCCTAAAATCCTTTGGCTGATCATATCTTCAAGTATATTCTTTATAATTCTCTATTTTGCATTGTTTTACTATACTAAAAAAGCAGAAAAACAAGTGTATGCTAATTCTGTAAAACAATTTGATAATGAAGTCTCTAAGTTGCTAGAAGTTAATTCTAAACCTATCTTGGTGGCGATAAATAATGATACAAATTGGGATGAATTTGTAACATTTGTAAAAACTAAAAATACAAAATGGTATGAGGAAACGATAAGTAATGAATTAAATATTTATGAAGCTGATTATCTAGGGGTATATGATGCTAATGCTAATTTTATAACTAAGACACCAACGCCCAAAATAAAATCAATAGACTTCATTCCAAAAAAGGAAATGAATTTATTGGATAAAGAAGGAATTAATAAATTCTATATGAAGATTCCAGAAGGAATCGTAGAAGTAACGGGAGCGGCGATCCACCCTTCGAATGATCCTTTAAAAAATAAAACCAAAGCCTCGGGTTATTTTTTTGTAGTAAGATTAATGGATAGAAAGTTTATCAAAAACTTGGAAAAACTTACAGAATCCAGTATCCAATTTATGGATGCCAAAATGACTTTACCCACTAATAATGATAAAATTTATTCTTCGGTAATCTTACGTGATGTTAATAACCAACTTGTCGGGGAATTAGTCTTTAAAAGAAGTTTTGTGGTTTATTTTGAAAACACAACCAACTTACTTTACGTCATTATAGTAGCCTTCTTTTTCAATTTGTTGATAAGCCTTATATATACTCGTAGATTAGTCTATTACCCACTAGATTTAGTTAGAAGAGCTCTGGAAAGTGGTAATAGAAAGGCCATAAAGGAATTAAAAAAGACTACGGGTGAATTCAGTTATATCGGTAATTTGTTTGAAGAAAATAGCAATCAAAAAATTGAATTAATAAATGCTAAAATCAAAGCAGAGGAAAGTGATCGTTTGAAATCTTCCTTTTTGGCTAATTTATCCCACGAGATAAGAACCCCAATGAATGCCATAAATGGTTTTACAGAATTAATTATCAATACTGAAATTAATGAATCAGAAAAGCTAGAATACTTAAATGTAATTGAAAAGAGCGGTAAAAATTTGGTTTCTATTATTGATGATTTAATTGAAATGTCTAAAATTGATTCCAATCAATTAATTCCTAATTTAACCGTGGTCAATTTGGAGTCTTGTGTTAACGAACTATATAAAACGGTAAAAATTACCATTAAAAATAAAGGAATTAATTTTAAATTAATTAAGCCAACTAAAGCAGCAGAATTCAATATCATTACCGATGATATTAAGTTAAAACAAGTGTTGATTAATTTGCTTACTAACGCTATAAAATTTACAGATGAAGGTGAAGTCGCGTTTGGCTATGAAATTGATGTTATTAATGGATTAATAAATTTTAAAGTTACAGATACAGGCTTAGGTATCGATGAAGATAATCACAAATATATATTTGATCGTTTTAAACGAGTTGATAGTGATATCTCAATAAAAGTAGGCGGTTTAGGTCTTGGTTTAGCCATTTCTAAAGCCTATGTAGAACTTCTGGGAGGGACTATTAGCTTATCTTCTAAGGTTGGAGAAGGTTCTGTGTTTTATTTTTCAATACCCTTGAAATATGATAAAGCAGAACATATTATTGTGAAGCCAATTATTAACCTTGAAGATACAAAATCAGAAAATGAAGTTATATTAATTGCTGAAGATGATAATATTAACTTCTTGTTGTTTCAAAAAATGATGCAACATAAAAAGTATAAGATTATTAGAGCAATTAATGGTCAAGAAGCGGTAGATATTTGCCTCAATAATCCTAATATTGATTTAGTTTTGATGGATATCAAAATGCCATTAATGAATGGTTTTGAAGCATTAGAACAAATCCTGCCTATTAGGCCCAATTTGCCAATTATTGCCCAAACGGCTTATTCTTCTTCAGAGGATAAAATGAAAATTGAGGAAGCAGGTTTCACTGATTATATTACAAAACCGCTTAATAGAGAACGATTATTTGAGCTTATTGATAAGTATTTGAGCAAATTAGACATAGATGAAGGGTAATATTGTATTTGTAGTGATTTTTGGCTTGTTTTCATCATTTCTGCATTCTCAAGAAAACAAAGCAGCAGTAGATACTACAATTGTAGAAAAAGAGAAGAAGCTTGAACTAAAACTTGATATTGTGAGCCGTTATCTGTGGCGTGGGCAATGTTGGGGAGGTGATTATGTGGCATTACAGCCAACAATAGAATATGCAGTTACAGCTAAATTGTCACTAGGATTTTGGGCTACTACAAATTTTAAATATGATTATTTTTATCCTGACGGAGCAACTGCTTACAAAGGATATCAAGAAATGGATTTTTATGCTACCTACCAAATCACAGATTATTTGCAAGTGCAACTATGGGATTATTACTGGCCTTCTGTAAGTAAAGTGGCTGGAGTCGACAATAGGTTTTTTAACTATGGAAAAAATGGTGTTAAAACGGTAGATGCTACTCTATATTTTGATTTTTCAGAGGGATATAAATATCCCTTTAATGTAACTTTAAGTACATTAGTTGCAGGGAATGATTATCGCTATGATGATGATGGAAATAACCCAAAACAAAACTTTACAACTTATATTGAACTAGGATATACTATTAAACCTTTTAATAAACTCCCTTCTAATAGCATCAAAGAAATCGAATTTGCACCCGTTATAGGTGCAGTATTAAACAATAAAGCAGGATATTATTCTTATGCAGACTATGATAAAGTTTCTTTCGTAAACATGGGTTTAAAAGTAAGTAAAGAAATTGATTTAGGTAGAGGCATAACAATGCCCATATTTATTAATTACATTCATAATGATGCAAAAAGAAATACTGAAACATTCGGTAATAATTTTCTTGTAGCTGGTATCAGTATTGACTATTAATAAAATAAATCCAATAAAATTGGAGTTATTTTATTAAGCAGGTTCGCCATAAAGATCAAACTCTGTGGCGTCAATTATTTTTATATTGATAAATTCACCCGTTTTCACATAGAATTTTGAAGCGTCAATAAGTACTTCGTTGTCAACATCCGGACTATCAAATTCAGTTCTCCCAATAAAATATTGCCCTTCTTTTCTGTCAATGATACATTTGAAAGTTTGTCCTACTTTTTCTTGATTTAAATCCCAAGAAATCTGAGATTGCAAATCCATGATTTCTGCAGCACGTGCTTGTTTTATTTCTTCAGGAACATTATCTTCCAATTGAAACGCATGGGTGTTTTCTTCATGAGAGTAGGTAAAGCATCCTAAGCGCTCAAATTTCATCTCTTGAACCCAATCTCTCATAGTTTCAAAATCTTCTTGTGTTTCACCTGGATAACCTACTATAAGCGTTGTTCTAATGGTCATTCCCGGAACTGCTTCGCGAAACTCCTTTAGTAATTTTGTGGTTTTTTCCTTTGTTGTTCCTCTTCGCATCGATTTCAGAATTTTGTCTGATATATGCTGTAAAGGGATGTCTATATAATTACAAATTTTAGGTTCTCGCGTCATTAAATCTAACACATCCATAGGAAAGCCAGTAGGGAACGCATAATGTAATCGTATCCATTCTATCCCTTCAACTTTTACTAGATTTTCAAGTAATTCAGCAAGATTTCTTTTTTTGTATAAATCCAAACCATAGTAGGTCAAATCTTGTGCAATTAGAATTAGTTCTTTTACGCCATTTTTAGCTAATCCTTCGGCTTCTTTTACTAACTTTTCTATAGTTTGCGATACATGTTTACCTCGCATAATTGGGATAGCACAAAAGCTACACGGTCGATCACAACCTTCAGCAATTTTTAAATAGGCATAGTTTTTAGGAGTAGTTGATAACCGTTCTCCAAGTAGCTCATGTTTGTAATCAGCACCTAAGGCTTTTAACAATAAAGGTAATTCAGTTGTTCCAAAATATTGGTCTATATTAGGGATTTCTTTTTCTAAATCAGGGCGATATCTTTCAGATAAACAACCGGTTACAAATACTTTATCTACTAAGCCTTTTTCTTTTTTATCAGCATATTCTAAAATAGTGTTAACAGATTCTGCCTTTGCATTATCTATAAACCCACAAGTGTTTATTACAACTATGTTCCCTTCCTGTTCATGTACTACGTCTTTTCCACTGGCTTTGAGTTGGCCCATTAAAACTTCACTATCATAGGTGTTTTTTGAACATCCTAGAGTAATAACATTAATTTTATTTTTTTTTAAAGACTTAGTTCTCATAGATTTAATTCCTTATTTATGCTAAGGGTGTGCAAAATTACGCTTTTATTTCAAATTAAATTGACTGGACCAATGTTAAAATAAAAAAACCATTCCGTTTCCGAAATGGTTCTTTGTCTGAGTTTTATAAAGTTTCTATTTAAAAGTTAACAGAATAACTTACAACTATATTACTGTTATAGCGACTTATTCTCGCAGGATCTGGCATCCCCGAAGATATTAAATATTGATTAAAATTTCTATGATCATAGGAATAAGCAATATCGATTTTGCTGTCACCTAAGTTATACCCGATTCCTCCAGAATATCCGGTCAAATCTCCATAAGCTTGGTCAATTTTATACGGACTTTGATCAAAATGATATCCAGCTCTTAGGCTAATTAGTTTTATTCTATATTCTCCACCAATTCTAACTTCTGTTGCATTTGTTAGGTTTTTACTCATGATTGTATTTAAATCTGAATATAGATTTTTAGGTTTAAATCGGGTAGAATTATAGTCTTTTGTTGAAACATCAATACTGATCAAACCTTTTTTTCCAAATACATAAGCAAAACTACCAGTCCATTTAGAAGGTGTTTGAATTTTATAAGGATCGTAAACATTGGTCATTTGAGGGTCAACAGCAGCTGTATTTAGTTGTGTCCCGGTTATACGTTTACTACTTACTCGTTGTGTTAACTCATCAGTAAGATGATACCAAGTTGGAGATTCATAAGCGATGCCAAGTCTTAATTGAGGAATTGGTTTTATAATAGCTCCAAGATTTAACGAAATACCAGAACCAAAAGTGTGTAACTCATTATCAAATCGAATGGAAGTAATTTTATTAGTGGAAGGACTGTCGTTTTGTTCAAACAATGATGTGGTTCTAACATAATCTGTAAAATGAGCATTAATATTTACTCCTAAAAATAAATAATTTTTATATTGAGCAGCAAAATTACCTGTTATTTTTCCATTATAACCAGTTGAAGTTATAGAATTATCTTGATAATAATTAGCACCTGCCGGTACATGACTTGAATAAGTGCTACTTGTGACAGGGTCTATTAAGAAAGACTGATAGCCTAAATAAGCTTGCTGCCCATCAAAGCCAAAATTTGAATAATCAGAATAGCTTAAATCGTTTTCAATATACCCTTGGGCAAAGTTCACAAAATAATTTCCAATAGAGTTATATGGGTTAGTTCCTGCAGAAAATATGGTGTTATTAAAATTGTTAGTATTTTCATAATTGAAGGCTACAGCAATTTTCTTCCAGTCAGTTTTAGTATGATTATCTACAAAAATAAATACAGCTCCTGCTTGATTCAAGTCTAATGAAGTGTCGGATTCTCGTGCTCTTGTTCCAAAGTACAAAGAGCTGTTTTTAGAGTAATTTATTGACCCAGTGGCTGTAGCATAATTGTTATTAAAAAATAAAGATCCTGCAGGATTTTGATTTAATGCAGATAAGTCAGCACCAAGAGCACCAAATGCACCACCCATTGCTCTGTAACGGGCTGTTCCAGTAATGTTTTCCACTGCATATCGTAAGGCGTCTTCTACTCTAACCTCCTGAGCTTGAATTGTAAAAAAAGACATGAAGGTTAATATTAATAATAAATTCTTTTTCATAAGTATCTTAATTCTATAAATGTATTTTTGAGAAATAATTATCTTCTTCCTCCGCCGCCCGATGATCTTCCACCACCACCGCCAGATGAACTCCCTCCTCCGCCATAACCACCTCCTCCATAGGAAGATCGTCCACCACCGCTATTGGTGCTTGGCGTGTAAGTACGAATAGGTGTTGATTCAGTTCTTACGTTGTTTCTAGGGGTTGAGTAACTTTGGTTTGTGTTGGTTCTAGGGGATCCATAAGTGTAGTTGCTATTTGAAGAATTAGTTCTGGTGTTACTGTAGGTATTTCTGGTGTTTTGTTGACCAGAAAATCCACTGTTTCTGTTCCCAGTATAGATGTTTGATGACATTCGGTTATTGGAATAACGGTTACTTGCGTAGCTGCGATTTGAAGCATAACCACTATAGGAAGGTCCTCTTCTTCCGCCGCCGTGATTATAGCTGTTGTAGTAATTGTTATAGTAGTTACCATACCAATTATTGTATCCATAATAACCACCATACCAATTTGGACCATACCAATTACTCCAACCAAAATTCCAACTTGGACCATACCAACTATTCCAACCCCAGCTCAAAGAAGGACCATAACTATTCCATCCCCAATAATTACCATACCAATAGTTATTCCAATAGCCATACCCCCAATTATTATCATAAACATTAACGGTTACTGACTGGGGATTACTTCCCCAACTTGAATTTCCTGAATTATAATTTTCAGTTTTTGCTATGGAGTCCTTAGGTACACTACTGTAGTTGTCTACATTCGTAACAATTTCAGGGTTCTTATTTAGGTCGCTGAAATACTCTTGATATTTATTAGTTTGAGTATTATCATTAGATATTGTTTTTGTATCACCACCATAAACTCCATCTCGATCATAATAGGAGCTGTTTTGATAAGAACCACAAGAAGTAATTGTTAAAGCGATTAATCCAAATAGGACGTAATTGGATAATCTGGAACGAGAAAAATAATTAGTTTTCATATCGATAGCATTTTTATTGTTGGACTATACAAAAATAGTTAGTTTTGCCGAACAATTTAGTTAAAAAAAGTTAAACAATTTTTATGCCAAACTATTCACTATGAGCAAGAACTTAACAAAGAGAGAAGAAGACTATTCTAAATGGTATAACGAATTAGTAGTTAAGGCAGACTTAGCCGAAAACTCAGGAGTTAGAGGCTGTATGGTTATCAAACCTTATGGTTATGCTATATGGGAAAAAATGCAAGCAGAACTAGATAGGATGTTCAAAGAAACAGGTCATAGTAATGCCTATTTTCCTCTTTTTGTGCCTAAAAGCATGTTTGAAGCTGAGGAAAAAAATGCTGAAGGATTTGCTAAAGAATGTGCAATTGTTACGCATTACCGTCTAAAGAACGACGAATCTCGTCCTGGTAAATTAATGGTAGATCCTAATGCCAAATTAGAAGAAGAATTAATTGTTCGTCCAACCAGTGAAGCAATAATTTGGTCAACATATAAAAATTGGGTTCAATCGTATAGAGATCTTCCTTTGTTGATAAATCAGTGGGCTAATGTTGTGCGCTGGGAAATGCGTACTCGTTTATTTTTAAGAACTGCTGAGTTTTTATGGCAGGAAGGACATACTGCCCACGCTACAAAAGCAGAGGCAATTGAAGAATCTGAAAAAATGATGCACGTATATGCTGACTTTGCAGAATCTTTTATGGCAATTCCAGTAATCAAGGGGTTAAAAACTGAAACAGAACGATTTGCAGGTGCTGATGAAACGTATTGTATTGAAGCTTTAATGCAAGATGGAAAGGCTTTGCAAGCTGGTACTTCCCATTTCTTGGGACAAAACTTTGCTAAAGCATTTGATGTTAAATTCGCAAATCAAGATGGTAAACAAGAGCATGTATGGGGTACTTCTTGGGGTGTTTCTACACGTCTGATGGGTGCTTTAGTAATGACACATTCAGATGATAACGGATTAGTTCTGCCTCCTAATTTAGCACCAATACAAGTAGTGATTGTCCCAATTTTTAGAACAGATGAAGAATTTGATATCATTTCAACTGTAGCTAATGAAATAGCCGCGTCATTTAGAAAGTTAGGGGTATCTGTTAAGTTTGATAATCGAACTACTCAAAAACCAGGTTTCAAGTTTGCAGAATGGGAATTAAAAGGAGTTCCTGTTCGGATTGCTATCGGACCAAAAGATATTGAAAATGGCACTTTTGAAATAGCTCGCCGAGATACACTTTCAAAGGAAGTTATTTCCAAGGATGGAGCAGTTGAATATGTTGCTGGGTTGCTTGAACAAATTCAAAAGGATTTATTCAATCGTGCACTTAAATATAGAGATAATCATATCACCGAGGTAAATTCATATGAAGAGTTTAAGCAAGTGTTAGAAAATAAAACAGGTTTTATCTCAGCTCATTGGGATGGAACCCCTGAAACAGAGGAGAAAATCAAGGATTTAACTAAGGCAACGATAAGATGTATACCTTTGGATAGGGTTGAAGAAGAAGGGAAGTGTATTTTTTCTGGAGCTAAATCTGCTGGTAGAGTGCTATTTGCGAAAGCTTATTAAAAAAAATAGAAAAAAAATTATCCTGACTCTTGTGAAAATAAAAAATAGTTGTATTTTTGCATCCGCATTGAGAAAGATGGCCCGTTCGTCTATCGGTTAGGACGCCAGGTTTTCATCCTGGTAAGAGGGGTTCGATTCCCCTACGGGCTACAATTTAAATAAAAGAAAAGAAAAAATGGCAAATCACAAGTCAGCTTTAAAAAGAATTAGAAGTAACGAGAAAAAAAGAGTATTAAATAGATACCAGCACAAAACTACTCGTAATGCTATTAAAGCATTAAGATTAGCTACAGATAAATCAGATGCTTCTGCAAAATTATCTGCTGTTATTTCTATGATTGATAAACTAGCTAAGAAAAACATTATACATGACAATAAGGCTGCTAATTTAAAATCAAAATTAACGAAACACGTTACGAAGTTATAATGTAACTTATTAAAAGATAAATAAAAAAAGCACTCATAATGAGTGCTTTTTTTATTTTAAAAAAATAAGAATTTATAATCTAGATTTTAAATCTTCCAACATTTCTTTTGTAATAGGTTTAGATAAGAAATCTAAAACAGCACTGTATTTCTTTGCTTTTTCAACATCTTGCGGGTCAATAGTAGAGGAAAGAACTATGAATTTAGCTTCTTTAAAGATGTTTTGATAACCGCATTCTTGGTAAGCATCAAGGAACTCCCATCCATTCATTATAGGCATGTTTAAATCTAATAAAATCAACTTGGGATAATCAGTAGGTGAATCGTTATTGCTGGCTAATGTTTTGAAATAAGCGAAGGCTTCTTCTCCATTTTGAGCTGTTAATATTTCTTTAGCAAAAGAAACGCGCTCTATTACTTTTTTACAAAGCATAAGGGTAATGGCATCATCATCTACACAAAAAATCTTATCTAGCATGGCTTAATTATTTTTAAATATAATTGTAAAGGTGGTCCCTTTTCCTATTTCACTTTCCACTGTAATGGTACCTCCCATAGCTTCAACTTGTGATTTGACTAAATAAAGTCCAAGCCCTTTACTGTCGGGGTGGTTGTGGAAACGTTGGTATAGTCCAAATATTTTATCTTTATTTCTTTGTAAATCAATACCAATTCCATTGTCCTTAAATGTTAAAATCAAATTATCTTCAATAACTTTTGAAGTGATAGATACTCTTAATTGTCGATTCTCTGATCTATATTTTATGGAGTTAGTTAGTAAATTTAAAAAAATACTTTCTAAGTAGGACTTATTTATGTTTAAAATAGTAACTTCTTCCAGATCAATCTTAAGGATTGGTTTGTGTAAACTGATTAGAAAGCTTAATTGATTAAATACATTTTCAAAAATTTCTTTAATTAATACTTTTTCTTTTTCGATAGAAGGGTTGTCTTTGATAATTACAACTTTAACTAAATCGTTTATGGTCTCATTTAAAAGATGGGTAGATTTAGAAAAGCCAGTGATGATTTCTTTTAACTCAAGGTCTTCAATTGTCATATCGTCTAATAGGTTTAACAAACCTGTTAGATTTGAAAGAGGAGCTCTTAAATTGTGAGATGTAATGTAAGAGAATTGCTTTAAATCCTTATTGTTTTGTGTTAATTCTCTAATTAGGTGTTCTCGTTCTTTATCACGTTCTTTTTCTTCAGTAACATCTCTTTGAATCGAAATCCAGTGCGAATGTTCTCCATCTTTATTGGTGATCGGTATCATTGAAAAATTAACCCAAAACTCATCTTTGTTCTTTTTGTAACTAATGGTTTCGATAAAACATTCTTTGTATTCTTGAACAGAAGTTTTTAATTTGTCAAATTCCATTATGTCTGATTTCGCACCAAAGAACATTGCTGGTGATTTGCCTATAACTTCTTCTGCAAGATAACCTGTCATGTCGGTAAATGCAGAATTGACAAAGATGATATTCGGAATGACATTTTCCTTAGTGTCGATGTCTGTAATCATTACAGCATCTTTCGTTTGGGTAATTACGGTTTCTAATAGCCTTAGTCGTTGTTCTTCTTCCTTTTGCTTTGTAACATCCTGAATAGCTCCAATCATTCGAATGGGTTTTCCATCTTTATCCTTTACTAAAAATCCTCTATCGAAAACATATTTAAAACTTCCATCTGCACACTGAAAACGGTATTCATCCTGCCATTTCTCTGTTTTTTGCTCTAAAAAGGAATATAGTTTTACAGACATTTTCAAACTGTCTTCAGGATGTATTCTATCAAACCACCATTTGGAGGTTTTACCAACATCTTCTTTACTATAACCAAAAACACCTTGAATCCCTTTATTCCATATAAAACTATCTTCCTCTATTTTCCAGTCCCAAATAGTGTCGCTAGTAGCTTTAGCTACTATGTCATATCGTTCATTGGAGTCAATAATCTCATTATTGGTTTCTTGTAGTTTTTTAAACACCGATTCGTTTTTTTTGTCATTTTGAATCAAAATGTATTTAAAAAATAAACTAGAAAATAAGATGAGGAGTATATCCTTTAAATAGCTATAATTTAAAATAGCTTCGGGAGTTGTAGCAGAAGAATAATTCAATACAAAAACATGACCTAAGGCAGCCACAATCGTTAAAATAAGGATGTAGGTTATGGTTATTTTGTTAGAATTATTTTTCATTACTTCAAATATATATATTTTCAAATTAGTTGAAAAAAATTGTACTAAAACTTATCAAGGATTTTATGAACTATGAGCATAGTTTTAATAAAGTGTAAACTAATTTGTTAATGGTTTTTTATATAAAAATAAAGTGTACCTTTGCACCCACAAAAAAGCACACATGGAATCTATCAGAAACATTGCAATTATTGCTCACGTTGACCACGGTAAAACTACTTTGGTTGACAAAATCATGTATCACTGTCAATTATTTCGTGAAAACGAAAATACCGGTGACTTAATTCTTGACAACAACGACCTTGAGCGTGAAAGAGGTATTACTATCACATCAAAAAACGTTTCAGTAGTTTATAAAGGAACAAAAATCAATATTATCGACACCCCAGGTCACGCCGATTTTGGTGGTGAAGTAGAACGTGTATTAAATATGGCGGATGGTGTTTGTCTATTAGTAGATGCATTTGAAGGGCCGATGCCGCAAACACGTTTTGTATTGCAAAAAGCAATTGATTTAGGATTAAAACCGTGCGTAGTTATAAATAAAGTAGATAAAGAAAACTGTACTCCTGAAGAAGTACACGAAAAAGTATTTGACTTAATGTTCGAATTAGGAGCAGAAGAATGGCAATTAGACTTCCCAACTGTTTACGGTTCAGCCAAAAACAACTGGATGTCTGACCACTGGGAAAATATGACGACCAATATCGAACCTTTATTAGATATGGTAGTAGCTAATGTGCCTGCTCCAAAAGTATCTGAAGGAACACCACAAATGTTGATTACCTCTTTAGATTTCTCTTCGTTCACCGGTCGTATTGCGATTGGTCGTTTAGAAAGAGGTGTTCTTAAAGAAGGAATGCCAATCTCTTTAGTAAAAAGAGATGGTACAATAATGAAATCAAGAATTAAAGAATTACATACTTTTGAAGGTCTTGGGCGTAAAAAAGTCGCTGAAGTTATAGCCGGAGATATTTGCGCTATCGTTGGAGTAGAAGGTTTTGAAATTGGAGATACTATCGCTGATTTTGAAAACCCAGAAGCATTGCAAACGATTGCGATCGATGAGCCAACAATGAGTATGTTGTTTACTATTAATGATTCACCTTTCTTTGGTAAAGAAGGAAAATTTGTGACATCAAGACACATCAGAGACAGACTTACTAAAGAGTTAGAGAAAAACCTAGCCATGAAATTAGGAGAAACTGACTCTGCAGATAAGTTCATGGTTTTTGGTCGTGGTGTACTTCACTTATCGGTTCTTATCGAAACGATGAGAAGAGAAGGATATGAATTGCAAATTGGACAACCACAAGTAATAATCAAAGAAATTGATGGTGTTAAATGTGAGCCAATTGAGGAATTAACTATCGATTTACCTGAGCACCTTTCTGGTAGAGCGGTAGAGTTTGTGTCCATCCGTAAAGGAGAAATGCTTTCTATGGAAGCTAAAGGGGAGCGTATGATTGTAAAATTTAACATTCCATCACGTGGAATTATCGGATTGCGTAATCAATTGTTGACCGCTACAGCAGGTGAAGCAATCATGGCACACCGTTATATTGGGTATGAACCTTACAAAGGTGAAATTCCAGGAAGAAACAATGGATCATTAATCTCTATGGAGAACGGAAAAGCAATTCCATATTCAATTGATAAATTACAAGACCGTGGTAAATTCTTCGTAAATCCAAATGACGAAATATACGAAGGTCAGGTTATTGGAGAAAACTCTCGTAGCGATGATATGAGTATAAACGTTACTAAGGCGAAAAAGCAATCAAACGTTCGTTCTTCAGGAAATGATGAAAAGGCGAGAATTATTCCGCCAATTATTTTCTCTTTAGAAGAAGCTTTAGAATACATTCAAAAAGACGAATACGTAGAGGTAACGCCAAAATCTATTCGTTTGAGAAAAATCTATTTGAACGAAAATGATAGAAAACGAAATAAAATGTAATTTACATTCTAAAATAAGTGAAGCCCTTTCAGTAATGAGAGGGCTTTTTTTTTGATTTATTTTAATTTACTTCAGAAGCTTATAACTGCAAAAGCACACTATGTAATGGGGCCACTTCAAACACAAAGTTTTCAACGAACTATTAGCAAAATATTAAATTAATGAGGTAATTGAGGCTAAGGTAGCACTGTACGATGTAATTTTCTAAATAAAAGCTAGTTTCAAAAACCAATTAATAATTAGTCTCGTAAATGCTTCTATAACTATTAATAAACAAGAGAAAATGAAAAAACAAAATTTAATTACATTGATGCTACTAGCCTTAGCGATGTTAGCAGGGAATTTCGCTGTTGCACAAAAAGAGAAAAGCGTAATGGTAGGAGGCGCCGCTATGTATCCTTCTAAGAACATTATCGAAAATGCAGTTAATTCTAAAGACCATACTACATTAGTAGCTGCGGTCAAAGCCGCTGGTTTAGTAGAAACACTGCAAACTAAAGGACCATTCACCGTGTTTGCCCCAACCAATGCTGCCTTTGATAAATTACCAAAGGGTACAATTGAGACTTTATTAAAACCAGAAAACAAGAAACTATTGCAAGCAATTTTAACCTATCATGTAGTCCCAGGAAAACTAGATGAAATGATTTTGACAAAATTAATCAAAGAAAGTAATGGAAAAGCAGTGCTGAAAACGGTTAGCGGAGGAATACTTTCAGTAGGGATGAAAGGAAAATATTTTTATATTACTGATGAAAAGGGGGAAAGTGCCAAAATAACCCTTGCTGATGTGTATCAGTCAAACGGTGTAATCCATGTGATTGATGCTGTATTGACACCTAAAGAATAATTTTTAGTTGCACTGTGAATAGATTTTGAAAAAAAAGCCTCACTATGTGAGGCTTTTTTTTATCGTAAACTGGCACCCAGTTCGTTTTCCATATTCTTTTGAAGCTTGTTCATGATTTTATCAATTTGCTCCTCTGTTAAGGTTTTTGTAGTGTCTTGCAAGGTGAAACTCACAGCATACGACTTCTTGCCTTCTGGAAGGTTTTTCCCTTGGTATACATCAAATAAATTCACGTCTTTCAATAACGATTTTTCGGTTTGACGCGCAATACTATAAATGGATTCAAACGCAACCGCTTCATCAACCAGTAGCGCTAAATCCCGGCGCACTTCTGGATATTTTGGCAATTCAACAAATTTTATTTTAGTAGATAATAATTTCAATAGTAAGTTCCAGTTGAAATCTGCATAGAATACCTCTTGCTTGATGTCAAAATGTTTCAATATTGATTTCTTTACAGTGCCAAATTCTACCAAAGTATCTTGACCGCAAGCAATAGCCATTCCTTCGGCAAATACATCAGAGGATAAAGGCTTGTTTTGGACTTTACAAATGCCCAATCGCTCTAAGATACTGTTTACGTAACCTTTGAATAAGAAGAAGTCTGTTGGCTTTTGATTCAAAGTCCAACTCTCTTCCGAACGGTCACCCGAAACAAATAAAGTCAAGTGCTTAGGCTCATCATACCCCGACGGTAATTTGTGGTAGGTCTTACCAAATTCAAATAATTTCAAATCCCCATTTCTGCGGTTGATGTTATAAGACACTGCTTCTAATCCAGAAAATAACAAAGACTGACGCATCACCGACAAATCATTACTCAACGGATTCAACATCATTACGTTATATTCTTCTTTAAGCATGTTTGTTAACTTCACATAATCAGGAGTGGTTAATGAATTGGCCATCATTTCATGAAACCCTTTGGCATTCAATTGCGCAGCAATAATGTTTTGTATTTTGTAATCTTCGGTACGAGCTGAGTTAGCCACCGTAGCATTTAATTTTTTGGTAAAATTGATGTTGTTATAACCATACACCCGCAAGATTTCTTCAATTACATCAATTTCTCTCTGCACATCTACTCGATACGACGGAATGATTAATCCTAAGCCAGCATCAGAAACAGTTGTCACTTTAATGTCTAATGAAGCCAAAATTTTCTTAATTGTTTCTTTTGATAATTCTTGGCCTATCAGTTTAGTTGTTTTATCAAAGTTCAAAAACACGCGGAAGTCTTCAATGGCCTTAGGGTAGATATCGATGATATCTGATGTGATTTCACCTCCTGTTATTTCTTTAATCAATAAAGCAGCACGTTTTAAAGCAAATTCCGTAATATTAGGGTCAATACCTCTTTCAAAACGGAAAGAAGCATCAGTGTTTAATGCATGTCTCTTAGCGGTTTTACGAACAGATACGGGATTGAAATAAGCGCTTTCTAAAAATATCGTATTTGTGGTTTCAGTTACTCCCGAATTTTTCCCTCCAAATACACCTGCCATACAAAGCGGTCCTTTTTCATCACAAATCATTAAGTCTTCTTCATGTAAGCTTCTTTCAACATCATCTAGCGTGGTGAATTTTGTGCCAGCAGCCAATGTCTTAACGATGATTTTCCCATTAATTTTAGAGGCGTCAAATGCATGCAACGGTTGTCCTAAATCATGAAGGATATAATTAGTAACGTCAACAATATTGTTTTTAGGGGTAAGTCCAATGGCTTTTAAGCGGTTTTGTAACCAATCAGGAGATGGTTTTACCGTTATCCCGGAAAGTGTAACCCCACAATATCTTGGAGCTAATTTATTATCCTTAACATCAACGTCAATCTTCAATGTTCTTTTGTCTATACGAAACGTACTTACCGATGGGGTAATCAATTCGATATTGCTGTTTTTTTGAAGTAGACTTGCTCTTAAATCTCGCGCTACACCATAATGAGACATCGCATCCGCTCGGTTGGGGGTAAGCCCAATTTCAAATACTTCATCATTTTCAATATTGAATACTTTAGCGCAAGGAGTCCCTGGTTTCAATTTGTCATCCAATACCATTATTCCTTCATGACTGGTACCCAATCCTAATTCGTCTTCAGCACAAATCATACCATGACTTTCTTGTCCTCGAATTTTTCCTTTTTTGATTTCAAATTCTACCCCTTCCTTGTCAAACAATTTTGTGCCAATAGTAGCAACAGGAACTTTTTGGCCTGCAGCAACATTAGCAGCTCCGCAAACAATTTGTACAGGTGTTCCATCTCCCAAGTCTACTTTAGTAATTTTCAAGCGATCGGCATCAGGATGTTTTTCACAACTTAACACATGACCTACAACGACTCCTTCAAGACCACCACGAACCGATTGGTATTTCTCAACCACCTCTACTTCCAATCCTAAATCAGTAAGGATTGCCGAAGTTTCTTCTGATTTTAAATCTATTTTAATGAATTGTTTTAACCAATTGTATGAAATTCTCATGTATACCTATTTAAGGCTGCAAATATAAGGATTGTAGTTTTTAGATTAAAATATATTTTCATTAGTAAACAGGATGTTTTTTGTTTTGCAGGATTGTCATATTGTTGGTTTTTTAAGGTTTTTTTTTGTTTTCGGTAATTATATGTTGTTACTATTTTCATATCATTAAAAATGTGCTATAATTTGCTTGAAATGTGCTATTCTCAAAACAGTATAGGAGGTACTTTTGGATAAATCAAAAATTTAAAACTATGAGTAATTTAATTCAAAGACCCACATTTAAAGATAAATACGATAATTACATTGGAGGAAAATTTGTTCCACCAGCATCAGGACAGTATTTTGACGTAGTGTCTCCGGTAGACGGAAAAGTGTTTACCAAAGCAGCACATTCAAATAAAGAAGATTTAACCTTAGCAGTTGACGCGGCTTACGAAGCATTCAAAACATGGAGTAAAGTTTCAGTTACTGACAGAAGTAATATGCTAATCAAAATCGCTCAAGTGATGGAAGATAACTTAGCCTATTTAGCAGCAGCTGAAACAGTAGATAACGGTAAGGCTGTTCGAGAAACTTTAGCAGCTGATTTGCCATTAGCTATTGATCATTTCCGTTATTTTGCAGGGGTAATTAGAGCGGAAGAAGGTTCTGTTAGTGAGTTAGATGAAACTACTGTTTCTTTGATTGTACATGAACCACTCGGAGTAATTGCGCAAATCATTCCATGGAACTTCCCTATTTTAATGGCTGTTTGGAAACTAGCACCAGCGCTAGCAGCAGGAAACTGTGTGGTATTGAAACCTGCTGAAAACACTCCAGTTTCAATTATGATATTAATGGAATTAATCGGAAATATTATTCCTGCAGGAGTTATTAATGTTGTAAATGGTTTTGGTTCAGAGTTAGGAAGAGCTTTAGTAACAAATCCAAAAGTGGCTAAAGCGGCCTTTACAGGTTCAACAGCTACTGGAAGAATGGTAATGCAATATGCTACCGAAAATATTGTTCCAGTAACCTTAGAACTTGGAGGTAAATCACCGAACATTTTCTTTCCATCTGTAATGGATGCTGATGATGAATTCTTAGATAAAGCTATTGAAGGTGCTGTTCTGTATTGTTTAAACCAAGGTGAGGTTTGTACTTGTCCTTCGCGTTTATTGGTACATGAAGATATTTATGATCAATTTATTGAAAGAGTTATTGAAAGAGTAGCAGCGGTAAAAACAGGAAATCCTTTAGACCCAACCGTAATGATGGGAGCCCAAGCTTCCAAAGTACAAAGAGATAAAATCATGTCCTATATTAATTTAGGAAAGGAAGAAGGTGCCGAATTGTTAATTGGTGGTGATGAAAATAAATTAGGAGGCGATTTAGATACAGGTTACTATATTAAACCTACTGTATTCAAAGGAACAAATAAGATGAGAATTTTTCAAGAAGAAATATTTGGACCAGTTCTAGCAGTTACGACTTTTAAGACTACAGAAGAAGCAATCGCAATCGCTAATGATACACTTTATGGTTTAGGAGCCGGAGTTTGGACACGTGATGCTCATGAATTGTACCAAGTACCTAGAGCAATTCATGCAGGTAGGGTATGGGTAAACAGCTACCATGCCTATCCAGCAGGTGCACCATTTGGGGGTTATAAACAATCGGGTATAGGAAGAGAGAATCACAAAATGATGCTGGCACATTACCGTCAAACAAAAAACATGTTAATTTCTTATAGTAAAAGCAAATTAGGTTTCTTTTAATAGAAAAAAACAATAATTTAGTACTTACCGCAGATTGGCTTTTTTAAGTTGGTTTGCGGTTTGTTTTTATAAAATGATAAAAGATGAAAAGAATAGAGGTTACTCAAGAAGCATTCGCTGTCATTGCCATGCTTAAAGCTAAATTCGGAGATTTAATGTTTTACCAAGCGGGTGGTTGCTGTGAAGGAACCCAACCTCAGTGTTTTGAAAAAGGGGGTTTTTATACAAGAACGGGCGATGTATGTATAGGACAAGTAGATGGTTTTGATTTCTGGCTTGATAAAGATTTATACGAATACTGGAAAAATGCTCATTTTACATTAGATGTAATGGATGGGATAGGAGCAGGTGGCTTTTCGCTAGAAACTCCCTACGGAAAAACGTTCATCATTAAATACCGATTATTTACTCCTGAAGAGTTGGAACTGTTAGACCCTGTTACCTTTAATACTTATGATTAATGAGAAGTATAATTCATTAATTGGTATTGCTTTGGCGTAACACCCTCATATTTTTTAAAAAGTCTTATAAAGTAGTTACAGTCTTCAAACCCTGTAGCATAAGATACTTCATTTACATGAATCTTTGGATTGCTTAGGAGTTTCTTGGCATATTTTATTTTTTCATTCAATATGTACTCAATAGGACTCATGCCTAATTCCCTTTTAAAATAGCGATAAAAAGAAGTGGTACTCATACAAGCTTTATCGCTCAAGTCTTTTAAATTTATGGTCTCCCGTATATTATTTTTGATAAACGCTATGGAAGGCGAAATAGGACTGTTGCTATCGATGAGTTTTTCATTTTCAAATCGTTTTGCAGTTTGAGTTTGAATAATGCGGATAATGAGCTCTTGCAAGGTTAAATCAGCTATGGCATCTTTAGTAATTGAATCACCCATACATTCCTTAATCAGTTTATTGATTGTAGCGGCCAATTCAACATTATTATAAAAGAAATAATTCTCATGGTCTAATTTCCATAAATTACTTTTCCCTTCTTTAGGATACTTTTCATTAAGAAAATCCAGCGTATTGGTGATGATATTGTTGTCGATAGCTAGCGCAATGCATTGAGTAGGATTATCTTTGGATGCTTCAGGGAAATCAATTTTCATCTCCACGTTTGAAGGAACAATTACCGTTTCTCCAGGAAGGTATTCAAATTGTGGTTCGTCAAAAAGATGCATTACTTTTTTACCACGTAGCATACTTGTAACCACCAAGTCATTAAACTTCAAAGGGACCAAATCCGACTTTTGATAGGTTTCAAAAATATTTAGTTCACAATGGTCTAATGAAAAAATAGTTCGGTTTTCAACCAAAGTCTTTAGAGACTTTTCATGAGTGAGGGCCGGTTTATGTAGTAATGCTTTAATGGACATAGTATGTAATAATCATTACTAAAGTAGTATTTTAAATGGCATAACCCAAAAATGAAATCATAAAATTTCTTCAATATGTTTCTTGATGTTAGAAGCAATCTTACTGGTGGGTAAATCATTTGCATCACTGCCAAAGGGATCTTCTATTTCTTCAGCAATTAATTCTAAACTGGCCAACACATAAAAGATAAATACTACGACTGGAATCACATAATACCCTAAGTTAAAAGCATATCCAAACGGCAATGTCATCACATAAAAGAAGACGAACTTTTTGATAAATGCGCTATATGAATAGGGAATAGGGGTGTTTTTAATACGCTCACAGGCTCCACACACTTCGGTAAATGATAACAATTCTCCATTAAGTATGATTAATTGTTCTCCTGATATTTTTCCTTCTTTATGGAGGTCATGAATTTTTTGGAATAGGGCTTTGGCCACCTGATTAGGTTTGTGCTTTTGATGATCGATTTGTAAAGTAACATCGTCAAACAAGATTTGTCCCACTTCCTCGTCACTTAGGTGCTTTGCTAATACAGATGCATAAGTGGGAATCAAAAAACGCAAATACTTTTTATCATTTTCGTCAGTTAACATAGCCGAAAGTTTCAAGGCTAAATTCCGACTGTTATTTACTAAGGCTCCCCATAATTTTCTTCCTTCCCACCAGCGATCGTAGGCAGTATTAGTGCGATAGGCTAATAACAATGAGATAACAAAACCTAACATACCATGCATTATGGATATGTTTTTTACATGACTTTCTTCGGCTAACTTAAAATAATCTATTTCAAAATAACATATAATTCCAGCATAGGCTCCAATAAAAACCATCATCGGTAGTAATTGTCTAAAAGTATCCGACTTATGAAATCGAAAGATAAAAGTAATCCAGTCTTTAGGGTTGTATTGAATCATTATATAGCAGGTTGTTAATTCGAAACTATTTTAAAAACTTAAATTTCCAGCCAATTCTTTTAAATTGATTTCAGATTGTTTTGCCTGAAATTGAGCGATGGTATTTCTAACTTTAGCGTTAATGAAATTCAATTGTGCTGTTCTGAACTCAATAGGAGTTATAGTACCAATTCTAAATTTTTCAAGTGTAATTTCAAGATTCTGTTTTGCAATGGCTTCATTTTTGTCTTCCAAATCCATCAAATCTATATTTGTAATGTAGGTTTGATAGCCACTTTCCAATTGACCCTTCAAAGCATTTGATTCTTGGTCTATTGCAATTTTAGAATTCTCAATTTCCAATTTGGCAATTTTTTCTGTACGTTTTTGAGCAAACCCATCAAATAGATTCAGACTAGCACTAAAACCATAATTTAATCCTCTTGCATAGGATGATGAAGTAAATCCTAAACTGGATTGGCTCTCAGCAAAATTATAGCCAGTAGTAACTTTGAGTAAGGGATAACGATTACCTATTACTTGCTTCAACTGCAATTCTGCCACTCTTTTATTAATTATTTGAGCTTCGAGTTGCGGGTTTTGTTTGAGGGCTAAATCCGTTAAGGCCGGTAACAACAAATTTTTATCTACAACAATTTCTTCCACCACAAAAAATGCTGTTTTCACATCTCTTGCTAAAAGTTGATTCAGTATTATTTTAGTATTAGCCAGCATTTCCCTTTGTTTTAATTGTACCGTTTGATCGGTATTTAAATCGACTTGGGCATTCAAAACTTCTAATTTGGACGCTTTGCCTATGCTAAATCGGTTTTGTGCAATGGTTAATCTTTGGTTGGAAATAACTAGAGAACTATCAATTGCAGCTAGCTGCTGTTGTTGCTGGACCAAATCAAAATATGTAGTATTTACATCGCTAATTTTAGTAATAATAGTAAGTTTGAGATTAGAGTCGCCAAGCTTTTGTAATTCGGCTAGCTGACCTTTTTTAGCAAACATTTTAAAACCATCAAACACGGTCCAATCTATGCCAACGCCATAGGTTAAACTTTTGTTTTTGGCATTATTCAATTCCGTTTTTGTGCCGTCTTGTCTTGTTTGAGAGCTATTTTGAATGCTGTTATTGTCTAGTATGTTCGCCGTTACTTTAGGCAACATACCTGCATTTCCTATAGTTGCATTAGCTTCATACATTTTTAAAGTATTGGACGCGATGCGAATTGCAAAATTGTTTTCCAAGGCTATTTTTACGGCATCTTCCAATTTCAATAGTTCTTGTGCTTGTAACCTAGGCATAAAGCAACTGAGAAATAAGATTGTATATAAGGGTTTCAATTTCATAATCAATTATTTTTCCAAAGCTTCCACGTTATCAAATTCAGGACGGTGTTTTTTGATCCTTGACCACATCATATAAAAAGACGGAATAACAAATAAGGTCAATAATAAAGAGAAAATAGTTCCGCCTACAATTACTACACCCATTCCAATCCTGCTGGTAGAAGCTGCTCCAAGCGACAAGGCAATGGGTAAAGCCCCCAACGCTATAGCTAAACTAGTCATTAGGATGGGGCGTAATCTTGCTTCTGATGCGTGGATAATGGCATCATATTTAGACATTCCTTTTTCTCGCAGTTGGTTCGCAAATTCCACAATTAAGATACCGTTTTTGGTCACTAATCCTATTAACATCACAGTTCCTATTTGACTAAAGATATTCCATGTTTGGCCAAATAGCCATAAAGAAAATAAAGCCCCAGCAACAGCCATAGGAACTGTGAGTATAATGATAAAAGGATCTATGAAACTTTCAAACTGGGCCGCCAATATCAAATAGATTAACAGCAAAGCTAAACCAAAGGCAAACATCGTATTCGAACTGCTTTCAACAAAATCCCTTGATTCCCCACCTAAATCAGTAGTAAAACTACTATCAAGTACTTTAGATTTAATCTCATCCATTGCTTCAATTCCGTCACTGATACTTTTACCAGGTGCTAATCCAGCCGAAACGGTGGCCGACATATAACGATTGTTGTGATACAATTGTGGTGGATTACTTTGTTCGTCGACTTTGACTACATTGTCCAATTGGATTAATATTCCTTTATTGTTTTTAACAAACATAGAAGTTAAATCTAGAGGTTCATCGCGGTCCTTCTTATCAAACTGTCCTATAACTTGGTATTGTTTGCCATTACGCATAAAGTAGCCAAATCGTTGTCCACTTAAAGACAATTGTAATGTTTGGGCAACATCCAAAACAGAAATGCCCAAGCTCTCGGCTTTTTCCCGGTCTATGGTCACATTAATTTCTGGTTTGTTGAATTTCAAATTCACGTCGACATTTGAAAAGGTATCATTCTGATTCGCCAAGTCTATAAATTGCGGAATTTTCTCCCGAAGTTTTTCAAAATTAGGTGCTTGAATAATATACTGTATCGGAAGCCCGCCTTTTTTATTTACAGCGATAGTAGGTTGCTCTGAAACGGTAACTTTGGCCTGTGAATATTTCTTAGTCCATTTAGTTAAATTATCCGCAATTTCTTTCTGGGACTTTTGTCTATCTTCAGGGTCTTTAAGTGCCAATCTAACCCTTCCACTATTGACAGAAGATGATGCAAATCCAGGAGCAGTAATAACCAAGGCAATTTTTTTCTCCGGAATTGAATCGTCTATCAACTTTGATAAATCTGTCATAAAACGGTCTGTATAGTCATAAGTAGCTCCTTCCGGTGTCGAAACACCAACAATAACCAAACTTCGATCATCATAGGGTGCCGTCTCTTTGGGAATGATTTTAAAAAATAAAAGTATCAAGCCAAAACATATAATTACAATGGGAAAGCTTAACCACTTTTTTTGCATAAATCGCTCTAATGCACTAGCGTATCCTTTGTTTAGTCCTTCAAAATAAGGCTCAGTAAAGGTATAGAATTTGGTTTTTTTCTGCTCTCCACCTTTCATCAAGTACGCGTTTAACATAGGAGTCAATGTTAAAGATACAAATGCCGAAATTAATACCGCTGCGCCAATGACGACCCCAAATTCTCTAAACAACCTACCCACAAATCCTTCTAAAAAGATTATCGGTAAAAACACAGCAGCCAAAGTAATGGAGATTGAAATTACCGCAAAGAAAATTTCATTCGAACCTTTGATAGCAGCTTCAATTGGAGACATACCTTGTTCAACTTTTTTAAAAATGTTTTCTGTAACAACGATTCCATCATCGACTACCAGTCCTGTAGCCAGAACAATAGCCAAAAGGGTTAAAACGTTAACCGAGAAACCACATAAGTACATAATAAAAAATGTAGCAATTAATGAAACAGGGATATCGATTAGCGGACGAAAGGCAATAGCCCAATCTCTAAAGAATAAAAAGATGATTAGAATCACTAAAAGTATAGAAATCAACAAAGTTTCAGCAACTTCTATAACCGATTTTTTAATGAACAATGTAGTGTCTAAAGCCACATTAATCTGAATATCTTTAGGTAACTCTTTTTTGAAAATGTCATATTGTTTGTAAAATTGCTTTGCAATTTCCAAATAATTAGTACCCGGTTGAGGGATAACAGCCAAACCAACCATTGGCTGATTATTTGTTTTTAATTGCGTTTCTAAATTTTCGGCCCCTAATTCAGCATAGCCTATGTCACTAAGACGAACAATTTTATTTCCATCAGCCGAAATGACAATGTTATTAAATTCTTCGGGCTTAGCTAAATTACCCATAGTTTTGACTGTAAGCTCTGTGTTGGCTCCTGTCAATTTTCCTGAAGGCAATTCTACATTTTGCTTTTCTAAAGCGGTTCGTACATCTGAAACGGTTACACCATAAGAGGATAATTTAACGGGATCTATCCATAAGCGCATGGAATATCGTTTTTGACCCCATATTTGAACACTGCTTACTCCCGGTATAGTTTGTAATCGTTCCGCAATAACATTTTCAGCATAATCACTCAATTCCAAAACATTCTTAGTATTACTTTGAACAGTCATAGAAATTATAGGATCTGAATCGGCATCAGCCTTTGCAACTACTGGTGGTGCATCGATGTCTTGAGGCAAGCTTTTTATTGCTTGGGAAACTTTATCTCGAACATCATTAGCGGCTTCCTCCAAATTTTTTTCTAATTTAAATTCGATGGTAATAATACTAGAGCCTTGATTACTAGAAGACGTGATGTTTCGTATGCCGTCAATAGAGTTAATGGCTTTTTCTAGAGGCTCCGTGATTTGTGATTCAATAATATCTGCATTAGCTCCCGTGTAATTAGTTCGAACCGATATTTGTGCAGGATCAATTGAAGGAAATTCTCGAACACCCAAATAACTGTAACCAATAATCCCAAAAAGGATAATGGTCAAGTTAATGACAATTGTAAAAACCGGTCGTTTTATACTTAAGGTAGATAAACTCATAAGTTTAGTTTCTAAAGTTTACTTGATTTTTACTTTGATTGCTGCTTCATCCTTTAAAGACATTACTCCAGAAGTCAATACCGTATCACCTATTTTTAATCCAGAAATAATGACAACATCTTTGTCAGTCCTAGCCAAGGTTGCTACTTTTACTTCTTTTGCCTGTCCGTTATTTGCAATAAATACTTTCTTCCCATCTTGAATAGGCACTATTGCCTCTGTAGGAATAATGATTGCATCTTTATTATTTTTTAAGGGTAGTTCAATTGTAGCGAAAGTTCCTGGTAATAATTTACCAGTTACATTGTCTGTTACAGCTCTAATTTTTAAAGTTCTAGTAGCTAATTCAATTCCCGGTTCTAAAGCATAAATTTTTGCTGTAAATTTATCCGTTAAATTAGGTACTGTAAAGGTGATTTTTGCTCCATTGCCAATTTGAGATGCATATTTTTCGGGTAGTGAGAATGTCACCTTCAGAGGATTAGTATTTACCAAATTAGCAATCATTGTAGTTGGGGTTACATAGGTGCCCGGTGAAATAGTACGCAACCCAATTTTTCCAGAAAAAGGGGCTCTTATCGATGTTTTGCCAATTTGAGCTTGTATTAATTGTGTTTGGGATTTTGTAGTTCGATAATCGGCGCTAGCAATGTCATATTCTTCCTGACTTATGGCTTCCTTTTGTAATAAAAGTTTAGCTCTCCTTTCATTTTCAGAAGCCAGACTTTCTTTTGTTTTTGCTTGAGCCAATTGTGCTCTTAGTTCAATGTCGTTAACTTTAAGTAACACTTGTCCTTTGCTAACTTGACTTCCTTCACTAAATAAGATAGTTTCAACTATGCCAGATACCTCACTTCGGATCTCAATTTGTTCATTGGCTTCAATCGAACCAGAAAGCGAAAGAGTATTTGAGAAATCTTGCGGTTTTACCACAAGACCAGTGACTGTAATCGGAGGTTTTTTACCCTCTTTTTCTTTGCTATTTTCTTCCTTGTTTTTGGTTATTCGGTAACCAATCAAACATCCTAAAGTGACGATTAAAAGTGTTATAAAAATGTATTTTGATTTCATGTAAATAAAGTGCATTTAATAGTGTGGTAGTCAGTAGTACAAAACTACTTCTTAGCAATGAAAGTGGCGTTATACTTTGAATTTATTTAACAGTTGTAATGGATGTTTTAGCTAATATAATTCCATATATTTTTCTTCTTAGTTAATTCTATAAAAGCCCCTCGCAGGCTTTGATGTTCTATTAATTCCATGGAAGGATCTCGTTTCAATAATTCTAAAGCTTTTTGTCGTGCCAAAAGCAAGATATCTTTGTCTTTTACTAAGTCAGCTATTTGTAGATTTAGGACGCCACTTTGCTGTTTACCCATAAGGTCTCCCGGACCTCGGAGCTTCAAATCAACTTCTGCTATTTCAAAACCATCGTTGGTAGTACACATGGTTTCTAAACGGATTTTGCTATCAGCTGATAATTTAAAAGAGGTCATCAAAATACAATAACTTTGTTCGGCACCTCTACCTACACGACCGCGCAATTGATGTAATTGAGACAATCCAAATCGCTCAGCACTTTCAATAATCATTACACTGGCATTGGGAATGTTAACACCCACTTCAATTACCGTAGTAGCAACCATAATATTGGTTTTTCCTTCGGCAAATCGTTTCATTTCAGCATCTTTATCGGCAGGCTTCATTTTACCGTGTACTATAGAAATGCTATAGTTTGGTAAAGGAAAATCTCGGGAAATACTTTCGTACCCATCAATCAAATCTTTGTAATCCATTGTTTCACTTTCCTGTATCAAGGGATATACAATGTAAATCTGACGGCCTTTGGCAATTTCATCCCTAATGAATTTCCATACTTTCAACCGATTGCTGTCATAGCGGTGTACCGTTTGTATGGGTTTACGTCCTGGGGGTAATTCATCAATAACAGAAATGTCTAAATCTCCATATAAACTCATTGCCAAAGTCCTTGGAATAGGGGTTGCAGTCATAACCAAAATGTGGGGCGGTATATTGTTTTTCTTCCAAAGCTTCGAACGCTGTTCAACTCCAAAACGATGCTGCTCATCAATAATTGCCAATCCTAAGTTTTGAAATTGTACTTTATCCTCTAACAGCGCATGAGTGCCAATTAAGATATGTAGCGAACCGTTTTCTAGGGCCTCGTGTATAGCCTTCCGTTCTATGGTTTTAGTAGAACCTGTAAGAATTTTGATGTTTATGTTGAGGTCTTTAGCCAACTCAGTTAGGCCATGATAATGTTGGTTAGCCAAAATTTCGGTGGGAGCCATTAAACAACTTTGAAATCCATTGTCTAAAGCTATCAACATAGACATTAAGGCTACTATAGTTTTTCCTGAACCTACATCTCCTTGCAACAATCGGTTCATTTGAGCATTGGTGCCCATGTCATTTCTAATTTCTTTTACTACTTTTTTCTGTGCATTGGTCAATTCAAATGGCAAATGTTTCTGATAGAAATTATTGAAATGTCGTCCAACAATAGTGAAGGGATGCCCTTTGATTTTATGCTTCTGAACTAAATTTTTTGTAATTAATTGCAATTGTATAAAAAACAATTCTTCAAATTTCAATCTAAATTGAGCTTTAGCCAACAAATCAGGACTTTTAGGGAAATGTATGTTGAATAATGCCTCGTTTTTCGGAATCAATTTTAAATTTTCTAACAAATACAGTGGTAAGGTTTCTGCAAATTTGGCTTGGGTTTCTAAAAATACCTGCTGCATCATCTTATTAATTACCCTATTTGAAATTCCTCTGTTGG
This sequence comes from Flavobacteriaceae bacterium, assembly GCA_947371275.1. Taxonomy (GTDB): domain Bacteria; phylum Bacteroidota; class Bacteroidia; order Flavobacteriales; family Flavobacteriaceae; genus Flavobacterium. The sequence continues at coordinate 13,499 of CANBOV010000002.1, read as the reverse complement.
TTAAAGTTTCAGTAGAGGGATACACCGGTTGCATGGCCGATCGTAAGCTATTTTCATGTTCGCTCTGTAATTCCATCTCAGGATGTGCCATGCTATATTGCCCATTGAAATTCGTTACTTTTCCAAAAATAACGTAGAGCGTGTTTAATTTTAAAGTGTCCCGAATCCATTTATGCCCCTGAAACCAAGTAAGCTCTATTTGCCCTGTTTCATCAACAAAACTAGCCACTAACCTTTTTTTGGCTTTGCCAAATTCAACCGTTTTAATGTTGATAATTCTACCGATGATTTGTACTTCTGCTACATTATTGTTTAATTCATTAACTCTATAATATCGCGTTCGATCAATATAACGGTTAGGGTAAAAATTAAGCAAGTCTTCATACCGGTGTATGCCAAGCTCCTTGCGCAACAATTCCCCTCGCTGAGGACCTACGCCTTTAAGGTATTCTATGGGGGTTTGAAGCAGTGAATTGGACATCATTGATGGTTTGAATAATCATAGCGAATATAGTTTTTTAATTTGTAAATTAAAAAAGCGAACAAGCTGAAAATGCTTATATTCGTATTCTATATTTCAGTATGATGCGCACACTTTTATTACTGCTTTTCAGCGTTGTCACTTTTGCTCAGCAAACAACTAAAGTGGATTTTTTAACCGCTCAAGCTATGGTGGTTCCCGATGCTACAATGAAGAAAGTAGTGGGGGCAGTGGTATATCATTTCAAAGTACTCAAAAACATTGATACCATTCGTATTGATGCTAAAAACATGGATTTTGATCATGTTTTAGTCAACAACAAGCCGGTTAGGTATATAAATAATCATAAGGAGCTTTTACTTTTCGAAGGATTTAAAAATGGAAAGAATTGGGTAAGTTTTAGTTATACTGCTTTTCCCAAGCAAACAATGTATTTCAACGGAGAAGGAGATAAACGCCAAATATGGACACAAGGACAAGGAAAATACACCAGCCACTGGTTGCCTAGTTTTGATGATCCAAACGAAAAAGTCATTTTTAATTTACAAGTGTGCTACGACAAAGATTTTGTGGTAATAGCAAACGGTGTACTGAAAAAAGTGGTTCCTGAAAAAACCAACTTTAAAATTTGGACTTACGAAATGGAGAATCCCATGAGTTCCTACTTGGTTGCTGTTGCCATAGGAGACTTCCGCAATAAAACGGTAGGCTCTAAGTCAGATGTTCCTTTGCAAATGTTTATCCAACCAAAAGACACCTCTAAGTTTGAACCTACATATCGCTATTCCAAAGAGGTATTTGATTATTTAGAAAACGAAATTGGAGTAACCTATCCTTGGAAAATTTACAAGCAAATTCCAGTCGAAGACTTTTTATATGCCGGTATGGAAAATACCACCGCAACTATTTTTGCTCAAGATTTCGTAATTGACAATACCGATTTTAACGATCGAAATTATGTAAATGTAAACGCCCACGAATTGGCTCATCAGTGGTTTGGGGATTTAATTACAGCCAAATCAGGTAAACATCATTGGCTTCAAGAAGGTTTTGCAACCTACTATGCACTTTTGGCCGAACGCCAAATATTTGGGGAGGATTATTTTTACCACCAACTCTACCGCTCCTCCCTTCAGTTGCGAAATGCAGCCAAAAACGATACTATAGCAGTGATGAACGAAAAAGCAAGTTCCTTATCCTTTTACCAAAAAGGGGCTTGGGCTTTACATACCATTAGAGAGTCAATCGGACCAAAGGCATTTCAAAAAGCAGTAAAAAAGTACCTCAATAAATACCAATTCCAAAATGTCGATACCAATGATTTTCTAGCAGAAATCAAAAAGGTAGCGCCTAAGTTTGATACAGATGCATTTATGAAAATTTGGTTACAAGACTACCATTTTCCGCTAGAGGAAGTCAATACATTGCTGAAGAAAAATGCCTTCATGCAAACGCTATTTGAAACCCAACAACTTCGCAAAAAAACATTCGCTGAAAATAAAGAAACCTACAGTAAATTGCTGAAATCAAAGGTGTTTTATCCCATTAAAACTGAAATTCTGTATCAAATGAAATTCATTCCTTATGAAGATAAAAGAGAATTACTCGCTTTGGCTTTAGAAACAAACGACCTTAAAGTACGTCAATCAGTAGCTGAATTTACAGAAGAAATACCCGCTGAGTTCAAATCTAGATACGAATCATTATTAGAGGATGACTCCTATGATACCAAAGAAATCGCGTTTATGAATCTGTGGAAAAATTTTCCCGATAGCCGAAACCTATATTTGAGTAAAGCGCAAAATTGGATTGGAGGAAATGACAAAAGCTTGCGCATTTTGTTTTTAACTTTTTCTATATTTTCGATTGAAGGTCAAACTGACGAAAAAACAAAGTACTACGATGAATTAGTGGACTATACCTCTGCCAAGTATGAAAGTTCCGTACGTCAAAATGCCATTATGAATGCACTCACAATAAGTGATAAAGATAGCAACGTCTTAAAAAATTTAGTCAATGCCACTACCCACTATAAATGGCAATTCAGTAAATTCGCAAGAGAAAAAATTAGAGAATTATTGGCCTTAGAAGGGTATAAAACAATTTTTGAAACTTTAATGTCGTCACTTAATGAGAATGAGAAATTGCAATTGCAAAAACTGTTAAAAGAATAATATGCGTGCTTTAGTGATCTCAGGAGGAGGGAGTAAAGGTGCCTTTGGCGGTGGAGTAGCACAATACTTGTTAGAAGAAAAAAAACATAAATATGATTTATTGATAGGAACTTCTACTGGCAGCCTATTAATCCCCCATTTAGCGCTTGGTAAAGTAGATAAGATTAAAGAAATATACACAAGTGTGGATATGAACAAAATTTTTGATATCAATCCATTCGTGGTTAAACGAAAAAATGACACTGATATTGTCTCGATAAATCACTTTAATGTCTTACTACAGTTCCTAAAGGGTAGGCGCACATTCGGCGAAAGCCAAAAACTTAAAACATACATTAAAGACAATTTTACACTTGAAGAATTCAAATTATTAAAAGAATCGGGTTGTACCATTATTGTAACTGTAACCAACCTATCCAAAAATGAGGTAGAATACAAAGCCATAACCGATTTTGATTATGAAGAATTTTGTGATTGGATTTGGATCTCCTGCAATTATATTCCTTTTATGAGCCTAGTAACAAAAAATAATTCAGAATATGGCGATGGTGGGTTTTCAAGCTTAGTTCCCATAAGAGAAGCAATTAATCGCGGGGCAACGGAAGTAGATGTTGTTATTTTAGAAACCGAAATGCTAAGTATTCCAAAAAAAATTGGCAAAAATCCATTTTCCTTAATGATTGATTTATTTCAAACATTACTCAACCAAGTTGAAAAACACGATATTACAATTGGTAAATTGGCAGCCAAAAATAAAAATGTAAAACTCAATTTATATTATACTCCAACTCAATTAACCAATAATGCTTTAATATTCAATAAAGAAAAAATGCACCTCTGGTGGCAACAAGGCTATGATTATGCCAAGAATAAAAGCGAATTAATGAGTGATAATGTGCAATAATCATTTTCACTGCGGTTATATTTTATAATTTTTTTCTTCTTTATTTGAATTTTTTGTAACTATTTTAGTATTTTTATTATGAAATAAAAATAGTTATGTTAGTAAAAGTGTACGGAAGTGCTGTTTTTGGAGTTGAAGCAACTACAATTACGGTAGAAGTCAATACAGATAGCGGAATAGGATATCATTTAGTGGGTTTGCCCGATAATGCCATAAAAGAAAGTAGCTTCCGTATTGCTGCCGCGCTAAAAAATAACGGATACAATTGGCCTGGTAAAAAAATTACGGTCAACATGGCCCCTGCTGATTTGCGTAAAGAAGGTTCTGCCTATGATTTAACACTTGCAATAGGTATTTTAACCGCTTCTAACCAAATTAAAGCAAAAGAATTAGATCAATACATCATCATGGGCGAACTTTCTTTAGATGGAAGCTTGCAACCCATAAAAGGGGCCTTGTCCATCGCTATTAAAGCAAAAGAAGAGGGATTTAAAGGTTTTTTCCTTCCCATGCAAAACGTTAAAGAAGCTGCAATAGTGGCAGGTTTGGATGTTTACGGTATAGGAAATGTGGTGGAAGTAATCGATTTTTTTGCCGGAAATGGAATGTTAGAACCCACGGTAATTGATACCCATGATGAATTTTATAAAACATTAGAATTTCCGGAATTCGATTTTTCCGATGTCAAAGGACAAGAAAGCATAAAAAGATGCATGGAGATTGCTGCGGCGGGCGGACATAACATTATTTTAATCGGTCCTCCGGGCTCAGGTAAAACAATGCTGGCAAAACGGCTCCCAAGTATCTTACCCCCAATGACGATAAATGAAGCTTTAGAAACAACCAAAATTCATAGTGTAGCCGGTAAGATTAAAGAGGCTGGTTTAATGAATCAACGGCCTTTTCGAAGCCCTCACCATACTGCGTCCTCAGTTTCTTTAGTAGGAGGAGGAAGCTATCCCCAACCGGGCGAAATTTCTTTAGCGCATAACGGGGTCCTTTTCTTGGATGAATTACCTGAATTCAAAAGAGAAGTGTTAGAAGTAATGCGCCAGCCCTTGGAAGACAGAGAAGTAACCATTTCACGAGCCAAATTTACCATTACCTATCCTTCTTCTTTTATGTTGGTGGCCAGCATGAATCCAAGCCCAGGCGGCTATTTTAATGATCCTGATGCACCCGTAAGTTCCTCACCTGCCGAAATGCAAAGGTATTTAAGCAAAATTTCCGGTCCCCTTTTAGACCGTATCGATATCCACATTGAAGTGACTCCTGTCCCTTTTGAAAAACTTACCGAAACTAGACCAGCAGAAAGTAGTGTACTCATTAGAGAACGCGTTACTAAAGCCCGTGAAATTCAATCATTGCGCTTTGAAGGCTTGACTTCAATTCATTATAATGCTCAGATGAACACCAAGCAACTACGAGAATATTGCGCACTCGAAGATTCTTCTTTACAACTTTTAAAAACAGCAATGGAACGACTAAATCTTTCTGCAAGAGCCTATGACCGAATCCTTAAAGTAGCGAGGACTATAGCCGATTTAGAACAATCTGATGCAGTAAACTCCAACCACATTGCTGAAGCTATACAATATAGAAGTTTGGATAGAGACGGTTGGCTAGGTTGATCTAGTTAACCAAATTTGTAATATCGTGCTCCAACCAAGACTGGGTTTTCCTTTTCAATTCGATCTAAATAAAATTCATTGACAGGAGCAATTACAGATAGTTCTAATTCCTTCTTATGAAGCTTTTCATAAGTTACAAAATCAAGGGCAGTGCGCAGTTCCAATGTTTCAAATAGATGTACTTTTCCAATTTGACTTTCCCAACCCTCTATTACTTCCGCTTCAAATACTTTAGATTTAGAACCGCTACCATAGGCGATAAAGCCCATTTTTTGGGATGCTAAGGCGGTTTGTTCTTGATAATGATAGCAAAGAGTTGATAACAATCCCAAGAATATAGATCCTGTATAGATATTTCCTACCTGACCTGAAGCAATTTCAGTAGGCACTATTTTCTCGTTAACTAGTTGTAAATAGGGGTCACTTTTAGCCAATGCTTTTATTTTGTCCTTAGTACTATCACCAAGTTGAGAAGCAAGCAGTTCAGGATTCTCATTTGCATATAGTTCTATAAAAGTCCTTCTGCCTTGAAAACAATAAGGTAAGTGCATCAAAATGGAAACCCAATTTTCATAAAGCTTCCCTGTTTGATTACTTTCCGTTTTATAATGTTCATAAGCCCCCTTAATTCGATTAATATAACATTGATTAGAATATTGTCCATCAAATACGGGTTGCTCTTTATAGATCCCAATTTCATTCTCTAATATCCCTTGCCACTCGGGATTATCTTTAAGCTGTAGCGCTGTTTCTTTATTCAAATAACGTCTTGGCTTAAAGAAATCAAAAGTGCCTTGCGTTGAAACGCCAACTTCTTTAGAAAAACTTACTATTCTTGGATTAGCACTAATCAATAGGGCAATGGCACCCGCTCCTTGGGTATATTCTCCAGTCGAATTTAAATCGTATTTGGCATTATCGGAAGCAATAACAATCGCTTTTTTACTCGGATTAAGGCGAATGTAATCCAAACAGTTTTGCAAAGCATCCACGCCTCCTATACAAGCAAAGGTTAAATCTACAACATCACAATGCTCCATACTTTTTTCTCCAAACTGAAGCTCTAAAAGTGATACTACGTAGGAACCAATTGGTTTCGAACTGTCTACACCACTTTCACTGCCAACATAAATTCTGTGAATGTCCGAAGGGTTTAAATTTTCTTGTTTGATGAGTTGTAACGCAGCATTGGAAGCCAAGGTAACAACATCTTCATGTACGTCAAGATAGCTCATTTTTTGCAGTCCCAATCCTTTAGTAAGTTTCTCAGGTTCTATACCACGGTTTTCAGCCAAAGTGGTAATCGGAAGATAAAGTTTTGAAATGTGAAACGCTATACTATCAAGTCCTACTTTTATCATGTTTAATTTTTTGCTAGGCAAAATTAAAAAAGACAAACACATTTTAAAGTCAAATTACTCCAATAAATTAAATGACTACGCCCGATTTACGATTAATGCAAAAAAAAAGTTTTTAATTTTTTAAATTCTAAGTTTAGATTAAAATAAATAAGATTCTTTTACTGTAAAAATGGTTTTTAAGAAAGCAATAAAGAAATAAACCTACTTAAATTCTCAATTAATATCGAATTGAAGTTGATTCGATTATATCTAGTGTTTTTTGCCTGTGCGCTATCTTTCGTTTGATAGTTTTCTTTGGGTCACAACTAAATTAACTTAAAAATTAGCATTAGTTGCTCAGGTGTTTTTTTATGACGCTCTCTAAAAGCTCTTTATCAATAGGTTTAGGTATATAATCATTCATGCCATGCTCAATACACTTTTCTTTTTCGCCAACAATGGTGCCTGCCGTTAACGCGATAATAGGAATACTTTCAGTATTGGTCAATTTTCTTATTTGTTCTGAGGATTCATAACCATTCATGATTGGCATTTGAATATCCATCAAAATTAAATCAGGCAACAATTGTTGCGTTTGCTCCAATACTTCTTTACCGTTTTCAAATTCATGAATTTCCGAGTTTGGCAATATTTGTTTAACGAGTGTTCTAGCCAAAAGCATATTTATCTTATTGTCTTCAGCAATATAGATAGTTTTCACTTCAAGACTAGCAACCTGCGTTTTATGAATGTTTTTAAGCATAGAATCCGTCTTGTCTGAATCCAATGTCTGATTGGTAAAGTCAACATCAAGGAGGAAATGAAAATCACTGCCTTTAGTTACTTCGCTTTGAAGTTCTAACTTACTATTCATAAGACCTAATAGCTGATTCGAAATGGATAAACCTAAGCCTGTGCCTCCAAATTTTTTGGTCGTCGAACTATCCTCTTGTGAAAACGCTTCAAATATTTTTAATTCATTATTCTTTTTAATACCTATACCCGTATCTTTTACTGAGAATTTTAATTTAATTTTTTTGTCATCAATCATTTCTATAACAGAAATAGAAAGCATGATAGTCCCTTTCTCAGTAAACTTAACCGCATTACCTAATAAATTTATCAGTACTTGTTTTAATCGAATGTAATCGATCCAAATGTATTTAGGCACATTTTCTGCAATGTTCAAATTCAATTGAAGTTTCTTGTGGTCAGCTTCAAATTTTATTAAATCGACCACTTGGTTGGCCAGCTCGTAAAGATTGAATTTTTCAATATTCAATTCCAATTTTCCTGATTCTATCTTTGAAAAATCTAAAATATTATTGATGACTTCCATCAATGCATTGGCCGATTGATTAATAGTATTCATGTATTTTTTTTGAATACTTTCTAATTCCGTGTTCATTAATAATTCTGTAAAACCAATAATGCCATTCAGTGGAGTACGTATTTCATGACTCATATTGGCCAAAAACTCTGATTTAGCACGGTTTGCAGCTTCAGCATAATTTTTGGCAGTGATGGCTTCTTCCGCTTCTATCCTTTTTGTAATGTCAATAAATATCCCTACAATGTAGACGATGTCATCATCTTTGAATATGGGCTCGCCAAACTCTTCAACCCAAATATAATCACCAGATTTATTAATGATGCGATAAATCAAATGTACTTTTTGTTTTCTTTTAAACAATTCACTAGCATTATTCTCAACAATTTTTAAATCGTCTGGATGTACTAAATCTATGTAATATATTTTATTGGTTAAAAAATCCTCTTTCGGATAGCCTGTTAATGTCTCAATTTCATCATTAAGATATATTTTTGACCATTTCTCATCATATTTTGAAAGATGTACTGTCCCAGGAATATTGTTGGCCAACAACTTAAATTTCTCCTCACTTTCTTGCAACATCGCTTCGTTAATATTGCGTTCTATGGCATAAGAGATGTTATTTGTTAAGGTTTGTAATGCACTAACTTCATCAGTAGACCATTCTCGTTCATTAGTTGAATCATCAAAAACAATAAAACCATAAAAGGCTGATTTAATGAAGATAGGAATAAATAATATGGATTTAGTTCCTAATTTTTGTAAAAACTCACGGGATTGTTCATCCGTTATTTTTTTGACGATATTGTAATAAATTTTATTATCATTCATTTGAGCGGTAATGCTCGGAAAGACATTGTGTGGAACACTTAAAAGTGAAGGATTTGGAGGTGTAAGTGATTTGGCTTCAGAAGTCCATCTAAACCTTTGCTCATAGGTTTGAGCGGTAGCATGATTTTCAAAAAAAGAAAGCCTGTCAACATTAGTAACATTTCCAATAGTCTCCAGAATGCCTGAAAAAATTTCATCTGTATTCTTTGATAATAAAAACTTTTCAGTGTTTTTAATGATTTCAATTAGAATATCACTTTTATAAGTTAATTTCTTTTCTGCTTCAATACGCATTTGAGCTTCAAGCGCTATGGCAATTAAATCAGCTATAGAACGGGCAAAATTAATATCTTCATTATCCCATTCAATAGCAATATCTATTTTTTCAAAACATAGAATACCCACAATTTTTCCATTCAAAAAAATAGGAGTATCAAGCAATGATTTAATATTGTTTTTAGGAAAATAATCCAAACATAGCTCTTGTGTAATATTGTTGTTGTAAACGTTAGACGCAACAATTTGTGCGCCAGTTTCTATATATTTAAAATAGTTTGGATAATGGTCGATTGATATGAAAAAGCTTTTTTCATAACGATCACTTTGTAGATAATACAAACTTTCACAACGTAAACCATCAGTAAAATACGACCAATAACTTACTCGGTCTATTAAACAATTGGTTCCAGAAACTTTTAGAATGTTTTTTAAAATAGTAATAAAAGCATCTTTATTAGAATAACTTTGAGAGGTTAACTTCTTTAATGTCTCATTATGAGTTCTTACTTTTTTACTCCTATTGTAATGTTCAATTTCTAAGTTTTTTACTAATGTAATATCACGAGCAATCGCCGAAAATCCTATAACCTCACCTTTTTGATCTTTTTTTTGAGTTACTTTTTGTGAAACCCAAATCGCGGTACCATCTTTTTTTTGTAAAGGGAAAACAAGATCACTATATTCCCGTACTTCTTTCGGAGCTGCTTTGTAGAAATCAACAACATATTCTATATAATCTTTTCGAATAAATTGAGAATATCGCTTGTTTAAAATTTCGTCTCTTGAATAACCCAAAGTTAATTCGGTAAAATGATTGACATAGGTTACTATGGCATCCAAATCAATCTCATATATTAAATCAGCAGCCGATTCAATTAAACTTCTGTATTGGTCTTTTATATTAACTTGTTCTGTAACATCTTGACCGATTCCAATTGAAATATTGTCAGAATACTTTTTGTCTTTCCATTGGATATATTTATAATCGCCACTTTTGGTTTTTAATTTTCTAATGTGCAATCGGTTGTCTATAAAGGTGTCATGATACGCCTCTCCAATGAAATCGGGGTCTTCCGTAAGTTCCCAAAATCCCATTCCCATCATTTCTTCAACCGTATACCCTAAAATTTCCTGCACAGATTCACTACAAAAGGATACTTCACCTTTACGGTTAGTAGTGATAATCAAGGAATTTCCATTGTTAACGATGATGTCAGAAAAAATGAACTTATTCCTAGTTTCTAATAACGCTAAATGCCTTGAAATATGTATGGCTATAATTGAAATAAAGGCACAAACTAATAAGATGATTTGCTTCGGTGCAATGAGCTCCAATCGATAGGCAATGATGAAAAACACAAACAATAGCACTACAAAAACCCAGTATTGAACAATGTTTTTTATAACATAATAGGAAAGAAAAAAGCCAACAACTAATTCTAAATAGGTTAACAATTCAAAGGGCTCAAAAAATACGTTATAGATAATAAAACTAAAATAAGCAAAGTAAGAAACCGTGAATATAGTATTGATATAACGATAGAAAAATTTGAATTTGGTAGTTAATAAATACAAGAGTAACAATAGTGCGCCTACACTAAAATTAATCAACATATGATTATTTCTCGTTCTCAGCTGAAATACTTCAACGATTGTTTCAATTAAAGGAATTGTAATACCAAAAAAAAGAAAGTATATTCTAAATTGCTCTTCTTTAGGCTCAAATTCAGAATAGTTTTTTTTGAGATTAAGTCTATTGCGTAACGTTTTATTTATAGCTATGTAGAATAATAATAGAATGATAAATAATAAACTGATTATTATATAACTATTAATATTTGCAAAAGAAACTAGGCTAGTCAAAGGAGTACACTTTTTTTCAATTAAACAAAATGGCTTTTACAAAATTTACTGGAACAATATACATAAAAATTAAAGATGTAATGGATTATTTTTCAGGTTTTAAGAAAACCATCCTATCACTTTTTTAATAAGTTTAATTTTTCCTTGATAAGGAGCATATCGGGTGTGGATATCCAACCAGTTTCCTTTTTTAACAATTGATTTATGATGCGAAAACAAAGCAAAACTACAAGCACCGTGATAAGCTCCAATACCACTATGGCCAATACCTCCAAATGGCAATCGCTTATTGGTAAATTGAACTAAAGTATCGTTAATACATCCTCCGCCAAAAGAATAGTGGGTAATCATTTTCTCAGCAAAGGTAGTATTAGTAGTAAATACATAAAGCGCAAGTGGTTTTTCATAATGCAAAATGTAAGTCCCAAGCTCTTCTTCGGTTCTATAACTTATTATGGGTAGTATCGGACCAAAAATTTCTTCTTGCATCACCAAACTATCTAATTGGGATTCGTCCAAGAGTGTTGGGGCAATATAACAATCTGCAAGCGTAGATTCCCCTCCATAAAGTACTGCTTCATTTTCTAATAAGGCAACCAAACGCCTCCAGTTTTTTTCATTTACAATCCTACCATAATCTGGTGAAACCTTTGGATGTTCTCCAAAAGCGGAAAGGATTTCCGATTTTAAATAGGATACAAAAGTCTCCTTAATCTTTTCAGCAATCAATAGATAATCAGGCGCTATACAGGTTTGCCCAGCGTTCATAAACTTTCCCCATACAATTCGCTTAGCCGCAAGTTTCAAATTGGCACTAGCATCAATAATACAAGGGTTTTTACCACCCAATTCTAAGGTAACAGGGGTCAAGTGTTTTGACGCGGCTTGCGCCACGAGTTTACCCACACTACTACTGCCCGTGAAAAAAATGTAATCCCATCGTTGTGTCAATAAGGCTTGTGCCTCTTCAACCCCTCCTTCAATACAAGCAACATGCGTTTCGTCAAAGGTTGACCTGATAATTCTAGTGATAACAGCCGAAGTGTTCGGCGTTAACTCTGAAGGTTTGACTACTACTTGATTTCCTGCGGCTACTGCAGCTATTAAAGGGGATAAAGCTAATTGATACGGATAATTCCAAGGGGCAATAATTAATACCTTCCCATAAGGTTCTTTGTAAATAAAATCAGAAGAGGGGAAGTTTAAAAAAGAAGGCAATACCCACTTTGGTTTTGCCCATTTTTCCATGTTTTTTAAGGTGTACTTTAATTCAGCCTCTATATAACTCGTCTCGGTAGCCACCACTTCAAAAGCAGGTTTCTTAAAATCAGCATACAAGGCTTGTATAATCGCTTCCTCATTCGATTGAATGTTATTCAATAACTTTACTAAGGTTTGCTTTCTATAATGGACGTCTAATCTATAAGGCATAACAAGGGCATTTGGTGAACAAGCTACTCACTGGACTTAACTGCTTAATTTTATAAAAAGGCCCAACGGAAACCCAAATACAAATCAGCTTGCTTACTGTCGTTTACCAAGGCAGTAACCATCGAACTCGAACCTAAATAAAAACCTCCTAATCTAAATCCAATCCCCACATTGGTTCCCGAGATATCATTGTTAGATATCGGTAGGTAGGTTTCAAAAAAGCCCAAATTAACTCTAGGGGTAATAGAAAACACATTCAAAGAAGTTACTTGTTCGTTGTCCGTGTCTTTTTTTAGTTTACGCTGTAGATAACCGGTTACATAAACTTTTGGCACGATTTTAAAATCACCATACAGGGTGAATAAGGTAGGTAATTTAACCTTGAAATTTTTCTCTCCGTCTTTTTTTGTCAGATATCCATCATTTAATAAAATAGTCTCGATTTCTTTTAGATTTTTAACATTGTCAAATTGACTTAAATTTAAGGGGTTATTATTTGGAATAGTTAAACTGTAATTGGTCGCTTGATTGTTACCATCCTTAAAAGTCATACTTCCCATATTTTTAATCGCCAAACCGCCCTTGATTTTATATTTTTTATCGCCATCTTTCCACACATAATTAAATCCGATGTCGGTGGCCATACCATGCAAGCCACCAAAAATAGACTTACTATAGTCACCAATGCTAGTGAAACTATCTGCTAGATTGCCTGAATAAGAAAAATTAAGGGTAGCAGGCTGACTGGTAGTTAGAAAGGATCCAGTACTGTTTTGAACAATGGTACCGTTAATATCGCTCATACCAAAATTGGAATAGGAACCAGGGAATAATAAATTTAAAGTAACCCCAGCACTAAAATTGTGTTTATCATTATCAACTAAGATTCTGGCCGCCGAAAAACCTACTTCACCAAATGAAATGCTATTTATCCTTTGATTAGTAGATTGGTTCAATAAAGTCGTGTTTAAAGGCAAATCATTATTGTAAATTGCATTACCAATGACAGGGTTTACATTGATAATATCAAATTTTAAGTTAGCTTTTGTCGTAATACCCAGTCCCCATTTATTTAAACGAATGGCAACACTTGGGCCGATGATTTTGGCGTCAAAACGCATGTTCACCGCCGCCGTACCCGTGAAAATCAAATCTTCTAAGTTGGTGTTCGAATTCAAGTCACTAAACCCAATTTTGTTGTTGGCAACATTAAAACTTAAGCCATAAATGTT
>CANBOV010000001.1 GCA_947371275.1 Flavobacteriaceae bacterium | reverse complement strand
CCTACAAGCATCGCTTGTAGGTTTGTTATTTTAAATTAGTTACGATGAGTGAAAAATTGACTTTAGAGCAGATTCAGAATTTTGAAGGGAGATACCCAAAACAGTTATGGTATTTATTTACGGTAGAAATGTGGGAGCGCTTTTGTTTTTATGGCATGCGCGGGGTATTGACCATTTTTATGGCGGATAAATTATTAGGGTTGTCCTTGTCTGATAAAGATGCTAATTTGAAGTACGGTGCTATACAGGCCTTTGTGTATGCCTTTACTTTTATAGGCGGGATTTTTGCGGATAAGATATTAGGATTTAAAAAGTCTTTATTGTTTGGAGGTGTTGTTATGATTGTGGGTAATTTATTGATTGCTTTTTCGCCTCAAAACTTATTTTATTTGGGGATTACCCTATCCATTATTGGTACGGGATTTTTTAAGCCCAATATTTCTTCGATGGTAGGAGAGTTGTATAGAGAGGGCGATAGTCGTCGTGATGCTGGATTTGGATTGTTTTATTCAGGAATTAATATCGGAGCTTTATTGGGTGGAGCTGTATGTGTATATTTTGGTACCAGTAAAGATTATGGTTGGAGCTACGCTTTCTTATCAGCGGCTGTAGTTATGTTTATTGGGCTCGTCACGTTTGTGTTTACTAAAAAATCCTTGGGTCCGATAGGAGATTCTCCCTTGGTAGCTTTGTCAGTAAAGAAGCGAACCGCACGAGAAGTGATTGTTTATATCGGTGCTTTATTGAGTATTCCTTTGATTTTCATCATGATTAAGAATACGGATTACACCGATTATTTCATGTATACTATTGGTCCATTGGCGGTATTGTATTTTTTATATGAAACCTACAAGGAGAAGGATGGTAAGGCACAGCGCAAGTTGTTTGCAGCTTTTGTTTTTATCTTGTTTTCGGTAATATTTTGGGCCTTTTTTGAGCAGAGCGGTGGTTCTTTAGCTTTGTTTGCCAAAGAAAATTTGCATCATAATTTATTGTTTTTTGATATTAATCCGAATATTGTGAACAACACATCGAATTCGTTGTTTGTGATTATTTTTAGTCCGATATTAGGAGTGGTATGGTTGGCTATGGCTAAAAGGAAAGTAGAGCCAAATACGTTAATTAAGTTTGGTTTAGGATTCTTGTTTTTAGCGTTAGCTTTTTATGTGTTTTATTACACTAAGTTTTTTGCAGACGGAAATGGTTTGACCTCGTTAAATATATTCACGTTGGCTTATTTTGTGATTACTTTTGGAGAGTTGTGTTTGTCCCCTATTGGGTTATCAATCATGACTAAACTATCCCCAAAAAGATTGTCGGGCATGATGATGGGGATGTGGTTTTTGGCAAGTGCTTATGGTCAATATGCTGCTGGATTGTTAGGTGCAGGAATGTCTTCACCAGATGAGAATGCGTCTGCTTTGACGAAGCTTGAAGGGTATACTTCGGGCTATTATCAATTGGCAATCTATGCATTGATTGCTGGCGTTGTATTGATTGTAATTTCCCCTTTAATTAGAAAGTTAATGCAAGAAGTTAAGTAGTCAATTTGGTTTGGCACTTTTTTTGTTATATTTGATAAAAAAATTAGAAACATGAAAAAATTAGCACTTACGTTGTTCCTTGTATTGGGAAGTATGACGATACAAGCACAGGAGTTGACCTGGCAAACGGATATGAACAAAGCCATGGAATTGTCTAAGAAAGAGAAAAAGCCTTTATTATTATTCTTTACGGGTAGTCAATGGTGTGGATGGTGTATGCGTTTGCAAAAAGAAGTATTAAAAACACCTGAGTTTGCTAAATGGGCAAATGACAATGTTGTATTGGTCGAATTAGATTATGACCGTAACGGTACTGCACATATACCAGAATTTCAAAAGCAAAATTCTGAATTAGTACAAACGTTTGCGATACAAGGGTATCCAACCGTATGGTTTGTGAATGCGTCTAAGAAGGACGGTAAAATCAATTTAGAAAAGTTAGGAAGTACCGGTTATGTAGCTGGTGGGCCTAGTGCATGGTTGGCTGGTGCTAATCAAATCTTAGGCAAAAAGAAAGCTTAGTAAGCTGTACTTATAATTTATAGAATCCCTTTTCATTGGTATAATGAAAGGGGATTTTTTGTTTTAGGCAAGTCGCTTTCCAGCGTTTAACACAGGTTTTAAAGTTGGAGCCGTCTGCTATTATTTGTTTTGGTTTGTTGTGGAGCAGGAATCGGTCTAGGTTAAGTTTTGGAGATTGTATGAGGACTACGATATCGGGCGAACCATTCAAGGGGTATAGTGCTGTGCTATCAATGAGTAAGATTTTTTGTTGTTTGAAGTAGCTTAGGTTTTGAATAGGTTTACGATTTATTCTTTGACAAAAATTTCCCATTAGATAGGATTGTAGGGTGTTGTTGTTTTCTATAGTGTTAAGAATGCTGTCGTTGCTATAAACGGTTACTTTGTTGCCTATTCTTTCGGTTAGGAGGGTGTTTTTTCTACTGTTGAATACAATGAATTCAGTGCTATTGGCCGTGGTGTATTTTTGATGGATGATAATGAGTTGGAGCGCTGCAATACTAGACAGCGCGAGAATGAGCTTTGGGTAGGTTGGTTTTTTCCACCAAAGGATTACTAAAATGATTACTAAATAGGAGCCCCATAGCATTTCTTTGGAGAAGGCAATATTTCTAATGACAAATTCCTCTTGGGTAGCAATGTAGTGGATAATGTTGTTGAGTAGTGAGATTAGTAGTTCTACCGCCTTGGCTAAGTAGAGCGGCAGTGTTTTAAATAGCGCTATGACTACGACTAGTACACCAACGGCCATGATGATACCTATTAGGGGTAGTATGAGTAGGTTGGTCACAAAAAACAGGCCTGGGAATTGATGGAAGTAATAGAGGCTTAAGGGCATGGTGCCAATTTGAGCGGCAAAAGAAACGGTAATAATATCCCAGCAATAGGAGATTATTTTGTGTTTAGGTTTATAGAATTGGGCTAAAAGAGGTTGGAGCCAAAGTATAAAAAATAGGGCAAGGTAGCTTAATTGAAATCCGACATCGAATAGAAAAGAGGGTTTAAATAGCAGGATCAGTAGGATGGACACTATTAGGGTATGGTATACTGCTACAGTTCTTCTTAGGTATAAACCAATGGTAAGAAATGAGAACATGGTAACGGAGCGCACGATGGAGGGAGATAGACTTGCTATGATGGCGAAGATCCATAGGGATGTTATTATTATAAGTGCTTTAATAAAAGTTCCTTTTCTTGAATTTGTAATGGGTTTTAGTAGAAAAGTTATGAATAGCATGATGAAGCCTACATGTAATCCAGAGACAGAAAGCACGTGTATGGCACCCGCATATTGATATTCTTTTACTATTTCTGGAGCTATATCTTGTTGTTGTCCGAGGACTAATGCGTTTAGGACATAAA
The DNA here is from genome assembly GCA_947371275.1 of Flavobacteriaceae bacterium. Lineage (GTDB taxonomy): Bacteria > Bacteroidota > Bacteroidia > Flavobacteriales > Flavobacteriaceae > Flavobacterium. The sequence continues at coordinate 78,753 of CANBOV010000001.1, read as the reverse complement.
GTTCTTTTTTGTTTATACCAGACTGTTGCAGATTTGCGATTATTTTATTTCTGAAGTTGGAAAAGGAGGCCCAAATACTGGATTGGTAGCCTATGGTTTTGATTTGTTTATTTTGAGTATATACTTGTGCATAAATTTCTTGATTTTCTAGGTACTTACCATAATCAAAAAGGTAGGGGTTTGTAATGGATTGGTTCTTATAGAGGTCACCTTTGACTAGGAGGGTAGTTCCTATGTTGAAGTTTGCAGTATTGCGTTTGCGTATATTGAGAATTACCCTTCCGGTGCCATTATGGGAGTCGAGATTTAGTACTTCACATGTATATCGTATATTTTTAGTAGTATTTTTTATTTTTTCCTGTACCAACAGAACCAGTTTATGGTCGTTATGATCTTTTATAAGATGCATATAATGATTGCTTCTAAGGGATTCTTTGTGAATGAGCGCATTAACATAGCCTAGTAGCATAGCGGTTAGAAGCACTGAGATTCCGAATAAGAATTTGGATTGATTTACTTTTAGTATGCGCCAATGTATAAGTAGTAAGCAGCTTACGCTAGTAGCACTACTTAGGAATAAGAAAAGGGGTTGAATGGGGGTAGATTTGAATATAATTATCCCTATGAGGAAGGCAATGGTAATCTTAGAAAGAGGAAATTGTAAGATTTTCATGTCACTAAAGTACAGGATAAATCTTAAAAATGCAAGAAAATTATTCTATTACTCGGTTGATTTGAGTGAAAGTCCTTTTGTAGTAAGGTTCGTTCATGGATGAAATCACCACGCCACTTTGGGTAGAGGAGTGAATGAATTTTACATCATCTTCGGTTACTTCAACGACCATACCCACATGATTGATGTGGTGTTGCCCGCGATTAATAAAGAAAACAAGGTCTCCCTTTTTGGCATTCTTTAGGTCGGTTTTATTACCAATTAGTGCCATCTCGTTGGAAGAACGAGGTAAAGTAATGTCGAATTTTCTAAAGGTAGAAAAAATCAAACCAGAGCAGTCAAAACCATTTTTGGTTGTGCCTCCAGCGCGATAAACAATCCCTAAATTATCAGAAGCCACATTGATTAATTGTTCTGCTACATAGCTTTCTTCACTGTCTGAAATGATAATATCGGATTCATTTTTGGTATTGAGAGAGAAGGTTTTTTTTGGGTCTGTTTTATTGGGATCAGTAGTGTTTGTTTTTACTGAGTCAATATGAAAAAAGGGAAGAGACTTCTTTAAAACAACGTAGTTGGTTCCGTTAGCCGCGAACAATTTGCCACTGCAAACAAGTAATAGAAATGTTATTTTAAGTATGCTTTTCATCCAATAGATTTGACTGCAAAGATACCATTTTAAACACTAATACCAACTAATTCAGGTCTTTTAAGATTAATTTAGCAGTTTTGTCGCTGGCGCCTATGCCTCCTAATTTAAGCTCTAGGGCCTCGTATTTTTCTAGTAAAGCCTTTCTATAAGTAGGTTCGAGGAGTTTTGAAAGTTCTGTTTTTAAGTTCTTTTTTGTGCACTTTTCTTGTATTAATTCGGCTACTACTTCTTCATCCATGATTAAATTAACAAGAGATATGTATTTAAGGGTGATGATGCGTTTGGCTATTTGGTAGGAAGCCCAACTTCCTTTATAGCAAACGACTTCGGGTACTTTGAATAAGGCAGTTTCAAGGGTGGCTGTACCGGAGGTTACAAGAGCAGCAGCAGCGACACTGAGTAAGTCATAGGTTTGGTTGGCAATGAATTTTACATTTTTATTGGTAAGGAATTGTTCGTAAAAATGAAAGTCTTGGCTGGGTGCACCTGCGATAACAAATTGGTAATCTTTGAAATCCTCTACTACGCTTAGCATAATGGTAAGCATTTTGGCTATTTCTTGTTTGCGGCTACCTGGCAGCAGTGCGATGATGGGTTTTTCGTTGAGGTTGTTGTTTTTTCTAAAGAAGGCTTCTTCTGCTTGAGTTCGATTGTGGATGGCGTCGATTAGGGGATGACCTACAAAATCTACGGGGAAGTGGTGTTTTACTTCGAAGAATTCTTTTTCAAAGGGGAGTATTACAAATAGTTTGTCGAAATCTCTTTTTACGGCTTGGATGCGATTTTCTTTCCAAGCCCAGATTTGTGGAGCGATGTAATAATGGGTTTTGATCCCTTTTTGTTTTGCCCATTTAGCGATGCGCATGTTGAACCCAGGGTAATCGATAAAGATGATGACATCGGGTTGGAACTTTTCGATATCGGCTTTACAGATTTTGATATTGTTTAGGATGGTTTTAAGATTCAGTATAACTTCGGCAAACCCCATGAAAGCTAGTTCTCGGTAGTGTTTTACCAGCGTACCACCTACTTGTTGCATTAGGTCACCGCCCCAAAAGCGGATTTCTGCGGTGGTATCTTCTTTATAAAGTGCCTTCATTAAGTTGGCTCCGTGCAAATCGCCGGAAGCTTCACCTGCTATAATGTAGTATTTCATATTTTGCATGCCTATTTATTAGTTGAATACAATGCAGACTTTTTCGGTTGTACTATAAATTCCAAGTGTTAAGTTGGGCAATCGCATGGTGTGCCGTTAAATCAAATTGGACGGGAACTATGGAAATATAGCCATTGGCTAGCGCCCATTCATCAGTATCTTCCCCTTTATCTTGATTGACGAACTCGCCAGTAAGCCAGTAATAATCTTTACCGAAGGGGGTTTGTCTTTTATCGAAACGTTCCATCCAAAGTGCTTTGGCTTGACGGCATATTTTTATTCCTTTTATATCTTCTTGTTTTAGTTTGGGGAAATTCACGTTTAGAACGGTTCCTTCGGTCATTTTCTTCGACAAGACTTCTAAGGCTATTTTTTTTATAAAAGGCTTGATGGCTTCAAAGTTGGCACTCCAAGCATAATCTAATAAAGAGAATCCAATGGCGGGTATTCCTTCTATGCCGGCTTCTACGGCGGCACTCATGGTGCCAGAATAGATGACATTGATGGATGAATTAGAGCCGTGGTTTACCCCTGACACGCACAAATCGGGTTTCATTTTAAGGATTTCATTCACCGCCAATTTGACACAATCTACGGGAGTTCCGGAGCAGGCATATTCTGTAATATCGGCGTTTTCGGCCGATACTTTGTTTAAATATAAGGTGCTATTTATGGTAATGGCATGACCCATGGCGCTTTGAGGGCTATCGGGTGCCACTACTATTACTTTACCAATTTCGGCCATAACTGAAATTAAGGCTCTTATTCCTGGAGCATTGATGCCGTCGTCATTGGTGACTAAAATGGTGGGTTTGGAAATCATTTGGCTCTATTAAATTTTATAGCACGATTTTTGAAGATGCTAAGTTGATTGCGAAATTAACTTTTTTTAAAGTTTTATAAAGATACATTTTTTATAACTTTGAACGTTTTGCTGTTTCAGGACAATATAATAATGTTTTTAACAAAAAATTATCACCATAAGAAAAGGTGTGCCTAGTTTTTTGTTTATTTTAGACCCAAGATTAATGAAAATTATACTTCTATTTATGAAAAGAAACTATAAAATACTGCTGGTAGTTGTAACGTTATCAATAGCGCTATGGAGTTTTATGCCTAAACAAAAGGCTTCGACGGATCCTGAAAAGGATAAATTGCTCTTGGAGTTGTTGACTTTTGTTATTGAAAAAGGGCATTACAACCCAGCTGCGATTGATGATACTTTTTCAAAAGGTGTTTACAAAGACTATTTGAATGCTTTAGATCCATCGAAACGTTTCTTTTTGCAGTCGGACATTGATGAGTTTGTCAAATTCGAAACGGAATTGGATGATCAGATTAAAAATAAGGATTTGGCGTTCTTTGATTTGACCTATAATCGTTTGATGCAGCGAATGGAAGAAAGCAAAAGCTATTACAAAGAAGCTTTAGCTAGTCCGTTTGATTATAAAAAAGACGAGTCATTTAACACGGATTATGAGAAGATGCCTTTTGCTAAAACAACTGCGGAGTTAAAAGACAGATGGCGTTTACAAGTAAAATTGTCTGCCTTATCTTCGTTAGTAGAAAAACAAAAGTTGCAAGAAGATTTAGCTAAAGATGCTACAAAAACAATTGAAGAAAAATTAGCTGATTATCGTAAAGATTCGAGTGAGGATATTACTCCTGAAATGGAGAAGAAATTTAGAGAAGACGATGCTAAGCGAAGAGCTGAAAAGCCAAAAACGTATGCTGAATTAGAAAAATCTACAAGAGAAGCTACTTTAAATTCGTTGAATGACAACTTTAGTTTTATTAAAGATCTGGACAGAGAGGATTGGTTTTCTATCTATGTAAATGCTATTGCTTCACGGTTTGACCCTCACACCTCTTATTTTGGACCTTCTGAAAAAGAGAAGTTTGATGTGAGCATGAGTGGAAAGCTAGAAGGAATAGGAGCTCGTTTACAAAAAAAAGGTGACTTTACTGAAATATCAGAATTGATTTCGGGAGGTCCGGCGTGGCGTGGAAAACAATTAGAGTCGGGTGACATCATTTTAAAAGTAGCGCAAAAAGATGCGGAAGCTGTGGATGTTGTGGGGATGCGTCTAGATGATGTAGTTAAAAAAATTAAAGGACCTAAGGGAACTGAAGTTCGTTTAACGGTCAAAAAGCAGGACGGGACCATAAAAGTGATTACGATTATTAGAGATGAGGTAGAGATAGAAGAAACCTATGTAAAATCGAGTGTTGTTGAGAAAGATGGGTTTAAGTATGGGGTTATTTATTTACCAAAATTCTATATAGATTTTGAAGATCAAAACAGTCGGGATGCTGGTAAAGACGTTGCCTTAGAAGTAGAGCGATTGAAAGCTGAAGGCGTTCAAGGGATTGTTATGGATGTTAGAGATAATGGAGGAGGTTCTTTGAAAACGGTAGTTGATATTGCGGGATTATTTATTGAGCAAGGACCTATAGTTCAGATTAAATCGGCTGCAGGAAAAAAAGAAGTATTGTTTGACCGAGATTCAAAAGTACAATGGGATGGACCATTGGTGGTTATGATTAATGAGTTTTCGGCTTCGGCTTCTGAGATATTGGCGGCAGCTATTCAAGATTATAAGCGTGGGGTTATTATAGGAAGTAAACAATCCTATGGTAAGGGAACTGTTCAGAATGTTATTGATTTGAATCAATTTGTTCGCGGTAGTACTTATGGAGATTTGGGGGCTTTGAAAACGACCACTCAGAAATTTTATAGAATCAATGGAGGTTCTACGCAATTAGAAGGCGTTAAGAGTGATATTGCGATTCCGGACCGCTATGCTTATTTGAAAATGGGAGAGAAAGATATTGATAATGCAATGCCATGGGATAAAATAGATCCAGCTGATTATCATGTATGGAATAAGCAAAATAACTTTGATTTGGCCATTGCAAAAAGTAGAGAGCGTATGGCTGATAATGCTCAGATGAAATTGATAGATGACAATGCTAAGTGGTTGGATGAGCGCAATAAGGAGAATGTTTATAGTTTAAATATTGATAAGTTTAAAGCAGAGCAAAAAGCTTTAGAAGACAAGAGTAAAAAATACAAATCGATTGTAGATTATAAAAATTTGTTTGAGTTCAAATCATTGCCTTATGAATTAGATGCTATGAAGAAGGATAATGTGCTAAAAGAGAAAAGAGACCGTTGGCATGAGAGTTTGTCGAAAGACATCTATATAGAAGAGGCTATTCACATACTTAATGATTTACAATCTGAAAATAATAAAGGATTAACTAGTAAAGCTAAAAAAGACAAAGCTGTGAAGTCTTAAGCTAGTACCAATAATAAAAAAGCCACCAATTAGGTGGCTTTTTTTATGGTATATTGATAATGCTTAGAAAATTAAATGAAAACCTATGTTTACCACTCGTTCACTTTGTTGGCATCCATTTTTAGGAAGATAAATAAAAGGATGGTGAAGCCCCAAAGTCCGGATCCACCATAAGAGAAGAAGGGAAGTGGAATTCCGATAGTAGGGAATACGCCGACCACCATAGCGATATTTAAAAAGAAGTGGATGAACAAAATACTGGCTACACAATAGCCGTAGACGCGGCTAAATTTGGTTTTCTGCCTTTCTGCTAAATAGATGATTCGTATAATTAGGAAGACAAAAAGTAACATTACTAAAATACAACCTGCAAAGCCCCATTCTTCTCCTACGGTGGTGAAAATATAATCAGTATGTTGCTCAGGTACAAATCCCCCTTTAGTTTGCGTGCCTTCTAGGTATCCTTTGCCGAACCAACCCCCTGAGCCTATAGCTATTTCAGATTGATTGATGTTGTAACCAATCCCTTTCATGTCTACTTCTTTTCCTAATATGATGTTAAATCGGTCCCGGTGATGCTGTTTAAATACGTTTTCAAATACATAATCGACCGAAAAAACAAAGCCACCTATCATTAGAAAGATGATCGAACTTAATATCCAGTTTCTATTGATGATTCGACTACGGTAATAAATTAGTAGGATGATAGCTAACGCAATGATGGTTAGAATTAAAGGCTTTACTATTAAAGCTAAAACAAACAACACTAAAGCAATAAATCCGGTCCATACATACCAGGAAGGAAGTCCTTCTCTATAGAGGACTAATATGAAAATGGTAAAAATTAAAGCACTACCAGGATCATGTAGTACAATAAGTAGCATGGGCAGGAATAGTATTCCAAAAGCCTGTATCTGCCTATTTGTGTCTTTGAGGTTTACTTGTACATCACTTAAGTATTTTGCAATGGCAAGCGCTGTTGATGCCTTTACAAACTCGGAAGGCTGAATTCCGAAAGATCCAAAAGAATACCAATTTGTATTTCCTTTGATTGACTTTCCGAATACAAAAAGTCCGGCGAGGGACAGTAATCCGATGATGTAGATCACACTGGAGAATTTTTCATAAAACTTGCCGTCCACGGATAAAACGACAAAGATTAAAGGGACTGACAGGATGATGAACAGGAACTGTTTACCGTAGATTTGAGTAAAATCAAAAATCGAAGTTTCTTCGGCTATGGAAGATAGGGAGGAGGAGTATATGTTGAGCCAACCTAATATTACTAAAGTAATATAGATGCCTACACTCATCCAATCTAAATTATTTGTAACGCTTTGATTTTTCATCTTGTTTAGAAATTAAGGCTTTGGAGCAAGGCTCTTTTTAATTTCACTAGTATCTTTTACTATTGGTTTGGCTATTTCCTTATCGGGGTTGGCTACTTTTGTATTGATAAGAGTATCCTTTACCGGTTTGGCAATAAATCGATTATATTCGGGTTGAAGGTCTTTGGCTAGGATTCTAGTTTCAAGATCTTTGCGGGTTATTTTGCGTTTAATGTATTTTTCAATCATCAAACTTGCTATGGGTCCGGCTATGGTAGCACCAAATCCGCCGTTTTCTACCAGTATCGCAATTGCAATTTTTGGATTGTCTTTGGGAGCAAAGGCTACAAAGATAGAGTGGTCTTTAAGTTGAACACGTTTCCCGTCTACTTTAGCAAAGTTTTCTGCGGTACCTGTTTTACCACAAATATCGATTCCTGGTACATTTAAACCGTGAGCTGTTCCAAAATTATACACATCAAAAAGACCACTGATCATGGTTTCAAAGTGTCCTTTGTCAATTGTGGCAATATGCTTAGTCGTAAACTTTTTATCTATTATTTGTCCTTTGATTCTTCTGACAATGTGAGGAGTGAAGTAGTAGCCTCTATTGGCAACGGTGGCCATCATGTTGGCCAATTGCATAGGAGTCATTAATACTTCCCCTTGCCCGATTGCGTTTGATACAATGGTTTTACTACTCCAGCGCCATCCTTTGTATACTTTGTTATAGGTTTTGGATGTCGGGATGTTTCCTTTTCTACCGGTAGGTAAATCGTAGCCCATGAATTGTCCTAGACCAAAAGTTTTCAAATGTTTACTCCATACATCGACACCTATTGAAGGGTCAGCGAACTTGTCTAAAGTTCGCATATAAGAAGTAGAGAAAAAAGTATTACATGATTCGTAAATTCCGCGGTGTAATTGCATGGCACCTCCGTGACAGTGGCATCTCATAAATCGGCCTGGTGCAAAACTAAAACCGTGATTACATACTACGGTAGTATTTTCATCAATAGCTTTTTCTTGTAATGCAATTAAACCAGTCATTATTTTGAAAGGAGAACCAGGAGGGTACTGTGCTAATAGACCTCTATCGTATAAGGGCTTGGCAATAGAGTCATGGTAGAGCATGGTGTAATTTTTGGAACGTTGGCGTCCTACTAAGATGGCTGGATCGTAGGAAGGGGCGGTAACTAAAGCAAGAATTTCACCTGTTTTGGGTTCGATGGCTACGATACCTCCTCTTTTATTGACCATTAATTCTTCGCCGTATTTTTGCAGTTCAGCGTCAATCGAAAGGTTGATGTCTTTACCTTGCAGAGCAATGGTGTCAAATTTTCCTTCTTTATAGGAGGCTATTTCTCGGTTGTATTTGTCTTTTTGAATGTATTTTACTCCTTTAATGCCGCGCAGTATTTCTTCATAACTTTCTTCTACTCCTTGGCGACCAATTAAATCACCACTGTTGTAGTATTTGTTTTTTTCAATGATTTTATCATTTACTTGAGTTATAAAGCCAAATACATTTGCTCCATAGGGAACTTGGTAATCTCTTAATGAACGTTTTTGAATATAGAATCCTGTAAAAATCCTTTGTACTTCTTGAAAGGCGGCGTATTCTTTTTTGTTTAGTTGTGCCAAAAACACAGATGGTAATCTTGGGCTATAAACTTTTGCTTTAGCCATTTTTTTTAGAAAATCATCTTTTGTTATTTTAAGCAAAGCACAAAATTCGGTAGTATCTAAATCCTTAACATCTTTTGGGATTACCATGATGTCATAGGAAGGTTGATTAGCTACTAGGAGTTTGCCAAAACGATCATAGATGTATCCTCTTTCAGGATAGTCATATTTGATTTTAATGGCATTGTTGTCTGATTTTAATTTGAGCGAATCGTCAATTACTTGGAGGTAAAATAAGCGAATTACCAATAAAATTGTAGCAATGAAAATGATAGTGGGTAGCAAAACTTTTCTCATCGTTTGCTTGGCTTAATGATATAGATTATGATAATGCAGGTAATGATTGTGAAAAGCGTACTCAAAATGGTACGTACAAGAATTTCCCAGAGGAAGGTTATTTTGAATACCTCTAAAATAAAAAGCAGAAAGTGATGGAGTATCACTGCGATTAAAATAAATGAAAATCGTTCAGGGGATAAAACATCGTTTAGTTTGACGGTTTGGTACTCGTAACTTAATCCGAAGGAGAACTTAAAAATAGCAGGTCTGTAATAGGCCAAGATTAAACAAGCTGCCGCATGTACTCCTCCTGAATTGCAGAACATATCCATTAATAAGCCTAAAAAGAAGCTAGCAACTAATAATCCTGTTTTATTTCCATTTACGGGAAATAATATAATGAAAAGCACATAAGGGAATGGATTGATGAATCCAAATAGGTCAATTCTATTGAAGATCAAAACTTGGGCAGCTAAGAGTAAAACAAAACGGGCACTATTTCCTAGTATGGCACTATTCATCTTTTTTGTTTTGATTTTCTAAGTTGGTAATCTCTTCTGCATCTTTATTTTTTATGATGTACACATGGCCTAGATTGGTCATGTCATTGAATAATTTGATGTCTAGAGTATAGTAATGAGTTACATCGTCTATGTATACTTTGTCAATGGTGCCAATACCAATATTCTCTGGAAAGATGATGGACTCTCCACCTGTTACTATGGTGTCTCCCTTTCGAACACCCGCTAATCGAGGAACATCTATTAGCTGAACAAATCCAGTACTTTTACCATTCCAAACTAAGGAACCAAAATGGTTTGATTTCTTTATTTTGGCATTGATTTTTGATTCAATATTTAAGATGCTAATAACCGTTGCATAATTTTGAGAGGCTTTGTCTATGATGCCAACGATACCGGCACTATTGATAACTCCCATTTTTGGTTTGATCCCTGCAGTAGCACCTTTATTGATGGTCAAGAAGTTTTCGTATACGCTGTATGAGTTGTGAATAACTTTGGAGACAATGATGTCTGTTTTTTTAACCCCTTTGATGCTGTCGATTTCAGGAGCTTTGGTAGTGTCTTTTATGTTGAATAGCAGCGATTTTAATCGTGCGTTTTCTAATGCAAGTTCTTCATTTTGTTCTTTAAGACCAAAATATTCATTCACATTATTTATTTTTTCATAGATACCTCCAGTGAAGAAATTCGCGGAACTAATGACTTTGCTCTTATGATAGGAATGGGATTGAACCGTAAGAGAAAGCGATATGACTAAAAGCAGCAAAAACAGTAAGCGATTACTGTTTTTAAGTATGAAATTAAAAATTTGCTGCATCGTAAAAAATTAAAATTTTTTAAATAATCAAATCTCAATACTCAAATTCCAAGAGCAGGGTGTTTTATGGCTAAATGGAAATCTGAATTTATTTATTTGGAACTTACTTTATAAGTATGCTTCTGAATTTAGGTATGTTTTTAAGCGCCATACCAGTACCGCGTACAACGGCTCTTAATGGATCTTCGGCAATGTATACTGGTAAATCTGTTTTTTGAGAAATACGTTTATCTAAACCTCTTAGCATAGAACCGCCTCCGGCAAGGTATATCCCTGTATTGTAAATATCGGCCGCTAATTCTGGTGGAGTTTGTGATAATGTTTCCATAATAGCATCTTCGATGCGTTGTATTGATTTGTCTAATGCTTTGGCGATTTCTCTGTACGAGACTTCCACTTGTTTAGGTTTTCCTGTCAATAAATCGCGACCTTGAACTGACATGTCGTCTGGAGGTGTTTCTAAATCATCCGTTGCAGCACCAATGGTAATTTTAATTTTCTCTGCAGTGCTTTCCCCGACGAATAGATTATGTTGCGTTCTCATGTAGTAAACGATATCGTTGGTGAAAACGTCTCCAGCAATTTTAACAGATTTGTCACAAACTATTCCGCCTAAGGCAATAACTGCGATTTCGGTAGTACCTCCTCCTATATCCACAATCATATTTCCTTTGGGTTGCATGATGTCGATGCCGATACCAATAGCTGCTGCCATGGGTTCATGTATTAGATATACTTCTTTACCATTTACACGTTCACATGATTCTTTTACCGCACGCATTTCTACTTCGGTAATTCCTGAAGGGATGCAAACCACCATTCTGAGTGCAGGAGTAAACATTTTTTTCTTTAAAGCAGGAATGCTTTTGATGAACATACTGATCATTTTTTCAGACGCATCAAAGTCGGCAATTACCCCATCTTTCAAAGGTCTAATGGTCTTAATGTTTTCATGTGTTTTACCCTGCATCATGTTGGCTTCCTTACCAACAGCGATGATTTTACCCGATATACGGTCACGAGCAACAATTGAGGGGCTATCAATTACAACTTTATCATTGTGAATTATCAGAGTGTTTGCTGTACCAAGGTCAATTGCTATATCCTCGGTCATGAAATCAAAAAATCCCATAAGTTTTTTAAGGGTTTAAATGTTTATAAAAAATTAACGGACAAAGTTAAACAAATTAATGTTTAAAATGACGTGTTCCTGTAAATACCATTGCAACTTTATTTTCGTTGCAAAAATTAATGCTCAACTCATCTTTAATGGAGCCACCTGGCTGAATTACAGCTGTAATTCCTGCATTATGAGCGATTTCTACACAATCGGGAAACGGAAAGAAAGCGTCGCTGGCCATCACGGCTCCTTTCAAATCAAAGCCAAAAACGTTTGCTTTTTCGATGGCTTGTTTTAACGCATCTACTCTAGAGGTCTGTCCGGTTCCTGATGCTACTAATGTACTGTTTTTTGCAAAAACAATGGTGTTTGATTTGGTGTTTTTACAAATTTTTGATGCAAATAATAAATCATCTATTTCCGAAGTTAATGGCGCGGTAGCAGTAACTACTTTCAAATCTTCTTTTGTATCTGTGGAATTGTTTCGGTCTTGCACTAAAAGTCCGTTTAAACAAGTTCTTACTTGACTGTTGGGTAACGCTACATCATGTTGCACTAAAATAATTCTGTTTTTCTTTTCCGATAAAATGGCAATAGCCTCTTTGTCAAAGCTAGGCGCAATGACTACTTCACAGAACAGACTATTGATTTCAGTTGCAGTAGGCGCATCTATGTTGCCATTGGCAATTAAAACACCTCCAAAAGCTGAGGTAGGGTCGCCTGCCAACGCGGACAAATAGGCGTCTTTCATAGTTTTTCTAGTCGCTAATCCACAAGCATTGTTGTGTTTCAGTATGGCGAAGGTAGGGTCATTTTGTTTGAATTCTAAAATTAAATTCACAGCTGCATCAACGTCTAATAGGTTGTTGTAGGATAGCTCTTTTCCGTGAAGTTTGGTGAACATGTTGTCAAATTCTCCGAAGAAAAAGCCTTTTTGATGTGGGTTTTCTCCATAGCGCAAAATTTGACCATTCTCAATACTGGTTTTGAAATACGTTTCTTCGGCATTGAAATAATTAAAAATGGCAGTATCATAGTGGGAGGAAACATGGAATGCTTTGGTTGCCAAAAGTCTTCTTTGTTCTATAGTAGTTGCGCCATTTTGATTAGAGATTAATTCTAATAGAGTGGCATATTCATTCACAGAAGCTACAATAACGGTGTCTTTGAAGTTTTTTGCGGTAGCCCGAATTAGAGAAATTCCACCAATATCAATTTTTTCAATGATATCGGCTTCACTAGCTCCCGAGGCTACAGTTTTTTCAAATGGATACAAGTCAACAATGACTAAGTCCAGTTGTGGGATGTTAAATTCTTCCATTTGAGCTGCATCGGAATCATTGTCTTGACGGTTTAGAATTCCTCCGAAAATTTTTGGGTGTAACGTTTTAACTCGGCCGCCAAGAATTGAGGGGTATGAGGTAACATCTTCCACTGGAACAACAGGTATTCCTAAGTTTTTTATGAATTCTTCTGTTCCGCCTGTTGAATACAGGGTAACATTTTGCTCGTGAAGTTTGCGAACAATGGGTTCTAGTCCGTCTTTTGAAAAGACTGAAATTAGTGCCGATTGGATTGTTTTTGTAGTAGTCATGTTGTGTGAGTTTTGGCTGTTTAAAGACCGATAGTTTTAAGGGGACAAAAGTAGTTTTTTTGAATGCAAAATTCAAGCGAAGCGTGTAACATTATTTTATTTTTTGACACCAATAAGTCTAAACATAAAACACTAGTGATTTCCATTAATTTTATGGAAATTTACCACTATAAAAAAACGCACAATGATATTATATTTCCGACTGTTGAAAGAAAGTTTTGCTTTTGCAATGAATGCTTTGCGCAACAACAAACTGCGCACGATGCTTTCTTTGTTGGGAGTAACTATTGGAATCTTTTCTATTATTGCGGTTTTGGCTGCTGTAGACTCTTTGGATCAAAAAATTCAAAAGAATTTAAGTACGCTAGATAAAAATACTATTTATCTAACGAGTCAATCTTTTGGACCGACTGAGGTACCCAGGTGGAAAAGAGAACAGTTTCCCAATGTTTCTTACGAGGAATATCAAAATTTGAAAGGATCAATAGATCACGTAGAGAATTCCTGTTTTCAGTATTTTGCCTCTAGTCAGAACATATCCTTTGACTCAAATACGGCAGATAATGTTAATATGGTGGCTGTAACCTCCGAGTTTGTGGACATCCAACGCATGGAGTTTTCAGAGGGTCGGTTTTTTAATGAATCAGAATCCAATTCAGGAAGGCAAGTAGTGGTGTTAGGAAATGATATTGCTAAGAATCTTTTTGGTGAAATGGAACCATTAGGGAAAACCGTTCGTATGTATGGACAACGGTTTGTGGTGATTGGAGTTACGAAAAAGAAGGGGAGCTCGGGTATAGACATTGGAGGTGGTGATGACACTTCCGCTTTTTTTCCTTCGGCTTATTTACGCCGCATTTATGGTGATAATAATCCAAGAGTTTTGCCTGTAATTGTAATTAAACCTGAAAAGGGGATTGATATGGCTGCCCTCAAAGGCGATATTTCGCAAAAGTTGCGTAATCTACGGGGAGTTAAGGAAGGGGATATCGACAACTTTTTTGTTAATGTGCTTTCTGGATTAACAGATTTTATAGATGGGATATTGGGAAATGTTCGTAAGGGAGGTATTATGATAAGCTTTTTTTCTTTTTTGGTAGGTGGATTTGGTATTGCTAATATTATGTTTGTTTCGGTTAAAGAGCGGACGAATCTCATTGGAATTCAAAAATCATTGGGCGCTAAAAATAAGTTCATTTTGTTTCAGTTTTTATTTGAAGCTATTATACTTTGTTTAATAGGTGGCGCTATAGGATTGATCATCGTATGGTTGTTGGCTGTAGTGTTGTCAAAAGCACTAGATTTTGAATTTGTATTAAGTATGACCAATGTGCTTATAGGTACTGGATTGTCTGTGGTGGTTGGTTTAATCTCAGGTATCTTGCCTGCTATATCTGCTTCTAAGTTAGATCCAGTGGAAGCTATTCGAAGCGGGATATAATTTTATTTACATTAATTGATTTATTAATAAAAATTAAAAGGCACAAAGTTTGAACCTTGTGCCTTTTAATTTATAAGAATTAAGTTTTTAAACTTAGCGTACCTCTTGGTTTAATATTAAATCTATGTACAAGTTGATTTTGTCTTTTAGTTCTTTACGCGGGGTAATGAAGTCAAGAAAACCATGGTCAAGTACAAACTCAGCAGTTTGAAATCCTTCTGGCAAGTCTTTTCCGGTAGTATCACGCACTACTCTGGGGCCAGCAAAGCCAATCAATGCTCCTGGTTCAGAGATATTGATATCTCCTAGCATCGCATAGGAAGCCGTAGTTCCTCCTGTTGTAGGGTCAGTACATAATGAAATATAAGGGATTTTAGCTTCGGCTAATTGGGCTAATTTTGCCGAAGTTTTGGCTAACTGCATTAAAGAGTAGGCCGCTTCCATCATACGTGCGCCTCCAGATTTAGAAATCATCACAAATGGGATTCTGTTTTTGATGGAATAATCAATTCCGCGGGCAATTTTTTCCCCGACTACGGCACCCATTGAGCCTCCGATGAAAGCAAAATCCATGCAACATACTACTAAATCATTACCTTTTGATTTACCTACTCCAGTACGTACAGCGTCTTTTAATCCTGTTTTGTCAATAGCTTCTTTTAGACGGTCTTCGTATTTTTTGGTGTCAACAAAATGTAAGGGGTCTTTGGAAGTCATTTTGGCGTCTAATTCTTTGAATTCATTGTTGTCAAACAAGATTTCGAAGTATTCTTTACTGCCAATTCTAACGTGGAAATCATCTTCAGGACTTACCCATAGATTTCTAGCCAATTCATCTTGGTCAATTATTTTCCCTGTTGGTGATTTGTACCAAAGTCCTTTCGGAACATCTTTTTTATCTTCTGTTGCGGTGGTAATCCCTTTTTCTGTTCTTTTAAACCAAGCCATAATTAATAGTGAATTATGAATTATGAATTACGAATTAAGGAACGCCTTGTATCGTATTTCGTAATTTGAAATTTATAATGTATTTACATTGTTTAAGTCGGCAAAAGCTTGTTCTAATCTTTTGTTGAATGTAAGTTCGCCTTCTCTAATCCATTTTCTTGGATCGTAGTGTTTTTTGTTAGGAGCATCTGCTCCTTCTGGATTTCCTATTTGCGTTTTAAGGAATTCAATATTGTTTACCATATAATCACGAATACCCTCAGTGTAGGCAAATTGTAAATCAGTATCGATGTTCATTTTGATAACACCATAAGAAATAGCTTCTCTAATTTCTTCTAATGTTGAACCAGATCCTCCATGGAAAACAAAATCAACTGGATTAGGACCGGTGTTGAATTTATTTTGAACGTACTCTTGTGAGTTTTTCAAAATCTTTGGAGTTAGTTTTACATTTCCTGGTTTGTATACTCCGTGGACATTTCCAAACGATGCAGCAATGGTAAATCTAGGGGAAACTTTAGCTAATTCTTCATAGGCATACGCCACTTCAGAAGGTTGGGTATATAATTTAGAACTGTCGACATCGGAGTTGTCAACACCATCTTCTTCCCCGCCTGTTATGCCTAGTTCGATTTCTAACGTCATTCCCATTTTACTCATACGCGCAAGATAGGTTTTACAGATTTCTATATTTTCTTCAATAGGCTCCTCTGATAAATCAATCATGTGAGAAGAGAAAAGAGGTTTGCCTGTTTCGGCAAAATGTTTTTCTGATGCATCTAACAAACCATCAATCCATGGTAAAAGTTTTTTGGCACAATGGTCCGTATGTAAAATAACAGCAGCTCCATAGGCTTCTGCTAACGTGTGAATATGTTTAGCGCCGGCTACACCACCTGCGATTGCTGCTTTTTCACCTGCATTTGAAAGACCTTTTCCAGCATTATAAGCCGCTCCTCCATTAGAAAATTGGATAATAACGGGAGCGTTTAGTTTTGCTGCGGTTTCTAAAACACCATTGATAGTACTTGAGCCAATAACATTTACGGCAGGAAGTGCAAATCCTTTTTCCTTAGCATAGCTAAAAATTGCTTGAACTTCATCGCCCGTAGCTACTCCTGGTTTAATATTGTGAGCCATTGTTTTGTGTTGTTTTTAAGTTAAGGGTACAAAAATAATAATTTCTGATTTTAGAAAGGGTAATTTATACCAATATTTAGAACTGATTTGTTAAAGCGCATTTCTTTGAACCATTTATCTTCGGTTCTGGCGGGGTTGTATGTTTTGAATCCCATATCGAATCGAAGGATAAAGAAATTAAAGTCATATCGAAATCCGTAACCAGAACCAATTGCTATGTTTTCTAACGATTTGATGTTGCTGAAAATTGAAGGTTCAAAAGTAGTATTGTCTAGCACATTCCATATGTTTCCAGCATCTACAAAGAGCGCACCATTCAGTTTTTGGAAGATATTGAATCGCAATTCAGTACTCATCATTATCTTCATATTAGCTTCGTTGAAATCTAGGATACTACTACTGCCTCCTGGCCCTAAACTGTAGGATTGCCACGCTCTATTGTCGTTGGAGCCCCCAGCAAAGTAACTTCGGGAGAAGGGAATGCTATTTGAATTGCCATAAGGAATTGCTATTCCGAAAAATGCACGGGAGGCTAATACTTTTTTGCGTCTTAAATCCCAATGTTTTATGAACTCAAATTCTGTTTTAATGTATTGTGAAAATTCTACATCAAATATGGTATTGGCTCCATTTTGATTTTTTAGCTGTCTAGCAGCTCTTGCAAAGAGTGACAACAAATTTCCTGCAGACTCTAATTTTGTTTTAAATGCATAAAAATTATTATCAAAAAGGTCTTTTTGCGAGGTTTTGGAGTAGATAATACTTGAAGCAAAAATTAAGTTGTTTTCGGTCAGACGTACTTGTCTTTCAGCAATGCTCAGCACCGATTTTAAATCGCTAGCGGATAAGTTTAAATTATTACTGCCAGTAAGCGCATCTAGTGTAAATCCAGTAGTTCCAGTTCCAATTATCAAATTGTTATTATCTAAATAATTTGGATTAATGATATAGTTTTGTGCAATACTATTTAAGGTATTATAAGATGATTTATAGATGTTGAAATAATTCCCAGGATTTAAGTTTTTGACAAATTGAATGTTGAATAATTCAAATTTGAAATTGGTGTTTTTCTTTGGAGTCCAATTGTAGGTAAGTGAACTAGTAAAGTTCTGTTTGTCTAATCCAATATTGGTTTGTTTTGAATACCCAACGCTTAATTTTGAAAACGGAATCATTGTTTTGGGTATTATTTTATCTGTTTTAAAAGGCAGAAATAATCTTGGGAAATTCAGGTTGGCATCAACTCCAATTTCTGAAATGTTGAAAAAATTGTTGCGAGGATTGGCTAAGTCTTTGGAGGATCCAATATTTCCTCTGAAACCAAGGTCAAAAGTTTCGGCCCCATTAAATACATTACGAATACCAAGAAATGTATTCCCTGTAATCCCGAAATCTTGGATATTAGAATGGGAAAAGTCATTAGAAATTCCATAGGTGTATTTGTCTCTTGGAGGCAAATAAATGTTGGCTATTAAACTGTTTTTTTGTGATTTATCTTCTATGTATTGAATTAGAGGGTAATTGAATACTTTAAGATTACTTAAGTATTTTGATGTTAAAGCATTTTTGGTGTCAGCATAATAATTTCCTTTGGTTACAAATATACCGTCGGTTATAGCTTTTGGACGGTATTTAATTTTGTTGACACCATATAGCGTGAAGTCTTTGTATGTAATACTATCGGTAATTTTAGCATTGGGATTACTTGGATTGTGATCGGTGAAAATATTTACTTTACTAATCTTGTATAATTCGAATGGTGCTGATTTTACACTGTCTTCAGTTCGAATTGATTCATTCTCTACAAGTAAATCAACATTTACCTTGTGTGTTTTTACTATGGTGTCTAGATTATAAGTGATGTAATTTTGTTGAAAACGGAACGCTCCATTATTTCTAAAATCTTCAGTGATTCTATTTTTTTCTTCATCAAATTTACTTTTGTTAAACTGTTCTCCTTTTTGTATCAGAGAATTTGATATTCTTAATTTGTAAATTGAATCTAAAGGGTGGCTAGAGATGCTTGTACTAAGAGTATCTAAAATATAAGGTTTTCCGTTACTAATATCGTATTTTAATTTGACTTTTTTGCGTTCTAGACTGTCAATTTTATATTTAGTTGTAACGTCAAAATAGCCTTTATTAAAGTAATAAGATTTTAAGCGTCTTAACGATTTTCTTGTACTTGCAGTATCTAAAATAACAGGTGCTTCCCCTGTTCTCTTTAAAAAATCATCAATTCCAGAATATAGGAATGATTCGCCTAATCGTTTCACTTGCTTTTTTGAGAGCCATTTAGCTTTGTGGTAATAGCGATTAGGATGTTTAATCATATTTGCTTTGAACAAAGAATCTGATTTTGGTCGAGCTAAATTAAAGAGATTGAGTCGAAGATGATACCCTAAAATAGAGGTGTTTTGTTTCTGATATAATTGATTAAAAATATCTTCACTGTTATCTTTTTTACCATCTACATAAATATCATTTTTGGTTAAGAGGTTTTTTCCGTCGGGAACCCTTTTTGTAGTGTTGCAACCAAAGAAAATTAGTCCAGTTAGAATAAATAATGATATTTTTGTGATACTATTTTTCAAGTGTTGTGAAATATTTAATTCAAAAGTACAGTATTTTATGGTTAGTAAAAACCAAATAAAATTAATAACTAGTCTTCAGTATAAAAAATACCGTCAGGAACATCAATTATTTCTTGCCGAAGGTGTAAAAGTAATACAGGAATTGTTAGAATCAAATTTTGTGTTAGAACATTTATTTGAGACAGAAGTTATATTTAATAAAGTACCTTCTTCAAAAAAAACACTAATAAAGGAACAAGATATGAAGCGTATTTCTGCTCTAAATACCCCTAGTTCTTGTTTAGGAATTTTTAAGATACCGTTGACACAACCGATAGTTGAAAATGGGTTGATGGTAGCATTAGATGATGTTAGAGACCCAGGCAATTTAGGGACAATAATTCGCCTTTGCGATTGGTTTGGAGTTGTTCAATTGCTGTGTTCTTCTGAAACTGTTGATGTTTATAATCCTAAAGTGGTACAAGCAACTATGGGTTCTCTATCTAGAGTAAATGTAAGTTATATAGATTTGAATGATTTTATTTCTAAGACATCACTTCCGGTCTTTGGAACTTTTATGGATGGCGCAAATTTGTATCAAGAAGCATTAACCAAAGAAGGAATTTTGGTTTTAGGAAATGAAGCAAATGGAATTTCGATTCAATTAGAAAAAATGATAATCAATCGGATTGCTATCCCTAGATTTGGTTCAATTCAAAAGACAGAAAGTTTGAATGTGGCTACTGCAGCTGCCATTTTCTTAAGCGAATTTAGAAGAGACTTTTAGTGGAACGTAAAATTTATTAAAACAGCTCTTGTTCTTAGAGATTGAATATTGCTTGTCCATGGACTGTTTGGGTCTTTATCTCTAATTAATTCGTCATTTAACCCAAACACTCCCCTAATAGAAGGAGAAAACTTGAAATATTCGAAGTACAAATCAACACCAAAGCCTATTTGGTAATTTTGTGTCCAAGGTTTTACTCGGAATTTTTGTTCTAAATTATCGTCTTTTGATTTAGAATTGCTGGATAGATTTAAAGTGGATGAAACACCTCCTACAAGAAAAGGCCTAACATTCCCAGTTCGTAAAGAGCAGAATTTAAGCAATACAGGGAAATCGATATAAGTGGCTTTCACTTCTCTTATTGCATCGCGATCACTGGAGAATCCGGAGTAAGTTAAAGTTCTGCTAGCGTAATATAAGCCAGGTTCAAACCGTAATTCTAAATATTCTTGGAGTCTCAAGCTTCCTACTAAACCTACATTGAATCCTGTATGTCCTTGCACGTCTATATTGTATCCTGGAATTTTATAATCGGTTTTATAATCAAAGGTACTAAAGCCTAAAAAATACCCCCAATAAATTCGTTGCTTATCAAAATTTTCTAAGTTAATAATAGGGTCTTTGGTAAATAAGCTTCTACCAAGTTGGGCTTGACTATTAATAGTGAATAAGATTATGAGTATAATTATTTTTTTCATGGCTTCGCTGAAAAAGCATTTTTTATTTTTTGGTTGCGGTATATATGGTTGCTACGCCAAAAGTTTGAGGCATAGCTTCACAATCTATAAACGAAACTTTTTGCAATATATTGTTTAATGCTTCTCCAAAAGGAAAATTAGCTGCAGATTCTGACAAATAACCATATGCATTATTGTCTTTTGAAAAAAGTTTGCCTAGCAAAGGTAATATGTATTTAGAATATAAAGTGTAGCCTTGTTTAAAGGGGAATTTTGTTGGGACAGAAGTTTCTAATATTACAAATAGTCCATTAGGTTTTAGGACTCGGTATATTTCAGCGAGTCCTTTTTCTAAAGTTTCGAAGTTTCTAATGCCAAAGGAAACTGTAATGGCATCAAAAGAATTATCAGGGTAAGGTATGTTTTCACTGTCGCCAACTACCATTTCAATTTTATTATCAAGGTTTTTATCTAGAATTTTTCTCTTTCCAATATTCAGCATGCCAATAGAGAGATCTAAGCCTATAATTTTTTTGGCAGAAGTAGTAGACATCAAAATAGCCAAATCACCTGTTCCTGTTGCAATATCTAAAATCGTATTTGGATTAGTTGCAGCTACTAATGAAACTACTTTTTTTCTCCATTTGACATCTATACCCAAAGAAATAACTCTGTTCAATCCATCGTAATTTCCTGAAATAGTATCAAACATTTGAGTGACCTGCTCTTTCTTACCAAGAGATGAATCTTTATAAGGCAATATACTTTTAGACATTTCTATTTTTTAGGCAAATATAAGCCATTATTTTGATTACGATAGTTAGATATAAAAGGTTGCTGCATTTCGAAAAAATAGATTTGTAATAAAAATACATGAATATTTAATGAAAAATCCCCATTGTTGGGGATTTTTTTCTCATATATAATTAGAAACTTTGTCAATGAAAACCAAAACAATTGAAGGTATGAATGCAAGAATCATTATTACAGAATTAAAATGGATGTTGATTTCAATATTGATCACATTCGTTTTACTTTTTCTATTGAAAGATTCTATCAACTTAATTGGGGGCAATGTGGTTGATTTACACTTATTTATTGGGTTAAATAACTTTTTGGAAATTTTGACGTATTTCACCTTTAGTACTTTTGTGGTATTTGGTATTAAGGGCTTTTATGAAATGTATTCAGACAGGGTTTCCAATATTATAATGATAGCTTCAGGCTTAGTGCTTGTTTTTATTATTTTCATCCTTAGCTGCCAGATTTTATTGGAATCATAAAAGGTAATGCTTTTATTTATTTTGGTTTAGAACACCCCTGTGGGGGTGTTTTTTTATTTACGGTAGTACGTTAAAAAACTAAAGTCGAACGCGTGTTTCTCGTCTTTTGAATGGAATTCATTATGTTCTAATTGCCAAAGATTCAATTCTAATTCTGGAAAAAAAGTATCGGCTTCAAAACTATGATGTACTTTAGTAATATCAATTTTATCAGCAAACTCTATGGATTGTTTATAAATTTCTCCACCACCAATAATAAAGTTTTCTTTGTCTTTGGGGCATGATGAAATCGCTTCTTCGAGTGAAGTTACCACAATACATCCTTCATGGGCATAGTCTTTTTGTCGTGATATTATAACATGAGTTCTGTTTGGTAAGGGTTTTGGGAAGCTCTCAAAAGTTTTACGTCCCATTATAATATAGTGATTTGAAGTAAGTGTTTTGAATCTATTGAAATCATCAGGTAAGTGCCAGAGCAATTTATTGTTTTTTCCTAAAGCATTGTTTTCTGCGACAGCAGCTATAATTGTAATCATACTGCAGAAATATTTATTTATGGGTTTTTAATTATTCGTTTTTTAGAATGGTATTTATTCATTTGTCAATGAAATTCTTTTTTAATAAATTTCATAAAGGACACTTTCATAATTATTTTGATTGAAAAGAAATAAGGATTTATATTAGGAACTTTTGTTACTTGATTTGGTGTTTAATAAATTTATATTATTCTAGATTTTTTATGAATCTAGACGATTTTAGGCTTTAAAGATAAGATTTATATTTTAAAATAATAGATTGGTTGTTTTAAGATAATGTAGTAAGAAAACGTTTTCTTAATTCGAGAAATTTTTTATAAATGGGTGTTAATTGTATATTTTCTTTAAAATTGGCTTACTTTTTAGTAATCTCCTAAAAATGAATTGTGATGTTAAACATTGGATAAAATCGCTTTACTTTGCTTCAGTAATCTATAAATGAATTAGTTATGGCTATTAAGAAGCAATTTATAAAAACAAAACCGGTTGTAAAAGTTACGTTTTCAATCGAAGCAAAAAAAGCAGTAACAGCTGCTGTAGTAGGTGATTTCAATAATTGGAATCCAGCTGAGGGTGAATTAGCAAAATTAAAGAATGGTACTTTTAAGGCAGTTTTTGACTTGCCAAAAGACCACTCATTTGAATTTAAATACTTAGTAGATGGTTCTTATGTTAATGATCCAGAAGCTGATAGTTATGCCTATAATGATTTTGCTGGAGCTGAAAATAGTGTTTTGGCATTGTAAATTTAAGATTGTGAGAAATAGGAAAAGCCGCTCTAGAGTGGCTTTTCTTATTTATACCTCACCTTTAAAGCAAAGATTTATTACCAATTTTAAGGCTATAAATCAATTATGTTTTATACAAAAGTAGTCATTTAAACAGCAACAATTCCTTTGATGTGTGGGTGTGGATCGTAATTAGCTAAGGTAAAGTCTTCAAAAGTGAAATCAAAAATGTTTTTAATTTTTGGGTTCAAGATCATTTTAGGTAATGCTTTAGGTTCTCGCGAGAGTTGTAATTCTATTTGTTCAAAATGATTATTGTAAATATGTGCATCACCAAAAGTATGTATGAATTCGCCTAATTGTAAATCACAAACTTGAGCAATCATCATGGTGAATAGAGCATAGGAAGCAATGTTAAAGGGAACACCTAAGAAAACATCGGCACTTCTTTGATATAATTGGCAAGATAATTTACCGTCGGCTACATAAAACTGAAAAAATGCGTGGCAAGGTGGTAAGGCCGCTTTTCCATTAGCAACATTTTCTTCAAAAGATTTAGAAGTGTCTGGTAATACAGAAGGATTCCATGCAGAAACTAACATACGACGACTATTTGGATTACTTTTTAAGGTGTCAATTAGTTCTGATATTTGATCTATTTCTTCATTATTCCAATTGCGCCATTGATGACCATAAACTGGACCTAAATCACCTTTATCATCCGCCCATTCATCCCATATTTTAACACCATTTTCTTTTAGATAGCCAATATTTGTATCGCCTTTTAAGAACCAAAGTAATTCGTAAATAATTGATTTTAGATGCAGTTTTTTGGTAGTTACCATTGGAAAACCTTCATTTAAATCAAAACGAATTTGATAACCGAAGACGCTTTTTGTACCAGTACCAGTTCTATCTCCTTTTTGACAACCGTGTTCTAAAACATGTCGCACTAAGTCATGATATTGTTTCATTATGTGTTGTTTTGGTTTTTAGGTTACTAGAATTATGGATAATTAAAAACCTAATTAACTTTCTCTTTTCGATATTTCGTCTCTTATTTTTGCGGCTTTTTCATAATCTTCATCCTGCACAGCTTTTTCTAAAGCTTCGTGCAATTCGGATAAACTCATGCTTACATAAATATCTCCAACTGTTGAATTGTTTTCTAGACCAAACGTTTCTGGTGTTGAAAGAACTCCATCATCCTCCTGATTTTCGTTTTCATGTTCTGTTGGATTCGTGTTTAGATAAATTCCTGCTTTGTCTAAAATATTTTTATAGGTAAAAATTGGTGCGTTAAACCGCAGCGCTAATGCAATTGCATCGGAAGTTCTAGCATCTATAATTTCTTCTATTTTATCTCTTTCACAAATAATACTAGAGTAGAATACGCCATCTACTAGTTTGTGAATGATTACTTGCTTTACGACGATGTCAAAACGATCAGCAAAACTTTTGAACAGGTCGTGGGTTAAAGGTCTTGGGGGTTTAATTTCTTTCTCTAAGGCTATAGCAATGGATTGTGCTTCAAAAGCGCCTATTACGATGGGTAGTTTTCGTTCTCCATCCACTTCATTCAAAATTAAAGCATACGCGCCATTTTGTGTTTGGCTATATGAAATCCCTTTTATGGTTAGTTTTACTAAACTCATTTTAGCTGTTAGATTGCTGATATTAGAATTTGATTATTGTAATGCATTATAAACTTTCCCAATAATCCAGTACTTAGCCCTGACACTAACATAAAGATTCCGTTTTACATGGACTTGCAGTTTATGACAAGAATATGGACTGCAAAGTAACAAAAACTTTTCGCTCCAAAAAATGAAACTCAAAAAAAAGAGCTGTCAGTAAACTATATATTTCTGACAGCTCTTATTTGAATTAATAAATTGGTTTATGTGTTTTGTGCTTTGAATTCTTTAAGTTTTTGAGTTAATCTTGGTACAATGTCAAAAGCATCGCCTACTACGCCATAATCTGCTACTTTAAAGAAAGGAGCTTCAGGATCGGAATTGATGACTAACTTTACTTTTGAAGAATTTATTCCGGCGATGTGTTGTATGGCACCTGAGATTCCAATGGCAATATATAGATTTGTGGCAACAGGTTTCCCAGTTTGTCCTACATGCTCACTATGTGGTCTCCATCCTAAATCGGAAACGGGTTTTGAACATGCTGTTGCTGCTCCTAATACAGTAGCTAACTCTTCTAACATCCCCCAGTTTTCTGGGCCTTTTAAACCGCGACCTCCAGAAACTACTATATCAGCATCGGCTATTGTTACTTTGCCAGTTGTTTTTTCTACTGCAACTACTTTTACATTGAAATCAGCATCATTCAAAATAGGTGTAAAATCTTCTTCCGTAGAAGTTGAACTATTTTCGAAAACGCCATAAGAGTTTTTAGCTAAGCTTAACACTTTAATGTCGGTTGATATTTCTGTAATGTTGAATGCTTTATTAGAAAAAGCATTTCTTTTTACTTGAAATGGGTTAATGCTAGTAGGCAATCCAACGACATTAGAGGCAAATCCAGCTTCTAATCCAACAGCTACGTTTGGGGCTAAGTATAAACTATCTGTAGAGGATGATAACAATATCACTTTAGCATTTTCTTTAAGTGCGGCTTGTTTTATTACATCTGCATATGCTTTAGCATTGAAGTTGGCCAACTTTTCATTAGTGACTTTTAAAATGTTATCTACACCATATTTTGATAAATCAGAAACATTGGCAGCATTTACTGTAACCGCAGTTACTGTTGTTCCTAAAGATTCGGCTACTTTTTTTGCATAGGATGCTAATTCAAAAGCTACTTTTTTAAATTTTCCGTCTACAGATTCTGCATATATTAATAATGACATACTATTTTTATTTTAATTAGATAACTTTAGCTTCGTTGTGTAACAAATTGATTAATTCGTCCAAATTATCAGCTGAAACTAATTTTACTGCTGATTTTGCCATTGGCTTTTCGAATTTTACCGCCAATGTATTGGAATTGGCTGTTATTGGCTCTAAAACTGTTAAAACTTTTGTTCTTGCAGTCATAATTCCGCGCATGTTAGGAATACGTAAATCTTTTTCTTCCACCAATCCTTTTTGACCTCCAATTACTAAAGGTAATGTTGCTGAAATTATTTCTTTCCCTCCGTCTATTTCTCTTGCTACCTTGGCAATATTTCCTTCTATTGAAAGTTCTGTACAAGAATTCACAAAGTTGTAATTTAATAAAGAAGCAAGCATTCCGGGAACCATCCCGCCATTATAGTCTAACGATTCCTTGCCACATATTATTAAATCGTAATTGCCATTTTTTGCTACTTCAGCTATTTGCTTTGCTACAAAAAATCCATCTCTAGGATTTGCATTAATTCTAATAGCTTCATTAGCTCCTATGGCTAAGGCTTTTCTAAGTGTTGCTTCGACATCAGTGTTTCCAACGTTAACCACCGTTATATTGGCGCCTTGTTGTTCTTGAAACCAAATCGCTCTAGTTAATCCAAACTCATCATTTGGATTAATTACAAATTGCACTCCGTTTGTGTCAAATTCGGTATCGCCATTGATGAAATTGATTTTTGAAGTAGTATCAGGCACATGACTGATGCAAACTAATATTTTCATAATTATTAAGTGTTTGTTGACAAATTTGAGGCACAAAATTAGCACATTATTTTGAATAATGTACTATGCGTGCATAATAATTTTACTCTATTATATCGATTTCGTAAAGTGTTAATTATATAACAGAAAATAATAGTTGTATAAAAATTAAAAAATGGGGGTAAAGTATCTTTATGAAATAGAATTACATTGTTCAAATTATACAAAAGGCACAAATGGATAAGATTTTAATTGCACTTGATTATGGACTTTCAGCACAACTAATCGCTGAAAAAGGTTTTGAATTGGCTCAGCGTATGAATGCTAAAGTTACCCTTTTACACGTAGTGGCTGATGATTCCTATTATAATAGCATAGATTCTGAGCCATTTATGGGTTTTTATGGTTATGATTTTTTTAATATAGATAATAATGAAAGCCTAATAGAATCCTCTTTAAATTTTTTAAATAAAATAAAGGATCGTATAAAAAATGCTGATGTTGAGGTTGTCGCAGAGCAAGGAGAATTTTCAACAATAATTTTAGAGACAGCAAAAAAACTGCATTCTGATTTAATTGTTTTAGGATCCCATAGTCATAATTGGCTTGAAAGAGCAGTTATGGGCAGTGTTACTGAGAGTGTTTTAAAAAATGTAAAAATACCACTACTGATAATACCAATTAAAAATTAATCTTTGTCATAAAAACGGGCAGATGGAAGCTAATTCTATGTTTAAAGAAAGAATTAAAAAATAGAATTTAAATTTATAATTGAATGTTATATAGTCAACAACTGTTTTTTCTGTTTCTTTTATCAATTCCAATTGCTTGTATTTCATGGACAGTGACTAGGGAAGAAATATTTAAGGAATCAAGAGCGTTTTGTATCGAAAAGTCAAAACACAGTAAATCATTATTCATTCGAAAATTTTTCTACTTATTCACATGTGAATATTGTTTTAGCCATTACGTAAGTTTAGCCTTTTTGCTTCTAACAAAATTTCAACTTTTGTATGATGATTGGCGAGGCTATCTTATTTCAGCGTTATCATTAGTTTGGATAGCCAATGTTTATATGAGTTTATTCGCTTTTATTAGAGTAGGAATGAAGAAAGAAAAAATGGATGCAGATATGGAAGAATTAAAGCTTAAAAGTGAAAGAGCGAAGATAACTCAAGAAGAAAAATCATGAAAAAAAACGAAAGATTAACTAAGTCTAACCAAGTACTGCCAAATTACCTGAACTATCCCCCTAATGAGGATATTTATAATAACGACAAGAAAGAAATCGAAATCGATCCCGAAGACATTACCAAAACAAAAGAATCCAATGGAAATGATGGGAGCAATAATGAGAAGGATTTCAATCAAGATAAATCAGGTGCTGATTTGGATATACCAGGTTCAGAATTAGATGACGAACAAGAAAAAAACGGGAATGAAGATGAAGAAAATAATGGCTATAGTATAGGTGGAGACAATCATAATAATCTTGAAGAAAATAATGGATAAAATATAAAAACTTTGAAGACATTCGGCGCGTCAACATCGAATATCATTAAAAGCGATAAAAGAGCATTAGTATGCAGCAAAAGCTTATTTAGAAGCAATGAAATATCACGTGAATGGAGATGAAAATCAAGCATACAATAGTGCTAAATTAGCAAGAGAACATAGTGAAAAAGCAATCTGATATTATAGGGAAGTTGCTAAGTATCATGGGTGGAAGTAGAATAGAATACTTAATATATCGATTTCGTAACTTAGAAATCTGTTATTTCGAATAAGCCACCTACAAAAAACTCCAAAAAAAATGGTTTATCATTTTAAATTTTTACTTTTGCTATCCAAAATTGATACAAAGTAATTTTTATGAGAACGATACAATTTAGAGAAGCGATTGCCGAAGCGATGAGTGAAGAAATGCGTCGCGATGAATCCGTATATTTAATGGGAGAAGAAGTGGCAGAGTATAATGGAGCCTATAAAGCTTCAAAAGGAATGTTAGATGAATTTGGACCCAAAAGAGTTATAGATACTCCAATTGCTGAATTAGGTTTTGCAGGAATTGCAGTAGGTTCAGCCATGAATGGTTGTCGTCCAATTGTTGAATATATGACATTTAATTTTTCTTTAGTTGGAATTGATCAAATTATCAATAATGCTGCAAAAATGCGTCAAATGTCAGCGGGACAATTTCCGATGCCAATGGTTTTTAGGGGGCCTACAGCTTCTGCAGGTCAATTAGGAGCTACGCATTCTCAAGCATTTGAAAATTGGTTTGCTAATACACCAGGATTGAAAGTTGTTGTTCCGTCGACAGTATACGATGCTAAAGGCTTGTTAAAAGCAGCAATTCGGGATAATGACCCAGTGATTTTTATGGAGTCTGAACAGATGTATGGAGATAAAGGAGAAGTGCCAGAAGGAGATTATACAATTCCTATAGGAGTTGCTGACATTAAACGAGAAGGTACTGATGTTACTATAGTTTCTTTTGGTAAAATCATTAAAGAAGCCCATATCGCAGCAGAACAATTAGCTAAAGAGGGGATTTCATGTGAAATTATTGATTTAAGAACGGTGCGCCCTATGGATTATGAAACGATTCTCAATTCAGTTAAGAAAACAAATCGATTAGTAGTGTTGGAAGAAGCATGGCCATTTGCTAGTGTTGCTGCTGAAATTACTTATATGGTTCAAGAGAGAGCTTTTGATTATTTGGATGCTCCTATACAGAGAATCACAACTGCTGATACACCTGCACCATATTCACCAACTTTGCTTAAAGAGTGGTTGCCAAATGCCGAAGATGTTATTAAAGCGGTGAAAAAAGTAGCTTACAAATAATTTAAAATTACCTATATTTGAAACTTCATCAAAAATTACTTGATGAAGTTTTTTTTTGGATATGAAAAAAATATTTTCTTGTTTATTTTTTGTTTTCTTTATTACGACTTTTTTTGCCCAAACTAAAGTTAGCGGAATTGTTTTAGACAATTCTAAGCAGCCAGTTCCTTTTGCAAATGTTGTTTTTAAAGGGTCACAGACTGGTGTGGTTTCAAATGAAGACGGGCGTTTTTATATTGAATCCTCAGAGAATTATACTGCTTTAATAGTTTCTTTTGTTGGTTTTCCTGATAAAGAGGTAAAATTACCAAAACAAGTTAATTATGATTTTAAGGTTATCTTGACGGAAGGAAATACCTTGAAAGAGGTTAAAATATTTGCAGGTAAAACATCAAAAAAAAATAATCCTGCGTTAGATATTCTTAGAAAAATATGGGAACGAAGAAGGAAGAATGGACTGAAGATGTTCAAACAATATCAATATGATAAATACGAAAAAGTAGAGTTTGATATGAACACCATAGACAGTGCCTTTATGAAAAGTAAGATTTTTAAAGGTATGGAGTTTGTGTTTAAAAACGTAGATACTTCAAAAGTTACCGGAAAAACCTATTTGCCAATTTTCATAAATGAGACATTATCTGAGTTTTATGGAGATAACGAAAACAAAAAAACCAAAGAAATAATAAAGGCTAATAAAAATTCAGGACTTGGGAATGGTGACGGAGTGAATATGTTTATTAAAGACTTATACAGTGATTTTGATATTTATGATAACTATTTAAATTTTTTTGATAAGAGTTTTACTAGTCCATTATCTAGAACAGGAATCGATGTTTATAATTATGTTTTAGCAGATACTGCTGTAATTGATAATAAATTATGTTATAACATAGTATTCTATCCTAGAAGAAAAAATGAATTAACTTTTAAAGGAGATTTTTGGGTTAATGATACCACGTTTGCAATTAAGACTATAAATATGGCAGTGACTAAAAGTGCAAATATTAATTGGGTAAAAGATATTTATATTGAACAGGAATTTGAGGTGTTAAATGACTCAGTATTTTTGCCAACACGAGATTATATGATGTCTGATTTTGCCTTGAGAAAGAAAGAAGAATCTAAAGGAGTTTATGGTAAAAGAACAACACTGTATAAAAATTTTAAATTCGATGAAAAGAAGCCAGATAAATTTTATAAAGACGAAATTAATTTTATAGATAATTCTGTTTACGCTAAATCGGATGAGTTTTGGCAAGAAAATCGTTTTGAAAAACTTAACAAAGATGAAGTTAAGATTTATAAAATGATTGATACCCTCAAGACTGTTAAACGATTCAAGCAAATGTATAATTTAGTTTCTATTTTAGGGAGTGGTTATATACAGTCTGGTCATTTTGATTATGGGCCAATATTTTCCACAATTGGTTATAACCAAGTAGAAGGACTAAGACTAAGAGCTGGTGGGCGAACTTATTTTGGGCCTAATGATTTATGGCGTTTGCAAGGATATACAGCTTATGGATTTGGAGATAATAAGTTCAAATATGGTGCTTCGGGAAAATGGATGATTGATAAGAAAAATAGAATAATCATATCTGGTGGTAATCGGAGAGATGTGGAACAGATCGGGGCAAGTTTGACCACAACTAATGATGTGTTAGGGAGGAGTTATGCTTCATCTGGCTTGTTTACTACAGGTTCAAATGGAAAGTTAACAAATATTAACTTGACCTCTCTTCAAGGAGAAATTGAACCTTTAAAAAATCTAACATTTCAACTAGGATTTACCTATAGAACGTTAGAGTCTGCCTCTTCTACATTTAAGTTAGATTATTATAAAGATGATTCCTTTACAACTACCAAAAGTGAAGTTAAACAATCAGAATTGAATCTACAGATTGAATTTACACCTAAAAAGAAAACTATAGGATATGGGGTAGAGCGCCGTGACATTGACAGTCCTTACAGTCGCTTTTTTGTGAATTACAGTCAGGGATTTAAAGGTTTTATTAATAGTGATTTTGATTATCAAAAACTGCAATTATATTATAAACAACCAATCATTATTGGAGCGATAGGACGTTCTAATTTTATTATGGAGTTGGGTAAAACGTATGGTAAAATTCCGTTGGGTTTAATGAGTGTTGTTCCTGGGAATCAGACTTATTTTATTATTGAAAACACCTTTAGTAATTTGAATTTCTATGAATTTGTCGCTGATCAATATGCAACATTACAATGGGAGCATAATTTCAATGGAAAGATATTTGCTCGAATTCCGGTATTGCGTAAATTGAATTTACGCGAAATTGTCGGGATTAAAGGAGTCTACGGTACTGTTTCAGACCAAAATAAAGCTATTAATGCCTCTGGTTTGATATACAAAGCTCCTGAAAAACCTTATTGGGAATATAATGCTGGAATAGGTAATATTTTTAAAGTTTTTCGTTTAGACTTTGCTTGGCGAGGGAATTACAGAAATCTACCTGATACTAATAACTTTACTATTAAAGGCTCTTTCGGTTTCTATTTTTAAAGTTTTAGTCTTTAATTTATGAAAATATCTTCCGATTTATTCCTATTTTAGTTTTGGCATTTTAACCTGTAAAATGATTGAAGAGATTTACTTATTTTGACGCTATGCTTAAGCGCCTTGTCTTTAAGCTCTGGATTAAAGGTTCTTTATATTGTGGCCTTATTACCTCAAAAAATAAAATAAAATCTTTATACCTATACGAAATTAGCAGTTTTGTGATTTATAAAAGAACACAACTTGTATAAATTCTTAAAATTTTGTTATTTTTGCCCCCGATAAAATTTATAACCAAAATTATATTTATGGAATCAATGATGATTTATGTGCCTATTGTAATGGCATTAATTGGCTTAGCTTTTATGGCTATCAAAAGATCTTGGGTTTTAAAACAAGATGCCGGTGATGGAAAGATGAAAGAAATTTCAGATTACATCTACGAAGGAGCCTTAGCTTTCCTAAAAGCGGAATACAGATTGTTGGCAGTGTTTGTACTGATTGCAAGTGTTGTATTGGCAGGTATTACTTTTTTACCAGGTGTTAAAACACATTTATTAATTGTTGTTGCCTTTATTTTTGGTGCTTTCTTTTCCGCATTAGCTGGAAATATGGGTATGAAAATAGCGACTAAAACCAATGTAAGAACAACTCAAGCGGCACGAACTAGCTTGCCTCAAGCACTTAAAGTTTCTTTTGGTGGAGGTACAGTAATGGGATTAGGTGTTGCTGGTCTTGCAGTTTTAGGTTTAACAACATTCTTTATACTTTTCTTCCACTTCTTTATGGGTGGAGTTTGGACAGATACTGAAGGCATGACGGTTGTGTTGGAAACTTTAGCTGGGTTCTCTTTAGGAGCTGAGTCTATTGCATTGTTTGCTCGTGTAGGTGGTGGAATCTATACTAAAGCTGCCGATGTAGGTGCTGACTTAGTAGGTAAAGTTGAAGCAGGAATTCCTGAAGATGATCCACGAAACCCTGCTACTATTGCAGATAACGTTGGAGATAATGTAGGTGACGTTGCCGGTATGGGCGCCGATTTATTTGGTTCGTATGTTGCAACTGTTTTAGCTGCGATGGTTTTAGGTAATTATGTAATTAAAGATATGGGTGGTAAAATCGAAGACGCTTTTGGCGGAATCGGTCCTATTTTATTGCCAATGGCTATCGCTGGTTTCGGAATTTTATTCTCTATCATCGGTACGATGTTAGTTAAAATATCAAGTGATGATGCTAAAGAAGCTCAAGTTCAAAAGGCCTTAAACATTGGAAACTGGGTTTCTATTGTTTTAACAGCTGTGGCTTGTTTCTTTTTGGTAAGATTGATGTTGCCTAGCGAAATGAAAATGACTTTCTTTGGTGAGGGACTTCAAAATATTTCTGCAATGCGTGTTTTCTACGCAACTTTAATTGGATTATTTGTGGGTGGAGCTATTTCATCAGTAACAGAATATTATACAGGTTTAGGAACAAAACCAGTTTTGGCTATCGTACAAAAATCATCTACTGGTGCTGGAACTAACGTAATCGCTGGCTTGGCTACAGGAATGATTTCTACATTCCCAACTGTATTATTGTTTGCAGGTGCTATCTGGTCAACGTATGCATTAGCTGGTTTCTACGGTGTGGCTTTGGCTGCTTCTGCTATGATGGCTACTACAGCTATGCAATTAGCAATCGATGCTTTTGGACCTATCTCTGATAATGCTGGAGGTATTGCTGAAATGAGCGAATTACCTAAAGAAGTTCGTACTCGTACAGACATCTTGGATTCAGTTGGTAATACAACAGCAGCAACTGGAAAAGGTTTTGCTATTGCTTCAGCAGCTTTGACGTCCTTAGCATTATTCGCAGCTTATGTTACGTTTACAGGTATAGATGGTATCAATATCTTTAAAGCGCCTGTATTAGCTATGTTATTTGTAGGAGGTATGATTCCTGTAGTATTCTCAGCTTTGGCGATGAACTCGGTAGGTAAAGCAGCTATGGATATGGTATATGAAGTACGCCGTCAGTTCAAAGAAATTCCAGGAATTATGGAAGGAACTGGTAAACCAGAATACGGTAAATGTGTAGAAATCTCTACGAAAGCAGCATTACGTGAAATGATGTTGCCCGGAATATTAACCATCGGTTTTCCTATTGCTATCGTGTTGTTAGGTAAATTAGTTTACGGCGATAACAATCAGTTAATAGCTGAAATGTTAGGTGGATATATGGCAGGTGTAACCGTATCAGGAGTGCTTTGGGCTGTGTTCCAAAACAATGCAGGTGGTGCTTGGGATAATGCTAAAAAATCTTTCGAAGCTGGTGTAGAAATCAATGGAGAAATGACATTTAAAGGTTCAGACGCTCATAAAGCTGCCGTAACGGGAGATACAGTAGGTGATCCATTCAAAGACACATCAGGTCCTTCAATGAACATCTTAATCAAATTAACATGTTTGATTGGTTTAGTAATTGCTCCTATCTTAGGAAGTGGTGTTGCTAAAGACGGTAAAGACATGAAATGCACAGTAGATGTTAAAATGGAGTGTAAAGGAGATATGATGGGCAAATGTGACATGTCAAAATGCGCTACTATGACTAAAGACCAATGCGCAGCTATGTGTGATTCTTTGAAATGTTCACCAGAACAAAAAGAAGCTTGTTTGTCACATTATGGAGCCGATGGAAAATTTGTAGCTCCAAAAGAGTGCAAAGAAGAAGCTGGAAAATCATGTTGTGCTAAAGGTTCTTCTATCAAAGAGTTAGAAAATGGTACAAATCATGTTTCAGCAACGATTACTAAAACTGTAGATGGTAAAAAAGTTACAGAAACTATTGAAGGTACTTACAATGAAGTAAAAGCCAAAATGGATGCAATGAAATAATAGTTCATTATTCTTTATATAAAAAAAAGCCTCACGCATGTGGGGCTTTTTTTTATACTTTTTTGTGTAAATTTAGCCAATGACAAACACCATATTTATGACTCGTAAATTCACGTTTTTTCTAGTTTTACTTTTCCATACTGCTTTTACGCAGAATCCATTGCCTTTAATTCCGCAGCCAAGTATTGTTGAAATGAAAAAAGGCAGTTTTGTTTTAAATAAAGAAACTGTAATTCAGGCTGATGCTACTATGTTTGAAGCGCAGTATTTGCAGCAAGCGATAAAACAACAAACAGGTTTGGATTTGAAAATAGTGTTAGCAACGGTACAACCGAATAAAATTAGTCTTAGTCATTCTGTTGATGTTCGTAGTAATAAAGAAGGCTATGGAATGATGATTTCAATTAATCATATTGCAATTTATGCAGAACATCCAGAAGGTTTTTTCTATGGAATTCAAACACTTTTGCAACTACTTCCATCAGGAACAAAAGAAACGATAAATGTGCCGTGTTTGCTGATTTCTGATGAACCCAAATACGCTTGGCGAGGTATGCACCTGGACTGTGCCCGTCATTTCTTTCCTATTGATTTTATCAAAAAGTACATCGATGAATTGGCACTCTACAAAATGAATACCTTCCATTGGCACCTAACCGATGATCAAGGATGGCGCATTCAAATCAAACAATATCCAAAACTTACCGAAGTAGGAGCCTGGCGCAAAGGCTCTACAGTAGGCCATTATAGAGAACATGTTTTTGATACCATCCGCTATGGAGGCTTCTATACGCAAGAGGAAATCAAAAGTGTCATAGCCTATGCGAGCGAGAGACACATTACTATCATACCCGAAATCGAAATGCCAGGGCATGCCTTAGCAGCTCTAGCAGCCTATCCTCAGTATTCATGTACAGGTGGCCCTTTTGAAGTCGCAAAACAATGGGGTGTCTTAGACGATGTGTTTTGCCCAAAAGCAGAAACCATAACCTTCCTCGAAAATATACTCGATGAGGTTATTGCATTGTTTCCATCCACCTATATTCATATAGGGGGTGATGAATGTCCCAAAACCCGCTGGAAAAAATGCGTGCAGTGCCAAGCACTTATCAAAGAAAAAGGCCTTAAAGACGAACACGAACTCCAAAGCTATTTTGTACAAACCATCGAAAAATACGTGAACAGTAAAGGACGTAAAATCATAGGCTGGGACGAAATTCTAGAAGGAGGATTAGCCCCAAATGCCGCAGTCATGAGTTGGCGTGGTACCGAAGGCGGTATAGCAGCGGCCCAACTACACCATGAAGTAGTAATGTCTCCCGGTTCTCATTGCTATTTTGATCACTACCAAGGCGACCCCAAAAATGAACCCTTAGCCATAGGAGGCTATACCCCCATAGAAAAAGTGTACACGTTTAATCCAACTCCAGCTAAATTGACTCCCGAGGAAGAAAGCTATATCTTGGGCGGACAAGCCAATGTATGGACCGAATACATTAATACCCCAGCCCAAGTCGAATATATGGTCTTTCCTCGTATTATGGCACTTTCTGAAGTGCTATGGGGAACTGCAAATCCGGCCAACTATGCCGATTTCCAAAATCGATTATTACAACAATTACCTTCCCTTGATTATAAAAAAATCAACTATAGTAAGGCCATTTTTGAAATAACCACTTCTGTCGAGCCAAATCCAAATGGAAATGGTCTTTGGGCTACTTTAAAATCGGGACAGGACCAAAAAGGAATTCGCTATACTACAGATGGCACACTACCTACTTGGAAGGCATCTCCCTACACAGGTCCTATAGCTATTTCAGAAAGCCTAACCCTCAATGCAGCCTATTTTGAACAGAAAGTCCAAAAAGGAAATGCCATCGAACTTCCGCTAAGTCTCAATAAAGCGACGGCTAAAAAAATTGTGCTGCTCAACAACCCTCATGACAATTATAAATCAGGAGGCCCTTTTGCTTTGATAAATGGTATTAAAGGAAACCAACAAAAATTTGGACGCGATTGGCTAGGCTTTTCAGGCAAGGACGTTAACGCCACTATAGATTTAGGTTCACCCAATGCAGTAAGTAATATCACAATAGGGGTCTTGTCCAACGAAGCCAGTTGGATTTACTACCCTAGCCAAATCGAAGTCTTCTTGTCTCAAGATGGGCAAACATTTACTAGTGTAGGGAAAGCCTCTATCGACCAAATTGAAGTGCAAAAGGGAAATGTGAAAATTGAGTTTCCCACTACAACGGCAGTATACATCAAAGTTGTGGCAACCAACATAGGGATAATAAAAGATGGAAACCCTGGTGCAGGCTCTCCAGCTTGGTTGTTTGTAGATGAAATTGGCGCCAATTAATACTTCGGATATGACAAATCGTAGAAATTTTATAAAAACAGCGGCACTAGGCTCAATGGCAATAACCTTGCCTGCCTTCACTACTAAAGAAAAAGGAACGGTACCCAATCCGCAGCAATCCAATATGCCAATCGTGCTATCCACCTGGAATTTTGGAATCAAGGCCAATGGCGCCGCTTGGGAAATCCTAAAGAATAACGGAAGAGCAATAGATGCCGTAGAAGCCGGTGTCAAAATCCCCGAAGGGGACCCTACGGAACGCAGTGTGGGTTATGGGGGTCGCCCAGATAGAGATGGGAGAGTAACGCTTGATGCCTGCATCATGGATGAACAGGCCAATATAGGTTCGGTAGCTTGCCTAGAATTTATCAAACACCCCATTTCAGTAGCACGGGCCGTAATGGAAAAAACACCTCACGTAATGTTGGTAGGGGAAGGAGCCCTGCAATTTGCCCTTGCGCAAGGCTTTCCAAAAGAAAATTTATTGGTGGAGGAATCCGAAAAGGAATGGAAGGAATGGCTCAAAACAAGCAACTATAAACCTATAGCCAATATCGAAAACCACGATACTATTGGCATGATTGCACTCGATAGTGCCGGTAATTTATCAGGGGCATGTACCACCAGTGGAATGGCATTTAAAATGCATGGTAGGGTAGGAGATTCTCCTATTATCGGTGCAGGATTGTATGTAGACAATGAAATTGGCGCTGCAACCGCCACTGGACACGGAGAAGAAGTAATTCGAATCGCAGGTTGTCACCTTGTAGTCGAATTGATGCGCCAAGGTAAATCACCCCAACAAGCGTGTGAAGAAGCGGTGATGCGCATTGTCAAACTAACGCAAAACCGAAACAAAAATCTCAAAGACATACAAGTAGGATTTATTGCCCTCGACAAACATGGGAACTATGGGGCCTTTTGTATTCAAAGTGGCTTTAACTTTGCCGTCAACGATAACTCAGGCAACCATTTAATTGACTCTAATTCGTACCTGAAATAATATGTCCCAACTCGAAATTGCATGTTTTAATGCGCGATCTGCCTTGATAGCCCAGGAAAATGGAGCCGACCGAATAGAGCTTTGTGATGGTTTTGAAGTAGGAGGAACCACACCTAGCGATGCACTTTTTGATGAAGTGCGTAACCGAGTAA
The DNA here is from genome assembly GCA_947371275.1 of Flavobacteriaceae bacterium. Lineage (GTDB taxonomy): Bacteria > Bacteroidota > Bacteroidia > Flavobacteriales > Flavobacteriaceae > Flavobacterium. The sequence goes on along the minus strand of CANBOV010000001.1, from coordinate 40,122 downwards.
CTATTCCGCTCTATGTGATGATTCGGCCACGAGGTGGTGACTTTTGCTATTCCGATACAGAATGGAAAGCCATGCAATCCGCAATCCGCAACTTCAAACATAAAAATGCTGATGGCTTTGTTTTTGGAATCTTACGTCCAGACGGTACTATCAATACCTTTCGAAATAAACGGTTAGTAGAACTGGCATATCCCTTGCCGTGTACTTTTCATAGGGCTTTTGATGCCACTACAGAAGGAAGTCAGGCCTTGGAAAAACTAATCGAGTGTGGCTTTAGCACAGTACTAACCTCGGGACTAGCAAATAACGTAACCGAAGGGAAAGAGGGCTTAGTTCAGTTGGTGGCCCAAGCCAATGCCCGCATTATCATCATGCCGGGAGGGGGATTGCGCGCGGCTAACCTAGCCGATATCCAAAATCATACGCAGGCTGCTTTCTACCATTCATCTGCTATTACAACGGAAAATGAAACGGCAGATGCATCCGAAATTAAGACCCTAAAAGCCCAAATGCGATGAATCTACTAAGGCTGAGACAAACACTTTTTTTGCTGCTACCCTATTTTTTGCTGGCCCAAAATGCCGAGCGTAGCCTCAATGCCTCATCCTGGCAATTCAAAAGCCAAAAACAAACTGATGCCAATTGGCTGTCCGCCCAAGTACCAGGAAACGTTCACACGGATCTATATCGCAATAACCGCATTCCCGATCCGTTTTTGGGAGCCAATGAAAAGCAACTGCAATGGATTGAAAACGAAGACTGGAACTATAAAACAACGTTCTCTATATGCTCCAAAGAGCTTCATTACGAACACTGCATTATAGAATTTGACGGCTTGGATACTTATGCCGAGGTTCGGTGCAATGGAACACCTATTCTCTCTGCCAATAATATGTTCCGAACCTGGAAAGCGGACCTGAAACCACTACTGAAACTGGGACAGAACACACTAGAAATCACCTTCTTTTCAGCAGGAAAAAAAGGTAAGGAATGTGCTGCCCAATTGCCCTATACGTTACCCGGAGACGAAAGGGTATTTACCCGCAAAGCCCAATATCAATACGGTTGGGATTGGGGACCTCGTTTTGTGACTGCCGGGATTTGGAAAAATGTCAAACTGCTCTTCTGGAACAAACAAACCATTAGCAATATTACCTTCGCCCAAAAGCTACTAACCAAAACTAAGGCCCTACTCGAATTTAAGGCCACTATTCAAAGTACAACCGAAGGCAGCTATGTGTGGAATATTAACGACAGCCAACGGGTTATAAAACTGCACAAAGGAACCAATATTCTAAAGACATCATTTGAGATTCAAAACCCAAAATTGTGGTGGACTAACGGCTTAGGAGATCCCTATCTGTATACTTTTTACCACAGTATTGGAACCAAAAAACAAGTAACCGAAGGGCGACAAATAACAATAGGATTGCGAACAATTGAATGGATACAAGAACCCGATGCGGCAGGCAAACAATTCTATTTTAAGCTCAATGGTATACCGGTATTCATGAAAGGAGCCAATTACATTCCAGCTGATAGTTTCTTACCCCGTGCCACCGACTCTATTTATCAAGCGATTGTGGACAATGCCGCTGCAGCTCACATGAATATGCTACGGGTATGGGGTGGCGGTACCTATGCCGATGATGCCTTTTATGAAGCCTGTGATAAAAAGGGAATATTGGTGTGGCAAGACTTTATGTTTGCTTGCGCAATGTATCCTGGTGATGCAGAATTTATAGCTAATGTAAGAGCGGAAGTGAAAGATAATGTTAGTCATTTACAAAATCATGCCTGTATAGCTTTGTGGTGTGGTAATAATGAAATTGATGAAGGCTGGCACAATTGGGGTTGGCAAAAGCAATACCATTATACTTTAACAGATTCTGTCAAAATTTGGCATGATTACACCCACTTGTTTAATGAGGTAATTCCAAATACATTAGACAGTTTAGTGCCTAAAAGCGAAAACCGATATTGGGCTTCCTCGCCTTCAATTGGTTGGGGAAGGAAAGAAAGTTTGACACAAGGTGATTCCCACTATTGGGGAGTATGGTGGGGTTTGGAACCATTTGAAATGTATGAGAAGAAAGTAGGTCGTTTCATGAGTGAGTATGGATTTCAAGGAATGCCCGACTGGAAAACGGTTCAGACGTTCGGCAGTCAAGAGGAATTAAATTTTGAATCGGAGGCCTTCAAAAATCATCAAAAGCATCCAACGGGTTATAAAACGATAAACGAATATATGGCTCGTGAATTCAAGGTTCCAGCATCGCTTGAGGATTATGGTTATGTTTCGCAATTGCTTCAAGCGGAGGGAATTAAAACAGCTATCGAAGCACATCGCAGGGCTAAACCTAATTGCATGGGATCCTTGTTTTGGCAATTGAATGATTGTTGGCCCGTGACGTCATGGAGTGCGGTAGATTATTTAGGAAGATGGAAAGCGGTAATGTATCGAGTTAAGAAGAGTTATGAAAAGGTACTGGTTTCGGTACAAGAGGAGCAAGATCGCTACGATGTTTATGTTGTGAATGATGAAATAGAAAATAAGGAAGGTGAACTAGTATTAAACTTGTTTGATTTTAGTGGTGCTAAATTGTGGAATGCTATAGTTAAAAGAAATGTTTTGGAGAACTCAAGTTTGGTTCAATATACCATTCCCAAAAAGGTTATTGAAGCTTATGATATAAAAAAGTTAGTACTTCAGGCATCATTTTTATCTAAAAATACTCCATCAAGTACTATTTTATACTTTGTTAAACCTAAAGATTTACTTTTATCCAAACCCATTATTCAAATTAAAAAAATAGATCCGTTAACAATTGAAGTCACTTCAAATGTCTTGGCAAAGAATGTGTATTTGTCTACTTTAGAGGATACTTTTTTTAGTGAAAATTATTTTGATGTTTTACCGGGGCAAAAAGTAATAGTAAAGATGTCAAAACCTGCAGAAAGAATAAAAGTTAAAACGTTGTTTGACACCATGATCTAAAATGCAAGATAATTCTTTTAAGATAAGTTTTTTTTGTTATATTTGAAATCCCAAGTCTCTAAAAATCAAACATTTTTATTTATTAAACCAATCAAGCCAATGAAAATTAAATCAATTTTAGTGACACTTGCTGCTTTAATCTTTTTGACGATAAGCTGTAGCAAAGATGACAGTTCGTCAACCAAGCAACCAACAGGAACCGTTTCCGGAAAATTATTAGTTAAGAATGGTTCAAAACCAGTAGGAGGTGCTTTAGTTTTTGTAGAAGACGACAATAAACAATTATTTTTTACGCACACTGATGCTAATGGTGACTTTTCTTTTCAAGCTCCAATTGGAACACGAACACTCCATATGCAAACCGGAGGCGGAGCCAATTTTAGAACGGCAATACAAATTACGGTTGTGAAAGATCAAATTCTAACAGTTGATGCCTCAACTTGTCGATTGGATCAAGTTGCAAATATGGCCTATGTGGCTGGTGCTTATGACAAAATACAAGATGTTGTCACTGGTTTTGGATATGCTATTACGCAAATCACTAACGATGATTTAGCTAATTATGCGACGGTTTCACAATATGATATTATCTTTTTGGATTGTGGTGCTAAGCAAAATAACACAAGTATAAATGACGCTATTGATACTAATTTAGCTAATTTTGTGACTAACGGCGGTAGTTTATATGCTTCGGATTTTGCTGTAGCCTATTTGACAGGTGGATTATATAATTCCCCTAATTGTGGTCAAGCAGGAGGTTTTATTTTGGATGATAAATTATGTTCTAAGACTACTGGGTCTGCTATGACCATCGCTGGAGCCCAAGTAGGTGATACTAGTTTGGCAGCAGCTTTGGGTTTTTCAACGCTTGATATTGAATATAATTTAGGAGGATGGGAACGAATTAATAATTATGATGCCAGTTTTTGGGATGTTTTAGTGAAAGATCCTTCAAATAATAATGAAGCATTGATGTTGAAAACAGATAAATTTAATGGAGGTGCCGTTACATCTCCTGTTGGTGATGACAGCACCGATGGATGGATTACAATTTGTCATACAGATGATTCAGGAATATCAACAACTATTACAATAGAACAATCGGAGTGGGCGGCTCATGAGGCGCATGGGGACACTTTAGGGTCTTGTGATAGTACCACTAATAGCGGAACGATTTACTTTACTACGTTCCATAATCATGCAAACGGAAATATTGGAAATGCAGGTTTGATTTTGCAATATGTGATTTTGAATTTATAAAATTTAATTAACAATAAAAAAAAGCCCTGCAATTGCAGGGCTTTTTTTTATTGTGATGACTAAAACAATCCATTCAATTCGGCATCAATTCGATTAATAATCGTTCCTAAATCTTCAGGATTATTAACGAAATCAATATTGTCAACATCTATAATTAATAATTTTCCTTTGTCGTAAGTACTAATCCAAGCCTCGTAGCGTTCGTTTAATCGGCTTAGATAGTCTATGGAGATTGTATTTTCATAATCTCGTCCACGCTTGTGAATTTGGGACACTAAATTAGGAATTGAACTTCTTAAATAGATTAGCAAGTCGGGAGCACCAACTAAACCTTCCATTAATTCAAAAAGAGAGGTGTAGTTTTGAAAATCTCGATTAGTCATTAATCCCATTGCGTGTAAGTTTGGTGCGAAAATGTGTGCATCTTCATAAATCGTTCTATCCTGAATGATGTTCTTGCCACTTTCTCTAATTTGCAGTACTTGACGAAAACGAGAGTTTAAAAAGTAAATTTGAAGGTTGAATGACCAGCGTTCCATTTGGTGGTAAAAATCGTCTAGATAAGGGTTGTCTACTACGTCTTCAAAATGAGGTTCCCATTTGAAATGTTTGGCTAAAAATCGAGTTAACGTTGTCTTTCCTGCTCCGATGTTTCCTGCTACCGCTATGTGCATTATGGTAATTTTAATTTAAGATTCTTAATTTGTTGGTTGGTAAAAATAGCTAAAATTTGGTCTTTGTAATAAAAATTCTGAAACGATTTCTCAACAATTTCTATTTCGTAGATGACTTTTGTTTTGTTGTTCAGGCAGTAAAGAATACTATCATGTGAAAACAAGAGCCGGTCAGAATCAATAATTTGAATTTTTTCCCAAGGTGGAATGTTAGCCAACAAAGTTACTTTGCCAAAAATATCAGTTGAATACCAATTATTGTTTTCATCAATCCAATAAAAATCATTAAAATCAGATTGGGTATATTTTATACTTTCATGAATAGGATTTCCAATATTTTTGAAGGTATTGTTTGCATAGTTGAACAACATGACTTGTTGAGTTAAAGCATTATAAATCCAAAACTGATTTTGTGAGGACATTCCAATTTTTGAAGCAAATATGGAATTGTCAATGTCAAAAAGATTTAATTTTTGAATTTCATTCATTTGGCTATCAAGAGTTATTACTGTATTGAAGTTTTCGTAAAAAAGAACAATTTGTAATGGGTTAATAAAATCAACAGAAGTTATTTTCCCTAGGGCAACATTTTTATATTCCCATTTTTGCTTGGCATCTTGTTTTATAAAAACATTTTCCTTGATATAATAATTATTTCCTAAGCCATCAAAACCTGAATAGATTTTATTTTCAAGTTCTTTAGTGTCTATAACCGTTGTTTTAAGTTTGGGTTTTTGACAGAATCCTGAAGAAATAACAAATAATAGAGTAAAATAAAATACTTTTTTCATGATAGTGCTAATTTACTGTAAAGTGTTTTAATTTCAAGAGATCTACTACTGCTATTTTAACAAAAAATTGTAACATAATTTAATTCAATTCGTCATCTTTGTTCTTTAAAATTAGAAAAATAATGAGAAAACTTACTTATACCTTGTTAATTGCATTAACGTCTTATTGCACTTTTGCCCAAAAAGATTTTCAAGGAATTGCTGTTTATGAATCAAAAACGAGCACAGCTGATTTCAAATCTCGCTTTGAAGGAAATAAAGATATGACGCCAGAAATGCAGAAAATGATTGAAGAGAGAATGAAAAAAATGTTTGAAAAGACATTTATTCTAAATTTTGATAAATCGGCTTCAATATATAAGGAAGAAGAAAAACTTGATGCTCCTGGGGGAAATGAAGGACGAGGTGGAATGCGAATGATGTTTAATTCAATTTCAGGTGGAGGCGGTACATTTTACAAAAATGTTAAAGACAAGTCATATATAGTAGATAAGGAGTTTATGGGCAAAGAGTTTTTGGTAAAAGATTCATTACCGAAATTAAATTGGAAAATGGAATCTGAGACAAAAGTTATCGGTGGTTATACTTGTTTTAAGGCAACTGCTGTGCGTCCGGTTAGTCAAACTGATTTTAAAAATTATAGACCAAAAAGAGATAAAGAGGAAAAAAAGGATGATTCTAAAGCAGATGATAAAAATAAAAAAACCAATTTTATAGATGATTTTGAAATTCCAAAGGAAATTACAGTAACCGCTTGGTATACTCCCGAAATCGCGGTGAATCAAGGACCAGATAATTATTGGGGATTACCGGGTTTAATTTTAGAAGTAAATGATGGTAAAACTATAATACTATGTTCAAAAGTAGTACTTAATCCAAAAGATAAAGTAGCCATTAAAGCTTCAAGCAATGGGGATGTTGTATCTCAAAAAAAATATGACGAAACGGTAGTAAAGAAAATGGAAGAAATGCGTCAAATGTATGATGGACCAGGGCAAGGAGGGAACAGAATGCAAATGAGAATGGGTAACTAAATGCTACGGCACTCTATACAAATGAAGCGAATTTTCCAATTCTTCTTATTGTTCTTCAGTATTATTTCTTTTTCACAGAATATTCGATTTGATGGGATTATTCAAAATACAGACAAAGAACCATTAGAAATGGCTAATATCATGGCTATGAATCAAGGCACTAAAGCCATGGATTCTTATGCCATTACCAATGATAAAGGTAAGTTTATATTGAACCTAAAACCTAATAGTAGCTATACTGTTAAGTTAAGTTATTTAGGGATGAAAAATAAGGAAATTACTATTACTACGCAATCCGATAATATAACGCAAAACATTACAATGGAAAGTGGCGGTATTGAACTTGAGGGAGTAGAAATTGTACGTGAAATGCCAGTTTCTATTAAAGGAGATACAATTGTTTACAACGCAGATTCTTTTAAGACTGGAACAGAAAAAAAGCTTGAAGACGTGCTGAAGAAACTTCCTGGTGTTGAAGTGAATGCTGATGGAGAAGTTGAGGTAGAAGGTAAAAAAGTATCTAAATTAATGGTAGAAGGTAAAGATTTTTTTGATGGCGACACTAAATTAGGAGTTAAAAATATCCCAGCAGACGCTATTGATAAAGTTCAAGTTCTAAGAAATTATAATGAAAACTCGATCCTAAAAGGCGTAGAGAACAATCAGGATAATGTTGCAATGAATATTAAACTAAAAGATGGTAAAAAGAATTTTTGGTTTGGCGATATTACTGCAGGCGGGGGTGGTAGTGATAAAAAAATGGATCGCTACATCGTCAACCCCAAAGTGTTTTATTACAGTCCGAAATACAGCATCAATGTCATCACTAATTTCAACAATATCGGCGAACTGCCTTTGACCATTCAGGATTATTTTAAAATGACTGGTGGCTTCAAAAAATTAATGGCTAAAGGCGGCAGTAGTTTTAATGTTTCTTCTAATGATTTAGGGATTTCAATGCTCAGAAACAACAGAGCCAAAGATATCGACACCAAATTTGGAGCAGCAAATTTTTCATTTAATCCCTCAAAAACTTGGACATTGAGTGGTTTCGGAATATTTTCGGGATCAAAGACCTCGCTTGAGACGGAATCACAAACTACTAGAATTTTAGACAATAGCCAAACCAATAGTAATGAAGAGGCTCGTCAGAAGAGTAACTTTGGCTTATTTAAATTGAGTTCTAGTTATAAGCCTAATAGTAATTTTCAATTTGATTATGACTTGTTAGGAAGGCTTTCTAAGCAGGATGAGTTCAGTAGTTTAGACAGGCGATTCCTGTTTGAAGAAGGCACAAACAATGAAACTATTTTCACGAGCAAGAAACAACGACCTACCACATTCAATCAAAGTTTAGGTTTGTATTATACGCTAAACGATAAAAATGTTATTGCTTTTGAGGTACAGCACCTATATCAGGATGAAGACCCTTTTTATAATGCTAATATTCAAACGAAGCCTTTTGTTAATGTACTTGGATATAACCCCCAAACTCAAACTAGTAGAACCATTCTTAATCAAAACCGTTTTGTTAAAACCAATAAATTAGACAGCAAGTTTGATTATTATTATATGGTGACACCCAAAAGTAATATCAATATAACGTTGGGCGATACGTATTCGAATCAAAATTTTAATTCCCACATTTTCCAAATATTAGATAATAGTGCTCAGAATGATTTAAATGATCCAACCGTCAATAATGAGGTAAGATACATTTTTAATGATGTTTTTATGGGTTTGCATTATAAAATATTGAGTGGAAAATTCACTTTTAATCCTGGAGTGAGTTTACATCAATACACGATGAATAATCAACAATTGGGATCTGGTGCTAAAGCCAATTTTGCTAAGGTACTTCCGGATTTTTATGCAGTGTATCAAATTAAGAAAGCAGAAACGTTAACGTATAATTTTTCTTTAAGCAATGATTTTACCGATATCAATCGATTAGCGGAGGGATATGTATTGTCAAACTATAGCAATTTGTTTAAAGGAAATCGTAATTTGGAAAATGCTACATCACAAGTACATTCTTTGCGTTATTTTAAATATAATATGTTCAATTTTGAAAATATTTTTGCTAATGCTACTTATACAAGAACCATAAATGCTGTAAAATCGATAGTAAATTTTGTAGATGCTAACCAAATATCAACAGTTTATAATTCTAATTTTGCCGATGAAACCTTCTCTTCTATGGGGAGCTATGGCCGTTCTTTTCTAAAGTACTATAAAGCCTCACTAAGTGCTAGTATAAATTGGTCGAAATTTTATAATAACGTGCAGGGGCAGTTTAAGGATACTGAAAGTTTTACTCAAAACTACACCATCAAAGCCTCTACAAGTTTTAGGAACATGCCAAATTTAGAAGTTGGTTATACGTATACCTTAAATGAATACAATCATATTAAGTACACCACCGATAAGCCATTTGTCACCTTAGATTATTACTTTCTCAAAAGTTTTGCGTGGGTTACGGAGTATGAGTTTTACCATTATTATAATAATAATAAGACAACAGACAATGAATATGATTTTCTTTCGTCTAGCTTAGTCTATCAAAAGAAAGACAGTAAATGGGAATTTAAAATTTCAGCAACTAATTTATTAAACACAAAATCTCTTAATGATAATAGTTTTAATCAATATACTATTTCAAATTCTAAATATTTTGTTCAACCACGGTATGTTCTATTCAGTCTGAAGTATAACTTATAAATACAAAAAGCCCCAAAAATCAATTTGGGGCTTTTTTATATTTGGTTGGTTTAGGAATTTTTTATAATCCGAAAGCAGCTTTAACTTTATCTACAAAGTCTAGTTTTTCCCAGGTAAATAATTCTACTGTTACTGTTTTTGGAGCGCCATTTGGTAGCTGGAACGTTTTTGTGACCGTTTCTGGTTTACGTCCCATGTGTCCATATGCAGCTGTTTCACTATAAATAGGATTTCTTAATTTTAGGCGTTGCTCAATAAAGTAGGGGCGCATATCAAAAATACCTTCCACAACTTTACTGATTTCTCCATCGGTCAAATTTACCTTAGCAGTACCATAAGTATTTACGTTAATAGATGTTGGTTTTGCAACCCCAATAGCATAGGAAACTTGCACTAATATTTCGTCGCACAAACCTGCAGCGACTAGGTTTTTAGCAATATGGCGAGTTGCATAAGCAGCAGAACGGTCTACTTTAGAAGGGTCTTTACCAGAGAAAGCGCCACCACCATGAGCTCCTTTTCCACCATAGGTGTCTACAATTATTTTTCGTCCAGTTAATCCTGTATCTCCATGAGGTCCACCTATTACAAATTTACCTGTTGGATTAATGTGGTAGGTTATATTATCGTTAAAGAAATGAGCATATTGAGGATATTTGGCCTTAATTCTTGGAATTAATATAGAAATCAAATCACTTTTAATTTTGGCAAGCATGGTAGCTTCATCTGCAAAATCATCATGTTGAGTTGAAATTACAATTGCATCGATTCTTACCGGTTTGTTATCATCAGAATATTCTAAAGTAACTTGTGATTTTGCATCAGGGCGAAGGTATTTAATTTCACTATTTTCTCTTCTTAAATTGGCTAATTCAATTAACAAAGCATGAGATAAATCTAATGCCAATGGCATATAGTTTTCAGTTTCATTAGTAGCATATCCGAACATCATACCTTGGTCCCCAGCTCCTTGATCTTCTTTACTTGCTCTGTCAACTCCTTGATTAATATCGGCAGATTGTTCGTGAATAGCAGATAAAACGCCACAAGAATCGGCTTCAAACATATATTCACTTTTAGTATATCCGATTTTACGAATAACTTCTCTTGCAATTTGTTGTACATCAAGATAAGTACTTGATTTAACTTCCCCTGCCAATATTACCTGGCCAGTCGTAACCAAAGTTTCACAAGCTACTTTTGACTCGGCATCAAACGCCAAAAAGTTGTCGATTAATGCATCACTAATTTGGTCTGCCACCTTGTCTGGATGTCCTTCACTCACTGACTCCGACGTAAATAAATAAGCCATAACTATAATTTAGTTTAATATTATTGTATTCGAAAAAAAAAGATTGCAGGGAATGCTAAAGGAGAGTTTCTGCTTTAGCATTTTTTACCGAGGTTGCAATCAGTTCAAATTTTTCCTCCCATTTTCGTGTGCAAAGGTATAAAGACTAATTAGAATACAAAATACTATTTAGTTTTTTTTATTTTTTTTATGATTTAATGAAAATTATAAATACGTAGTATTTAAATATATATAAATAAATTTCAAATGTTAAATTTTCAAATTATGTTTGGTCATTTAAAAAATAGTTCAGAAGTTTGTCTCATAAAATAAGAAAGAGATGAAATTCACAAATTGCCATATGTGTTGCATGATGCCGGAAAATTCCGCAGAGTACACTATTGCATAATTTTAAATATTTAAAATATACAATGAAACCTCTGCCATTGGCAGAGGTTTTTTTATTAGAAATAATTTCAACATAATTTTAGAAAAAAAATGAACACAACAGCAAATAATATGATGATGATCCAAATGATGCACATGATGTGTTGTTGCATCGTTATACCTTATTGCCAAATGTGGAAGCCTTAAACGTAGATTACTCTACACCTTGAAAGTCCCTTTGGTAAACCATCCAAAGGGACTTTTTTATTTTAAAAAATCGTAATACTAATAACTTAAATCTTAAAATCATGAGCACACAAAAATTTGCCACTAAAGCACTACATGCGGGACACGACGTTACTAAAAATGCAGGAACCAGAGCGGTACCAATTTACCAAACTACATCCTATGTGTTTAATAATTCTGACCATGCTGCCAATCTTTTTAGTTTAGCCGAAGCTGGATTTATATACACACGACTGAACAATCCAACGAATGATATTTTGGAACAACGCTTAGCCGCCCTTGAAGGCGGTATTGGAGCAGTCGTAACCGCTTCAGGTACTTCAGCCATTGCTACCACACTTTTGGTTTTGCTAAAAGCTGGAGATCATATCGTAGCATCGAACAGTTTATATGGAGGAACCTACAATTTGCTTAAAGTTACTTTGCCAAGATTAGGCATAACAACAACTTTCGTTGACCCAGCAAATCCCGAAAACTTTACAAAAGGGGCAAAAGAAAACACAAGAGCGTTCTTCGTAGAAAGTTTAGGAAATCCAAAATTAGATGTGCTCGATTTGAAAGCGATTTCAAGAGAAGCCAAAGCTTTCAAAGTGCCTTTTATTGTTGACAATACCGTCGCTACACCCTTTTTGCTAAACCCAATTCAATATGGTGCCGACGTTGTCATTCATTCGTTAACTAAATATATCACGGGAAACGGAACTTCATTAGGAGGTGTAATCATTGATGCTGGAAACTTCGATTGGAGCAATGGAAAATTCCCTGAATTTACAGAACCCTCAGCAGGTTATCACGGATTAAAATACTACGAAGTTCTAGGAGCTGCCTCATTTATTGCCAAAGTAAGAATTGAAGGCTTACGCGATTTCGGAGCAGCATTAAGTCCGTTTAACGCTTTTCAAACCATTCAAGGATTAGAAACTTTGGAAATTAGAATCAAAAAACACAGCGAAAATGCATTGGCTTTAGCCCAATGGTTGCAAACACAAGAAGAAGTGGCATGGGTAAATTATCCTGGTTTGGCCACCTCTAAATACAAAGTATTAGCCGACGAATATTTGCCAGAAGGTAAAAGTGGAATAGTAACATTTGGATTAAAAGGAGGATTTGAAGCTGCTAAAAAAGTAGCTGATACTACCAAACTATTTTCATTATTAGCAAATATCGGAGATACTAAGTCACTTATTATTCATCCAGCCAGCACTACACATCAACAGTTATCTGATGCTGAACAAGAAGCAACAGGTGTTACCAAAGATTTGATTCGTCTGTCTGTTGGTTTAGAAAACATCGATGATTTAAAAGCGGATTTAAAAGCGGCTTTTGTAACTGTAAAAAGCCCACAATTAATTTAAAAGAAAACCATTGGTTAGGTTTGTTTGCTAAGACTGTCTTCAGTTTCGCGGCTTTAGACAGTCTTTTAAAAAATAGAAAAATGAAAAATTTAGAAAAAATAGACTTATTCCATTTTAATTTAGAAAGCGGAAAACAAAGACCTTATATTCCGTTATTCTTTCAGGTTTTTGGTCAGCCAATTGGCACTGCACCAGTTGTTGCAGTGAATCATGCTTTGACCGGAAACTCAACTGTAACAGGAGAAACAGGCTGGTGGAACGATTTGATAGGTGAAGACAAAATCATCGATACGCATTATTTCACGGTGATTGCGTTCAATATTCCTGGGAATGGATACGATGATATTTTTGGCAACCTGATTTCGGCCTATCATGATTTTACCATTCGTGATATCGCACGTATTTTTTGGGAAGGCCTTCGCTTTTTGAAAATCGAAGAAGTTTTTGCTATCATTGGAGGTAGTTTAGGTGGAGCTGTTGCCTGGGAAATGGCCGTTTTACAACCTAAAAAGGTTAAGAATTTAATTCCAATTGCGACAGATTGGAAAGCCACAGACTGGGTTATTGCTAATGTATTGATACAGGATCAAATTCTCAATAACTCTGATGACCCGATAGCTGATGCTCGCTTGCATGCCATGTTATTGTACAGAACACCGCAATCCTTTAACCAAAGATTTCAAAGAAACAAGTTCAATAATTTATCCATCTTTCAAATTGAAAATTGGTTGGTAAATCATGGTATAAAACTCAAAAATCGCTTTCGTTTATCTGCCTATAAGTTAATGAATCATTTACTGAAAACCAATGATATTACGAGAGATAGAGGCGATTTTTTGGTTGTAGCCAAAACTATCCAAGCGGCGATTCATGTTATAGCCGTTGATACTGACTATTTTTTCACCCCCGATGAGAATCGCGAAACACATCAACAATTGCAAGCTGTTAAAGAAGATGTTTTTTATTACCAAATTAATTCCATTCATGGTCATGATGCTTTTTTAATCGAGTTTGAACAGTTAGCTCAAATTTTAGCTCCAATTTTTAACAAACAAAAACAACAAGCATATGTCAACGCTTAGAATAAACATAGTCCTTTTCGGAATCGGAAATATCGGAAGCACATTGATAAACCAAGTAATTGAAAGTCAAAAATTCTTTTTCGAAAAAAGAAATATTGATTTGCGATTTCCAATAATCACCAATTCTACTTTAGCTTTCTTCGAAAAAGAGGGTCTCAAAAATCAATGGGAAGCTAACTTTGCACAATCGGCGATTCCATTTCGAATAGAAGATATTATCGAATATGTGCAGGAACAAGAATTAGAAAACCTTATTGCGGTTGATGCCACAGCGAGTTCAGATATCATCAAAAATTATATTCGGCTGATCCAAAACGGATTCAATATTGTTGCAGCTAATAAAAAAGCAAATACACTTGATACCAATTTTTACAGAGAAATCAGAAGAAATGTCGATAAAAATGGCAAAACCTTCCTGTATGAAACCAATGTTGGAGCTGGATTACCAGTTATTCAAACAATAAGTGATTTATATTTTTCGGGAGAAGAAATTATTAAAATAAGAGGTGTGTTTTCTGGGTCATTAAGTTATATTTTTAATCGTTTCTCCAATGAAGATATTCCGTTTTCTAAAATTTTGGTAGATGCTGAAAATTTTGGATTGACAGAACCCGACTCTCGTGAAGACTTATCCGGAAATGATGTTGCCCGAAAATTATTGATTTTAGCACGCGAAATCGAACAAGAATTTGAATTCACAGATATTAAAATTGAATCCCTTTTGCTCCCCAATCTGAATGAAAATCATTGTAAGACTGAGTATTCCGTCAATAAACAATTGTTTGACAAACCATTCCAAATTGCCAAAATTACCCAAGTGGATAATCATGCGTTGCGCTATGTGGGCGAACTAAATGTGCAAACTAGGCAACTCGAAGTTAAACTAATATCAGTGCCGAAAAGTTCGGCACTTGGACAACTCAAAGGAGCTGATAATTTAATTGAAATTTACACAAAATCATATGGTGAAATACCATTAGTAATTCAAGGTGCTGGAGCTGGAAAAAAAGTGACCGCTCGAGGAGTGTTGACAGACATTCTAAAAATTTCCGAAAAATTAAAAATAAAAGAAACTGTTTGTTTATAAGAAACAGTAATTTATAAAATTAATCAATAATAATCCACTAATACTTGTAGCACTAAAACGTTGTAGGTTTTTATTTTTTTAATTTGCTTGCAAATCCCGTTTCTATGTTCTTACTTTGTGCCGTTCATAATCGTATTGTTTGTTATCACGAAAGCTGGAGGGAATAGACCCGTTGAAAGCTTAGCAACCCTTTGCCAAAAGAAGGTGCTACATTCTATCTCGTTAAATTGAGAACAGATAACCCAGAGAATTCCTCTCACTTTCAAGATAACACATACTATAATTTAGGAGCTCCTGAGCTACAGATGGAAATATTTCCAACAGATTTAAACTTTTAAACTGAAGGCTTTTATTTCATCGCAGGGTACTATTTATAAATTTTTGTAAAGAAGAATAAATGTCAAAAATTAAAGATGCCATCAACGAAAGAATTCTAGTATTAGACGGTGCTATGGGTACTATGCTTCAAAGAAATAATTTCTCAGAAGAAGATTTTCGTGGTGAAAGGTTTAAAGATTTTTCACATCCACTAAAAGGTAATAACGATTTGCTTTCTATCACGCAACCCCAAGCAGTGAAAGAGGTACATCGTTTGTATTTTCAAGCGGGTGCTGATATAGTAGAAACAAACACATTCTCGGGAACGACTATTGGAATGGCCGATTATTTCCTTGAAGATTTAGTTTATGAATTAAACTATGAATCAGCCAAAATCGCACGAGAAGTGGCAGATGAATTCACAGACCGGCCAAGATTTGTTGCGGGTTCTATAGGTCCAACCAATAGAACTGCTTCAATGTCTCCCGATGTGAATGATCCTGGATTTCGTGCAGTCACTTTTGATGATTTACGATTTGCTTATAAACAGCAAGTCAACGCATTAATCGACGGCGGTGTGGATGTGCTTTTAGTAGAAACAATTTTTGATACGCTTAATGCTAAAGCAGCATTATTTGCAATAGAAGAAGTAAAAGAAGAGCGTAATATTGAAATGCCTGTAATGGTTTCAGGAACTATTACCGATGCTTCGGGAAGAACACTTTCTGGTCAAACGGTAGAAGCTTTTTTAATTTCAATAGCGCACATACCGTTGTTAAGTATCGGATTCAATTGCGCTTTGGGTGCAGATCAATTAAAACCTTATTTAAAACGTTTAGCAATGAATACCCAATTGAATATTTCGGCTCATCCAAATGCAGGTTTGCCAAATGCCTTCGGACAATACGATCAAACTCCAATGGAAATGCAAGCCTTAATAAAAGAATATTTGCAAGATAATTTAGTAAATATTATTGGAGGATGCTGCGGAACTACGCCAGAGCATATTAGGGCTATCGCCGAAGTTGCAAAAGATTTTAGACCAAGAACAATTTTAGAAAAGATATAATGGCGACAGCATTTAAATATTTACGATTATCAGGTTTGGAGCCACTTATTGTAACGCCCGAATCTAATTTCATCAACGTTGGTGAACGTACAAATGTTACTGGATCGCGTAAATTTTTACGTTTAATTAAAGAAGAGAAATATGAAGAAGCACTTTCAGTCGCGAGAGAACAGGTTGAAGGAGGAGCTCAAATTATAGATGTCAATATGGACGAAGGAATGTTGGATGGTATTTATGCCATGACCAAATTCTTAAATCTAATTGCTGCCGAACCCGATATTGCGCGTGTTCCCGTTATGATCGATAGTTCCAAATGGGAGATTATTGAAGCAGGATTAAAAGTCATTCAAGGAAAAGGTATAGTGAATTCGATTTCTCTTAAAGAAGGAAAAGATGTCTTCATGCATCATGCCAAATTGATTAAACGATATGGGGCTGCCGTTATTGTAATGGCTTTTGATGAGGATGGGCAAGCGGATACCTACGAAAGACGGATTGAAATTTGTAAAAGAAGTTACGATATTCTAGTAAATGAAGTGCTTTTTCCTGCCGAAGATATCATATTCGATCCAAATATTTTTCCAGTGGCAACAGGAATGGATGAGCATAAATTAAACGCTTTAGATTTCTTTAGAGCAACCAAATGGATCCGTGAAAATCTTCCAAATGCCGGAATATCAGGAGGGGTCAGTAATGTCTCCTTTTCCTTTCGCGGCAATGATAAAGTGCGAGAAGCTATGCATTCTGCGTTTCTTTTTCACGCAATTAAGAACGGAATGACAATGGGAATTGTAAATCCTGAAATGCTTGAGATATACGATGAAATCGACCCGATATTATTAGAACATGTTGAAGATGTTTTGTTAAACAGGAGAGATGATGCTACAGAGCGATTGCTGGATTTAGCAGACAGTTTCAAAGGTGGTTTTAAAGTAAATGAAAAGTTAATTCAAGAATGGCGTAACGGTTCAGTTCAAGATCGATTAACACACTCATTAGTGAAAGGAATTGATGAGTTCATTGAAATAGATGTGGAAGAGGCTCGAGCCGCGTCTGATAAAGCAATTGATGTCATCGAAATTAATTTGATGGCTGGGATGAATGTTGTGGGGGATTTGTTTGGAAGCGGAAAAATGTTTTTGCCGCAAGTAGTGAAATCAGCTCGCGTAATGAAAAGGGCAGTAGCCTATTTATTGCCATTCATCGAAGCTCAAAAGGACGGAAAATCCTCATCTGCGGGTAAAGTTTTGATGGCCACTGTAAAAGGAGATGTACACGATATCGGGAAAAATATTGTAGCAGTAGTTTTAGGGTGCAACAATTTCGAAATCATTGATCTGGGCGTTATGGTGCCGCCCGAAAAAATAATTAAAGCTGCAATTGATCAGAATGTTGATATTATTGGTCTTAGTGGATTGATTACACCATCATTAGATGAGATGGTTTATCTCGCTAAAGAAATGGATAAACTAAATATCAATATTCCAATAATGATTGGTGGGGCAACTACTTCTCGAGCCCACACTGCAGTAAAAATTGCACCAGAATATAAAGAAACGGTGGTTCATGTAAACGATGCTTCTCGGGCAGTAACGGTTGCGAGTAATTTGCTCCAAGCAGAGACGAAAGTAGCTTATGCTAAATCAGTACGCGAGGAATACGATAAATTAAGAGAAGGCTATTTGAGCAGAAGTAGAGATAAAAATTTCTTGTCTATTGAAGATGCTCGTAAAAATAAATTGCAATTGAATTGGGACAAATTTAATCCAGTTCAGCCTAATTTTATCGGAGCCCAAAAAGTAGAAGTGGAGCTTTCAGAATTAGTAGATTTTATAGATTGGACTCCTTTCTTTCAATCTTGGGAATTGCATGGAAAATATCCGGCTATTTTAGCAGATGAAGTAGTTGGCGAGCAAGCCACAACGTTATTTGCAGATGCTCAAGAAATGCTACAACAAATCGTTGACCGCAAATGGTTGACCGCCAAAGGAATTTTAGGAATATTTCCGGCCAATACAATAAATGATGACGATATCCAACTTTCAACCTTCAACCTTCAACTTTTGACTTTACGGCAACAATCTCAAAAAACAGCTGGGGCACCTAATATAGCTTTAGCGGATTTTATTGCACCAAAAGATTCGGGAAAACAAGATTATATTGGCTGTTTTTGTGTGACAACAGGATTTGGAGTTGATGAAAAAGCGGCTGAATTTGAAAAGCAATTAGACGATTATAATTCGATTTTAGTTAAAGCACTTGGTGATCGATTTGCAGAAGCATTTGCGGAATATTTGCATTTAAAAGTTCGAAAGGAAATTTGGGGCTATGCTTCAGATGAAAGCTTGAGTAATCAAGATTTGATTAACGAAGAATATAAAGGAATTCGCCCAGCGCCAGGTTATCCAGCTTGTCCAGATCATTTAGAAAAGCCAACCATTTGGAAATTGCTAAATGTAGAAAACGAAATCGGAGTGCAATTAACCGAAAATATGGCGATGTGGCCAGCGGCATCGGTTTCCGGTTATTATTTTGCTAATCCTGAAAGTAAGTATTTTGGATTGGGGAAAATTAAAGAAGATCAAGTAATTGATTACGCCAAACGTAGAGGGATTTCTACCGAATTGGCTAACAAATGGCTGGCACCAAATATAGCAGATTAAATTAGTCATAAAACCAAAGGTCAAAAAGTTTAAATAAGACTTTCGACTTTCGATTTTATAACTTTAAGACTTATAATTATGAAAGTAACCCAACATATAGAAAATGCAAACGGTAAACCGTTATTTTCTTTCGAAATATTGCCACCATTAAAAGGGCAAAATATTCAATCTATATTTGATAGTATAGACCCATTAATGGAGTTTACTCCCCCGTTTATAGATGTAACCTACCATCGTGAAGAATATGAATATAAAGAATTGCCAAGCGGTTTGCTGCAAAAGAAGATTGTTAAGAAACGGCCAGGAACAGTTGGAATATGTGCGGGAATTCAAAACAAATATAATGTAGATGCTATTCCGCATATTTTGTGTGGTGGATTTACTAAAGAGGATACAGAGAACCTTTTAATCGATTTGGATTTCTTAGGGATTGATAATGTGGTTGCCCTGCGTGGTGATGCGTTGAAAACTGAGACCTATTTTCATGCTGAAAAGGAGGGAAATGAATATGCAAGTGAATTAGTCACACAAATTAGTAATTTAAATAACGGTATTTATTTAGACGAAGATTTAAAGAATTCCGCAAAAACAAATTTCTGTATTGGTGTGGCTGGTTATCCTGAAAAACACATGGAAGCACCAAGTTTAGATAGTGATATTCATTTTTTGAAAGAAAAAATTAAAAATGGCGCTGACTATATTATTACTCAAATGTTTTTTGACAATAAAAAGTTCTTTGATTTTGTTGATAAATGTAGAACTGCGGGAATTACGGTTCCTATTATTCCAGGATTGAAACCTATTGCTACAAAGAAGCAGTTGAACTTGATTCCACATCGATTTAGCATAGAGTTGCCCGACGATTTAATAATGGCCGTAGTAAAAGCTAAAGATAATGATGTTGTGAAACAAATTGGGATTGAATGGTGTATTGCTCAAAGTAAAGAATTAGTAGCTGCCGGCATTCCAGTCTTACATTATTATTCAATGGGAAAGGCCGAGAATATTAAGGCAATTGCATCTTCTGTATTTTAAATACTCGGTTTCTTTTTTTATTTAATGTAGTTGGTTATACTATAGTTTTATTAAATGCTTCGCGCAATACAAATAAGGAGAAACAATTTGCTCCTTAATATATTCTTTTATATTTGTGCGTTTTTAATTTTTCAGATGAGGTCTTTTTTTAGTTTCATTTTATTGCTTTCTGCTGTTGTTTTTGGTCAACATAAGGATACTTTTTCTATTGAAACATCGGTTTTGAGAGGGAATGTTTTGCCTCATCGTGATGATGTTTTGAATTTGGTAAATGGTCATCCTGATGGTTTAATGGTGAGTTTTTTGGCTAGAACACATGGCGCCCAAGAATGGGAGAAGGTTTATGACTTCCCTGATTATGGTGGGTATTTTTTATTTCAGGATTTTAAGAGTCAACCATTAGGAGTATGTTATGCCGCTGGAGGACTTTATAATTTTTATTTTTTAAACCGTCATCTTCAATTAAGAATATCTCAAGGAATAGCGGTTACTACAAATCCTTATAACAAGGTGACAAATAGTATAAATAAGGCTTTTGGTACCCGCGTTATGGATAATACAAATTTGGGAGTTAGTTACGATAATCAAAAGCTACTTAAACCATTTGGTTTTCATGCAGGATTAATGTTTACTCATTATTCTAACGGAAGATTTAAGTCTCCTAATAGTGGTATTAATACCTATTTATTAAATGTGGGTTTGAATTATAATTTCACCGATGACAAGCTAGTGATGAATGATACAACGATGGTTAAGAGAGTTTATAGAGAACCCCTAAAGTATAATTTTGTCTTTAGAACCGGAGTTAATGAAAGTCCAATAATAAGAAGTGGTCAATATGTGTTTTATCATCTTGGATTCTATGTCGACAAGCGTCTAGGTAGAAAATCAGCGTTGCAATTGGGAACTGATTTGTTTTTGACAAATTCATTAAAAGAGTATATACGATATTATTCAATAGCATACCCAGAAAAAAATGTGGCTCCTAATACTGATTACAAACGTGTTGGTGTTTTTGTTGGTCATGAATTATTTATAAATCATATCTCATTAGAAGCACAATTGGGATATTATGTTTATAGAAAGTTTAAGCAGGACCTGCCTATTTACGATAGAATTGGAATGAAGTATTACTTTTCAAATAGTGTTTATTCAGAGTTTTCAATTAAAACACACATGTTTTTAGCTGAAGCAATCGAGTGTGGAGTAGGAGTTAGATTATAAGTAAAGGATATGAAAAAGTATTTGTGTTTGTTAGTAGTAGGTTTAATTATTAATTCTTGTGATAGACCAAGTGAATGTGTAGAAAGTTCAGGTGCTATAATTGTCAAAGAAGTTACTGTTACTAACTTTAAAAAGATAAAAGTTTATAAAGGGATTGAGGTTGTAATTACACAAGGGATTGATTATAAAATTCAAGTTGAGGCAGGGGAAAATTTTATAGATAATATTGAAGTCACTCAAAATGGGGACCAACTTATTTTTAAAGATAGAACGAGTTGTAATTGGGTTAGGTCTTATGGGACAACTAAGGTTTTAGTTACCACGCCTGAGTTAGAAGAGGTTTACTCAAAAACCGATCGAAAAATAAGTTCAAATGGAGTTTTAACTTTTCCTAACTTAACTTTGATTTCTTTGGATAAAGATGCAGATGGAGAAAAAGGTGCTGGAATAGGGGATTTTGTTATGGAAGTCAATAATCAATCGTTGACAGTAAGCAATAATAATGTTTCTAGATTTTATTTATCAGGTCAAACAAATACAGCAAACTTCAACTTTTATTTTGGGGATGGTAGGATTGAAGCTCAAAACTTAATTGCACAAAATATTACAGTATACCATCGAGGTTCTAATGATATGATTGTTAACCCAGTTTTGAACTTAAAGGGTGATTTATACAGTACAGGTTATTTGATTTCTAAAAATCATCCAGTTAACAGCCCCCAAGTTACGGCCCATTATAATGGTCAACTTATATTCGAATAATTATTTTTTTGTGGTCTTTTCACGGAATATTTGTTCTAAGTTTTTATTTTTTAAACTTATTTGAAGCGTTTTCAAACCATTTTCATGAGCGAAATCAAATACAAATGGGCGCATATCTTCATCAGTAGAAAATATTAAAGTCCAAAGATTATCATTAGTATTGTTATAAGTTTTTATGAAAGGTAAATTGAGAAGTAAAGATTCATTTATAGCTTTGTCAAATTCTACTTCGATGATTTGTTCTCTTTCTTCCGAAACTAATTTGTTTAGTTTTTTATCTGTTACTATTTTGCCATTATCAATGATGATCACTCGGTCACAAATAGCCTCTACTTCCTGCATTATGTGTGTGGAAAGAAATACTGTTTTGTCTTTGCCTACATTCTTGATTACATTCCGAATTTCGACCAATTGGTTTGGGTCAAGTCCTGTTGTAGGTTCATCTAAAATTAATACATCTGGGTTGTGAAGTAATGCTGTAGCAAGTCCTACACGTTGTCGATATCCTTTAGATAATTGTCCTATCTTTTTATGACTTTCAGGGGTTAGTCCTGTGAGTTGTATTACTTCTTCGATACGAGATTTAGCTACTTTATAAACATCAGCATTAAATGCTAAATATTCGCGAACGTATAAATCCAAGTAAAGCGGATTATGTTCTGGTAAATAGCCAACGGATTGCTGAACTTTTAATTGGGATTCAATTACGTCATTTTCATTTACCGTAGCAGCTCCCTCATCCGCAGTAATGAAAGTTGTTAATATTTTCATTAAAGTTGATTTCCCTGCACCATTTGGGCCCAGGAAACCGACTATTTCTCCTTTTTTAATGGAAAAAGAAATATTGTCTAATGCTTTTTGAGTGCCATAACTTTTGGAAATATTTTGAACTTTTATTGACATGGGAGATAATTTGTCACAAATGTAATAATTAATGAATCGATAAAGAAAAAATACCGTTTTTATGCTGTTTTACGAAAACGTTAGCGTAATTATTTATTTATTTTTATGTCAAACCAAAAGTTTTATTTTTTATATTAGCCAAACACAAAAAAATCAATGAGACTATTTAACACTTATTACAATTATTTCTTTTATTTCTTCTTTATGCAGAGAAAGGGATTAGTATTGTGTTATGTGAAAAAGTAAAAAAGAAAACATACGATATATGAATCCCAACGAGAGTTGGGATTTTTTTTTGATTATTATGAAGCAAAAAATTGGTATACAAGGAATTAAAGGTTCGTTCCACCATCAAGTGGCACTGGAGTATTTTAAGGAAAACGTTATTGTAGATGAATGTTTATCGTTTGAAGCTTTGATTGATAGTTTGCTCAGTAGTCAGTCACAATTAGCAGTGATGGCGATTGAGAATTCTATTGCAGGTTCGATAATTCCTAATTATGCTTTGATTGATAAGAACGAGTTGCACATTATTGGGGAATACTATTTGGATATAATACAGAATTTAATGGCGTTGACTGGACAAAAGATTGAAGATATAGTTGAGGTCCATTCCCATCCTATGGCTTTGTTGCAGTGTATGGATTTTTTTAAAAAACATCCACAAATTAAATTGGTTGAAGATAATGATACTGCAGAAACAGCTCGTAGAATTCATGAAAAACAAATCAAGGGAATAGCAGCAATAGGAAGTAGAGTAGCCGCTAAACTATATGATTTGGATATAATTGCTCCCGAAATTCAAACGGTTAATAATAATATGACTCGATTTTTTATCATCAGTAAAATGAAAAATGAATTGTCTGAGGAGGAGGTTAATAAAGCCTCCATAAAATTTGAGTTAGATGATACGCCCGGTAGTTTAGCTACCGTGCTAAATGTAATGACAAATTGTAAATTGAATTTAACCAAAATACAGTCAATGCCAATTATCGATACGCCGTTTCAATATTCATTTTTTGTGGATGTGGTGTTTGAAAAGTACAAGTGTTATGAAAAAGCGACTGAGATATTAAAAATAATGACCAATCAATTCAAAGTGTTGGGGGAATATAAAAATAGAAAAATATGATTAATACTGCCAATAGATTAAACAGTGTTCAGGAATACTACTTTTCTAGGAAGCTACGTGAAGTACGTCAAATGCTCGCTGAAGGAAAACCTGTCATAAATATGGGTATAGGAAGCCCCGATTTAACACCGCATAGTAGCGTTGTAGAGGTAATGAATGAAGCAATGCATGAAGCAAAAGCCCATGAATATCAAAGCTATCAAGGATTGCCTGAGTTGCGAAATGAAATGGCTAATTTTTACCTAAAACATTTTGGAGTTATTCTAGATGCAAATTGTGAAATTTTACCATTAATGGGGTCAAAAGAAGGTATTATGCACATTTCCTTGGCATTTTTGAATGAAGGTGATGAGGTTTTGATTCCCAATCCGGGTTATCCTACTTATGCCGCTGTAACCGAATTAGTTCAGGCCAAGTCGGTATTTTATGATTTAAATGAACAAAATGATTGGAAGCCAAATTTTGAGCAATTGGAACAAAATGATTTAACCAAAGTTAAGTTGATGTGGGTTTCTTACCCACATATGCCAACAGGTGTTAATGGAACAATTCAAATGTTTGAAAAGTTAATAGCTTTCGGTAAAAAGCATAATATTTTAATTGTTAATGACAATCCGTATAGTTTTATTTTGAATAATCATCCCATTTCAATACTACAAGTAAATGGTGCTAAAGAAGTGGCGTTAGAATTGAATTCTCTTTCCAAAACATTTAATATGGCTGGTTGGCGAGTAGGAATGGTGTTGGGAAAATCTCAATTTATTGAAGCTGTTTTAAAAGTGAAAAGTAATATGGACAGTGGTATGTTATATGGAATTCAAAAGGGGGCTGTAGAAGCATTAAAACTAGGCAAAGATTGGTTTGAACAGCAGAATGAAATTTATGCAAAAAGAAGAAAATTGATTTTTAATCTAGCAGAGAAGTTGAATTGTAGTTTTGATAATAATAGTGTTGGCTTGTTTGTTTGGGCCAAACTCCCAAACGAGTATACGTCATCAGAGGCGTTCATAAATAAAGTATTGTTCGAGAAAAATATATTCATCACACCAGGCACTATATTTGGTAGTAATGGCGAAGGATATATTCGGTTCTCATTATGTGTTACAGAAGAAAAAATAATTGAGGCTATTTCAAGATTTTAAAGGAGTAAGATGAAAAAAGTATATGTAATAGGAATAGGATTGATAGGGGGCTCAATGGCTTTAGATATTAAAACCCATTATGAAAGTAGTTTAGTCATTGGTATAGATGCTAATGACACTCATTTAGATACAGCTATTGAGCTTGGAATAATAGATAAAAAAGCCACTTTTGACATTATTTCTGAGGCTGATTTAGTCATTGTGGCAGTACCCGTTGATGTAAGTTTAGTAATTTTGCCAAATATTTTAGATAAGGTTGGAGAGCACACCTTAGTGATTGATGTGGGGTCAACCAAATTACCTATATGCGAAGCAGTAGAAAAACATCCGTATAGAAGAAATTTTTTGGCAACACATCCAATAGCGGGAACAGAGTTTTCTGGTCCATCAGCAGCAATTAAAGGATTGTTCAAAGGGAAGACAAATATAATATGCGAAGTAGAAAAAACAACTTTTGCTTTGCAAGAAATAGGTATGGAATTGTTTAAAAAATTAGGAATGCGGATCCGGTATATGGACCCAAAAGCCCATGACAAACATATTGCTTATGTATCACATCTGTCCCACATCAGCTCGTTTATGTTAGGGAAAACAGTAGTTGAAATAGAAAAAGATGAACGCGATATTTTTGACATGGCCGGAAGTGGATTTGAAAGCACCGTACGCTTAGCAAAAAGTTCTCCTGCAATGTGGACTCCCATTTTTAAACAAAATAAAAAACATGTTATTAATAGTTTAGATGAATATATTGTCAATTTGACACATTTTAAAAAGTTATTAGAAGAAGAAAACTACGAAGAAGTCTTCAATGAAATGCAAAATACCAATAGAATAAAAGAAATATTAAACAGAAAAACATAAGCTATGAATATTACTTTAGAAAACAGAAAATGGTTGGATGATTTTAAGTTGACCCATCCATTGGTAATTGCAGGTCCCTGCAGTGCTGAAACCGAAGAGCAAGTTTTGAAAATAGCACATGAATTAAAAAAATCTGATGTAAGTATATACAGAGCAGGGATATGGAAGCCAAGAACACGTCCTGGTGGATTTGAAGGAGTGGGAGCCATTGGTTTAAAATGGCTGCAAAAAGCCAAAGCTGAAACAGGATTGTTAATGGCAACAGAAGTCGCAAATGCCACACATGTTAAATTGGCTTTAGAACATGATATTGATGTCTTGTGGATTGGAGCGAGAACAACTGTAAACCCTTTTGCCGTTCAAGAAATAGCCGATGCGTTAAAAGGCACTGATAAAATTGTATTAGTTAAAAATCCTGTCAATCCTGATTTGGCTCTTTGGATAGGAGGTGTAGAACGCTTATATAACGCCGGAATAAAAAAACTAGGGGTTATTCACAGAGGATTTTCTACCTATGAAAAAACTAAATACAGAAATATTCCGGAGTGGCAATTAGCCATTGAGTTGCAAAGTCGTTTCCCTGATTTGCCTTTAATATGCGATCCTTCCCACATCACAGGAAGAAGAGACATGATTCAAGAAGTGTCTCAACAAGCATTAGATTTGAATTATGATGGATTGATTATTGAAACTCATAATGATCCTGAAAACGCATGGAGTGACGCTGCTCAACAAATTACTCCAACGGTATTAAAAAAGTTATTTTCAGACTTAAAGGTTAAAAAAATGTCTACCGAAGAGGACGATTACAATACCGAAATGATAAAACTTCGCGCAAGTATTGATATTGCAGATGGCAAATTGTTGGAGATTTTAGGAAATCGAATGAAAGTCGCAGAACAAATAGGGGCTTTAAAAAAAGCAAAAAACGTAGCGGTTTTACAAAATAAAAGGTGGAACGAAATCTTAGGTAAAATGATTTTAGATGGAGAAGAAAAGGGGTTGAGTGAAGAGTTTATTTTAAAAATATTTAAAGCAATTCACCAAGAAAGTATCAGCCATCAAGAAAAAATCATTAATGGATAGAATACGGCGAATGACGTAGTAAAATCTTTTAAATATTTTTTGTATCATTGTGCAACGAAATAACAAATCAATTAATAGCTTAAAAAATTTAAAAAAAATGAAAAAAATTATTTTATTGTTTACTCTTTTAGCAGGAGTAACCGTTGCAAATGCTCAAATAGACAAAATCTACAAACACAGTGGTGAAACAGTAGAAGGTAAAGTTATCCGTCTTGATGAATATACCATTACATTTAAATATGATGGTGAAGATGCAGAAAATACCATTGGTAAATATGCAGTTGAGAAAATCATCTACGGAAAAACAAAAAGACAAGAAGATATTACTGAAAAAATCGTAATCAACGGAGAAGATGATTGGGAAAAAGTAGTTATTCTTGAAGACAAAGGATATATTGCTGGTTTGAAAAAAGTAGGTGAAGTTCGTGGTAAAACAGGATTAATTAACTTTCAAACAGGGAATACAGGGGATAAAAAAGCGCAAAAGAAATTAAAAATGGATGCTGCTAAACAAGGTTGTCCTTTTGTTTTATTGACTGCTGACAAAACCACAGTAGGTGCTAATTCTAATGCAATTGGAGGATCTCAAGCCATTAAAACTGGAGTAGGTTACAAGTACTAATAAATAAGTACCGTTAGGAATAAAAAAGTTGCCAGTAATGGCAACTTTTTTTATTCCTATAAACCTAAAATCTAAAATAGTATCTTTGCACCATGACAGGATTAGTTTATAAATCTACAGGAAGTTCCTATACGGTCAAAACCGAAGATCATAAGATTTTTGAATGCCGTATCAAAGGGAAGTTTCGTATGAAAGGCATCAAAAGTACCAATCCCATTGCTGTGGGTGATGTAGTAGATTTTGAATTAGATAACACCACAGATGAGGTCATAGGTCAAATACACCATATTCACGACCGCAAGAATTATATAGTTAGAAAGTCGGTCAACCTCTCAAAGCAAACGCATATCATTGCTTCAAATATTGATGTGGTATTTCTCTTAATCACTATCAATAACCCACCAACAACCACAAGTTTTATCGATCGTTTTTTGGTAACAGCAGAGGCCTATGGAATTGAGGCTGTATTGGTCTTTAATAAGATCGATACCTTTGACGAAGCAATGATAGACGAACAACTATATTTACAGTACATCTACAGTGAAATAGGGTACAAATGTTTGCGGGTTTCAGCCAAAGAGCACAAAGGCATTGACCAATTAAAAAGTTGTATGGAAGGTAAAGTAAGTATGTTCTCTGGACATTCTGGAGTAGGGAAATCTACTTTGGTTAATGCACTTGAGCCTAACCTAAATTTAAAAACCAAAACCATTTCAGAACAAAGTAAACAAGGGCAACATACTACTACATTTGCCGAAATGTATGACTTGACATTTGATGCCAAAATAATTGATACTCCAGGAATAAAAGGTTTTGGAATTGTTGATATGGAACCCTCAGAGGTAAGTGATTATTTCCCTGAATTTTTCAAATTAAAAGACGAATGCAAGTTTAATAATTGCCTACACAAAGACGAACCTAATTGTGCCGTAAAATCGGCCTTAGAGCAAGATAAAATTGCGTGGTCACGTTACAACAGTTACCTCAAAATACTGGAAGGTGATGACGAACATTACCGTGCTGATATTTACAACGATGATCGCATTGCTAGTGATCAAACTAGAAAGTAGTTTTATGTCAATAGTCATAAATTAAATGGCTTTCGATATTGTACTTTTAATTTTAAGACTTAAATTATGAAAGCGGTTATTCAACGAGTATCTTCTACTTCTGTAATTATTGATGCTAAAATTGTAGCCAATATTGAAAAAGGCTTATTAGTCCTAGTAGGTATTGAAGAAGCCGATACAATGGATGATATCAATTGGCTTTCGGCCAAAATAGCCAACCTTAGAATATTTGGAGACGACAATGAAGTGATGAATTTGTCCATAAAAGAAGTAGCGGGAGAAATGATAATCGTAAGTCAATTTACATTGCACGCTGCTACAAAAAAAGGCAACCGTCCATCCTACATCAAAGCCGCAAAACCCGAACATGCTATTCCGATCTATAAGGCATTTATAAGCCAAATGGAATATGAATTGGGTAAGAAAGTACAAACAGGACAGTTTGGTGCCGATATGAAAGTGGCTCTAATTAATGACGGTCCTGTAACTATCTTAATGGATACAAAAAATAAAGAATAGTATTATTAATTATTACTTAATTTTATATATTTGGTAAAATTTAGTAATTATGAAACTAAACCTATTGCCTTTATTTTTTGTCCTGTATTCTATTACTCTTTTTGGACAAAACCCCAATTTAGCTGTTGCTAATATTCCGGATAGTTTAAAGCAAAATTCAAATACAATCATTCGATTATTTAAATCTGATATAACTATTGATTCCCAAAAGTCAATGACTTTAAACACCGTAAGAGTGGTTACGATTTTAAACGAATTAGGATTGGAAGATTTAGACTTAGTGAAGCACTATGATAAAAATACCAAGATTAATAAACTTGAAGCAACTGTATACGATGCATCAGGAAAAGAAATAAAAACTTTTAAAAAAAGAGATTTTAGTGATCAGTCGGCAATAAGTGGAAGCACACTATATTCTGAAAGTAGAATGCTTTATTTAGACTACACCCCAGTCTTTTATCCATTTACAATGAGTGTTAAAACGGAGATAGAAACTTCAAATACGGCCTTTATTCCTTCATGGAGGCCCATGGAGGGTTATTTTATAAGTGTTGAAAATGCTTCCTTCACAATAAGTTATAAACCTGAATTAAAACTTAGAACTAAAGAAGTTAATTTTTCAAAATCATTTCCCGTTAAAAAAAATGAAACAAGTTCAGAAGTTAGTTATGTTGTAAATAATTTAATAGCAAAAAAGCGGGAGGACCTAAGTCCTATTTTTACTGAGGTGTTTCCCATCGTGTATTTTGCATTAGAAAATTTTGCATTAGAAAATGTAGAAGGGTCAGCGACAAACTGGTCAGAGTTTGGGAAATGGTACTATAGCTCATTATTAGCAGATACAGAAGAACTACCTCAAGAAACGATAAACAAAATTAAGCAATTGATAGGTGATGAAAAAAGTCCGTTGAAAATTGCAAAAATTATCTATAATTATGTACAAGAAAAAACTAGATATGTGAGTATCCAAGTAGGGATTGGCGGTTGGAAACCTATGTTAGCCAAAGACGTCGATAAATTAGGATACGGGGATTGCAAAGCGTTGACAAATTACACTCGTTCTTTATTAAAAGCAGTTGGAGTTCAATCGTATTATACAGTTGTTTGGTCAGGAAGCGCCACAAGAGACATTCAACAAGATATTGCCTCTATACAAGGGGATCATGTAATTTTAACGTTGCCAAATGATAAGGAGTTAATTTGGTTAGAATGTACAAGTCAAATTCAACCATTTGGATTTCAGGGCGATTTCACGGATGATAGAAATGTTTTACTAGTAAAGCCTGAAGGAGGAGAAATTGTTAAGACAAAGACTTTTACTGAATCTGATAATTTAAAAGTGTATAAGGGTTCTTATCAAATTACTGAAAGTGGAGATTTCTTGGGGAAAATAAAAATTAATTCCTATGGATTAGAATATGATAGTGAATTTCAAAAAGAGCGGTTGAGCAGAGAAAAACAAATCAAGCAATTAAAAGAAGAATTTAGCAATATCAATAATTTAGATATCAAATCGCTAAGTTTTAATAACAATAAAGAAACCATTCAGTTTACCGAGGATTTAGAGATGGAAGCTGAGGCGTATGCGCAAAAATTAGGAGATAACAAATTTATGTTTGCCCTAAATGCTTTTGACCAAAATTCATACGTTCCCAAAAAATACCGTTCGCGTCAATTTCCTTTTCAAATTGAAAGAGGCTATACAAATGAAGATGAAATTGAAATAAATCTACCCGCTGGATATTTAATTGAGGCAAAACCAGTAGGGTTAGAACAAAATACCGAATATGGCAGCTATAAAATTGAATTTACGGTTTTAAGTCCAACTAAGATTTTGTGTAAGCGTAAGTTAGTTATTAAAAAAGGCTTTTATGACAAATCAAAATATGAAGAATTCAGAAAATTTAGAGAGTTAATTGCAAAAAACGATAATTCGAAAATAGTCATTTCAAAAGCATAAAACCATGAGAAAAACACTTGTATTTATATTTTTAGTAATCAGTTTTATTGGTTTCTCCCAAAAAAATGAATTAGGCAAAGTGACTATAGAAGAACTACAAGAAAAAGTCTGTCCACTTGATACCGCCGCATCGGCGGCTATTATCTTTAAAACCTCTAAAATAAAATATGATATTACAATTGGTCAGGTAGTTACTGAGACCGAAGTAAAATTAAAAATTTATAAAAAAGAAGGGTATGAATATGCCAATATAGATGAAGCTTATTTTATTGGAAATGGTGAAAGAGTTGAATTTTCAAACGCTGCAACCTACAATCTTGTAAAGGGAGAAATTGTTAAAACGAAACTCAAAAAAGAAGGAGAATTTAAAGAAGAAGTGACAAAAGACATTTACAGAAAGAAAATAACGTTATCTGATGTTAAAGAAGGTTCTATAATTGAATATAAAATCAAAAAATTTACTAATAATGGTTTTAGATTGGTAAATTTCTTTTTTCAACAAGAAATCCCGGTAAAATTTGTGGAACTCAAAGTAGAATATCCTAATAAATACTATTACAGTAAAACATTGACAGGATATAATACTCCAGAGATAATTGAGGACGGCTATAATGATGCGAGTTCAGGATTTTACACAAACAGATGTATCTATAGATTTAAAGATATCTTACCTTTAAAAGAAGAAGGTTACGTTAATAATATTAATAATTATAGAACGAGAATTCGTTATGAATTAGCATCAGTGAAGAATAGTTATGGCGTTGAGGAAAACATTTCGAGAGATTGGGAATCAGTAGTAAAGAAAGTTTATGAGAACGAATATTTTGGAGCAGAATTAAAAAAAACAGGATATTTTGAAAATGACATAGATGCTATTTTAAAAGATTTGAAAACAACTCAAGAAAAAATTGACGCGATTTTTAATTTTGTTAAATCAAGAGTAACATGGAATGAAGATCTTGGTTTTACTTGCGACATAGGAGTAAAAAAAGCCTACCAACAAAAAAAAGGAAATGTCGCCGAAATTAATTTAATGTTAACGGCAATGTTACGCTATGCAGGAATAGAAGCAAATCCAATTTTAGTTAGTACAAGATCTAATGGGGTTTTTATGTATCCTAGTATAGCCGCCTATAATTACGTGATTTCTGGAGTTGAATTAGAAAACCAAGTCATTTTGTTAGATGCTACAAGTAAATATTCTCTTCCAAACATTTTGCCCATAAGAGATTTAAACTGGTATGGAAGAATTATTAGAAAAAATGAAAGTTCTGCTGAGATTGACTTAATGCCTAAAAGTAATTCAAAAGACGTTATCAATATATTAGCAGCGGTAAACGAAAAAGGAGAAATTTCAGGAAAAATAAGAGAGCAGTATTTTGATTATAATGCATTTGTTTACAGAAATAATTATAATGATGATTCTAATGATGCCTATATAGAAAAGTTAGAAAAACGATACCAAGGTCTTGAAATTAGTGATTATGAAGTTCAGAATAAAAATGATATTACTAAACCTGTAATTGAAAATTATTCTTTTACATCAGCTAATTCAGTAGAAATTATTGGAGATAAAATGTACGTATCACCATTTTTGTTCTTTGCCACAACCGAAAACCCATTTAAACAAGACAAAAGGGAATATCCTATTGATTTTGTTTACCCAAATCAAGATAAATTTAATATAAGCATAAATATACCAGAAGGTTACGTCGTAGAAAATCTTCCTCAACCTAAAGCAGTAGCGATGCCCGATAATATAGGGACCATAAAATATAATATATCCAATAACGGAAGTCAAATTCAACTATTATATGTTTGTGAAATGAATCAACCTATAATTGCATCAGAGTATTATGAAATATTAAAGAATTTCTATAAAGAGTTAGTCAATAAACAAACCGAGAAAATTGTGATTAAAAAAGGATAAAATGGACTTAAAAAATGCCCAACTAGAAGTAGATAACTGGATTAAAAACCACGGCGTTCGTTATTTTAACGAATTGACCAATATGGCCCAACTTACGGAAGAAGTAGGAGAGGTGGCTCGCATTATCGCAAGACGCTATGGCGAACAATCCGAAAAGGAAAGCGATAAAAATAAAGACCTAGGAGAAGAACTTGCCGATGTAGTATTTGTGGTTCTGTGTTTAGCTAATCAAACGGGTATCGATTTACAAGCCACTTTCGATAAAAAAATGGACTTAAAAACCAATCGTGACCACGACCGTCATCACAATAACGAGAAACTGAAATAGTTCTAAGAAGTACTATTTTCTCTGTGTATCTTTGTGCTACTCTGTGAATCTCTGTGAAACAATCAAAATGAATTTACTTCTTAACCATTCTAGCATCCTATCCAATGCCTCCATTAATTTAACGGGAAGTAAATCAGAAACCAATAGACTGCTGTTGCTTAAAGCACTATATCCTGATCTTATATTGGTTAACACTTCTAATTCTAACGATTCAGAAGTAATGGAAAAAGCTTTAAAAGAAAGTAAGGAAGTGATTGATATTCACCACGCAGGTACTGCTATGCGTTTTTTAACGGCCTATTTTGCCATAAAAGAGGATAGCGAAGTAGTGCTTACAGGTTCCTCTCGCATGAAAGAAAGACCCATCGCTGTTTTAGTGGATGCCTTAAAACAATTGGGAGCCTCCATTACGTACGAAGAGATTGAAGGTTATCCTCCTATTAGGATAAAAGGAAAAAAAATAACAATAAACAAGGTGTCTTTAGCCGCAAATATTAGCAGCCAATACATTTCAGCGTTGTTGTTAATTGCACCAAAATTAGAGAATGGTTTGGAATTAACCATAGAAGGTGAAATCACTTCGGCTCCCTATATTAAAATGACGTTAGAATTACTCAATGAAATAGGAGTAGAAACTGCCTTTGTAAATAATACAATCACTATAAATCAAAAATCATTAATCGATAATCAAAAAGCTACTATCGAAAGCGATTGGTCTTCAGCCTCTTATTTTTATTCAATTATTGCCTTGTCTGAAATAGGAACAGAAATTACACTTTCTAGCTTCAAAGAAAATAGCCTCCAAGGTGATAGTGCTTTGGTAACAATCTATAAAGAATTTGGCGTTGAAACTTTTTTTAATGAGAATACTATACGATTAAAAAAAATCCAAATTAGAAATCATAAATCCATAATCCTACATTTAAGCGACGCCCCGGATATTGCCCAAACCATTGCCGTAACCTGCTTTGGATTAGGAATCGGTTGCCAGTTAACAGGACTATATACTTTAAAAATAAAAGAAACAGACCGCCTTGTAGCCCTGCAAAATGAATTACAAAAACTTGGTGCAGAGGTTAGAATTACTAATGATAGCTTAACGCTAAAACCAAATTCCATCATAAATAGTGATTGCACCATCAAAACCTATCAAGACCACCGTATGGCAATGGCTTTTGCACCATTAGCACTAAAAACTTCCATCGGTATTGAAGAGGCAGAGGTGGTCTCAAAATCATACCCTGCTTTTTGGAATGATTTGAAAAGCATAGGATTTCAATTTTCTGAAATATAAATCCCTTCACGGCTAACAAAAGCAGTGCCTCAGCAACTTAATATAAAAATAAACCCCTTTTTACTTGACAACGCCTATCTCACGATAGTATATTTGCAGGCTATTAAATTTTATGGGATTAACTCATAATTTCTAATGTATAACCTATAACTTTTTCAAATGAAATTATCTCATTTCCAGTTTAATCTCCCAACAGAATTATTGGCAGAGTTCCCCGCAGAAAACAGAGACGAATCAAGATTGATGGTCGTTGACAGAAAAAACAAAACCATAGAACATAAATTATTCAAAGACATTATCAATTATTTTGACGATGGAGATGTAATGATTTTAAACAACACCAAAGTGTTTCCAGCGCGTATGTATGGAAACAAAGAAAAAACTGGTGCGCGTATTGAAGTTTTCTTATTAAGAGAATTAAATGCAGAACAACGTCTTTGGGATGTATTAGTGGATCCTGCTCGTAAAATCAGAATTGGGAATAAATTATATTTTGGAGATGACGATTCATTAGTAGCTGAAGTTATAGATAATACAACTTCAAGAGGAAGAACATTACGTTTCTTATATGATGGTTCTTATAATGAATTTAGAAGAAAATTAACGGAACTAGGAGAAACTCCAATTCCAAAATATATTAACCGTGAAGTAACCGAAGAAGATGCTGAACGTTACCAAACAATTTATGCGAAGGAAGAAGGTGCTGTAGCAGCTCCAACAGCAGGCTTGCATTTTTCAAAACACCTTTTAAAACGTCTAGAAATTAAAGGGGTAAACTTTGCTGAAGTTACACTACATGTAGGTTTAGGAACCTTTAATCCAGTAGAGGTAGAAGATTTATCAAAGCATAAAATGGATTCAGAAGAGTTAATTATCTCACAACAAGCTTGTGATATCGTTAATAATGCTAAAATTAAAAAGAAAAAAATATGTTGTATCGGAACTACTTCTATGCGTGCCATTGAAAGTTCTGTTTCTTCAGCAAGAACCTTAAATCCTTATGAAGGATGGACCAATAAATTCATTTTCCCTCCCTATGATTTCAGCATTGCAGATTGTATGGTAACTAATTTCCATACACCAAAATCTACCTTACTAATGATGATTTCAGCATTTTGTGGGCATGATTTAATGAAGAAAGCCTACGAAGAAGCTATAAAAGAAAAATACCGTTTCTATTCATACGGCGACGCGATGCTTATAATATAATTTCAGGAGCGAATAGTTCGGGAATTCTTGCCGTCCATTTTCCTGCTCTTCATTACAATAAAAAAAGCCCCGAAACACTCAGGGCTTTTTTTATTTCCATTACGATCAGGGCTAAAAAGTAATCTTTGGCTTAAATCAAATTTCTTTGTTCTTTACTCTTTACTCATTACTCTTTTTTTTACTTTTACGCCTCAACAAACAAAACGAATCATGAATTTTCAAAATACTATTGAATTTGCAAAGCAACTCGATAAACAAGATGAGTTAAAACAATACCGAGACGAATTTGTTTTTCCTCAACATGAGGGCAAAAATGTAATTTATTTTACGGGGAACTCATTGGGACTTCAGCCCAAGCGAACGAAGTCTTATGTAGATGAGGTAATGAAAGATTGGGCAGATTTAGCAGTGGAAGGACATTTTTATGCAGAAAAACCATGGTGGGATTATCATGAAAGATTCGCTAATCCGTTAAGTGCAATTGTAGGCGCAAAACCCTCTGAAATAACAGTGATGAATACCTTGACAGTGAACCTTCACTTACTAATGGTTTCGTTTTATCACCCAACAAACACACGCTTCAAAATCATTTGCGAAGAAAAAGCATTTCCTTCAGATCAATATATGTTTCAAGGACAAGTAGGGTTCCATGGTTATAAGCCAGAAGAAGCAATTGTCGAAATCAAAAGAAGGGAAGGGGAACATAACATACGATTAGAAGATATTCTAGCAAAGATTGAAGAGGTTGGAGATGAATTGGCTCTAGTTTTGTTTGGAGGCGTTAATTATTATACAGGTCAAGTTTTTGACATGAAGGCTATTACCGAAGCCGGACACAAAGTTGGCGCAAGAGTAGGCTTTGATTTAGCTCATGCTGCTGGAAATATTGAATTAAAATTACACGATTGGGAGGTTGATTTTGCCGCTTGGTGCAGTTATAAATATATGAATTCGGGACCAGGAAATGCTTCAGGTTGTTTTATTCATGAAAAGCACCACACTAATAAACAGTTAGCACGATTTGGTGGCTGGTGGGGACATAATAAAGAACGACGCTTCAAAATGGAACCGCAATATGATCCGATCGTTGGGGCAAATGGTTGGCAAGTAAGTAATTTGCCAATTCTGTCTTTAGCACCCTATTTAGCATCAGTTGAAATGTTCGCCGAAGTTGGAATGGAAAAATTAATTGCCAAAAGAAATCAATTGACCGCTTATCTTGAATTTATTCTTTATGAAATTGATAATGAAATAGTAGGAGCAGAATTCGAAATTATTACACCTAATAATCAACAGGAAAGAGCTTGTCAACTCTCCGTTTTTCTTCATGGCCAAGGAAGAAGTTTGTTTGAATATTTGATGAAAAACGGCGTAATTACCGATTGGCGCGAACCCAATGTAATCCGATTAGCACCAGCACCTTTTTATTGCTCATTCGAAGACATGTATGAATTCGGACAAATTTTAAAACAGGGCATTTTAACTTTGAAATAATTTGTTTTATAAAAAACAATTCGTTGATTTGCAGT
The DNA here is from genome assembly GCA_947371275.1 of Flavobacteriaceae bacterium. GTDB lineage: Bacteria > Bacteroidota > Bacteroidia > Flavobacteriales > Flavobacteriaceae > Flavobacterium. The sequence continues at coordinate 2,540 of CANBOV010000001.1, read as the reverse complement.
AGATTATTAAACCACCAAAAAACTAAAATTTATTAAAATGAAATGTAAAGTACTTTTAGCCATAGCGTTAACTTTTGCTTTTTCATATTATGGCAAAGCTCAAGTTTCTTCAAATGAAGCTGCTGCCAGAACCTGGATAAGAAATCACGGTAAAGATTTAGACATAAAACCAAACGACAATTTTAAACTAAGTTTTGTTAGAAAAAGCTTGTCAGGAGAAACTTTGCGTTTCCAACAAATGATGAATAATGTACCAGTGTTTAAATCAGAATTAGTAATACACTTCAATCCAAGCAATGCAATCACATATACTTCAGATGCTCACGATGCCGCGATTGAAAATATTAATACAACTCCAGCTATCTCTAAGGAGGTTGCATCAGTAAGTTCAGCTCAGAATTTAAAAATTGAAGGTGAATATACTGTTGATTTAAATGATTTGTATGTTACGAAAGTAAACAATCAAACTAAATTAGTTTATAGAGTAGTGACAAATCCTAAATCTGGAAATGGTAGTTGGGAAGTTTTAGTGGACGCCCAAAGCGCAGCCGTCCTTAGTGTTAGAGATGTTGCTATTTATGACCATAAAAAATATGCGCAAAGTAATGGGAATCCAAAAAGCACTACATCAACTTTAGCCTTAGTGACGGGTACTGCATTAGTATATGATCCAGATCCTCTTTCAACAGTTCATGTAACTTATACAGGCAATTATGTTGATAATAATGACGCAACCAATACTTCTTTAGACGCAGCAAGAACAGCTGTTTCATTGCCAGAAATTGATTTAACTTCTGGAGTTTATAAGTTAAAGAGTTCTTACGTGGAAATCAAGGATTTTGAAACTCCATCAAAAGGACTGTTTACACAAGCCACTTCCGATTTCAGTTTCAATAGAAATCAAGATGGTTTTGAAGCCGTTAATGCCTTCTATCATTTAGATAAAAGCATTCGCTATATCAACGAAACATTAGGAGTCGTTTGCCGTCCTTCATTAAATGCTGGGATATTCTTTTATGACCCTTCTGGTTTAAGTGGAGCCGATAATTCTCATTATATTCCGTCTTCTGAAAGAATTGCTTTCGGAGAAGGAGGGGTAGATGATGCAGAAGATGCTGATGTGGTGCTACACGAATTTGGTCATGGTATTCATGATTGGATGACAGGGGGTTCAACGCCTGGTTCTTATAGTGGAGATACAGATGATGGCTTAGGTGAAGGAAGTGGTGATTATTGGGCTCAATCGTATAGCAGAAGTTTAAATCAATGGACCTCTACTAATGCGGCCTACCAAAAAGTATTTAATTGGGATGGTCCAGCATGGGGTTCTACTAGAAATACTAACTATAGTTTAAATTATCCCGCAGGTATTCAATACCAAGATAACCATATGGATGGTCAGATATGGTCAACGGCTTGTATGAAAATATGGGATGCCATTGGAAGAGTAAAAACAGATAAAGCATTTGTAGAAGGATTATCTTATACCGATCATACAGCAACACAAGAAGATGCCGCGATTGCAATGCGTCAAGCCGCAATTGATATGAATTATTCTTGTGCTGATGTTAAAACCATTACAACTAAATTTACAAGTAAAGGATATACACTTCCTCCATTAGATTTAACTATGGCAGCAATTGCAGACCAAACAGTGCAAGCAAGTGCATCTAATACCTATACTTTAACAAATTTCAATTCTTTAGCTAATCCTATTTCTGATAATTGTGATGCTGTTTTATTACAATCACCTGCGGCAGGTGCAGTTTTAGCTCCAGGAGTTTATACAATTACTATTACGGCCACGAGTGGATCTTCAAATGTTGCGGTTATTTTTCAACTTACCGTTACTCCATTTTTAGGAATAGCTGATTCATTAAAAAATAATTTTGTTTTGTATCCAAATCCGGCTACCAATGTAGTATACCTTAAAGGGGATTTTGATACTTCAGAAAGTATTACCGTATACAATATGTTAGGGCAAGCTGTAATCAGAAAAGCACTAACAGCTAACGAAGATAGCATTGATGTTACTTCTTTAGCGGCTGGGGTATACAATGTATATTTCAATACAGCTAAAGTTGCCCATAAATTCGTGAAAAACTAAAAATAGTAAAGGCATAAATCAAAACCACAGTGAGAAATCATTGTGGTTTTTTTTATACCCCAAGGGTATTTTAAGAAACCAACTTTGTAACTTTGCCCCTTTCATACAAGCGCCAGCAAATTGGCAAAGTAATTTATAAGAAATGACCAAACAACAAATCATTGACAATTTTGATCCAAGCCAACCCGGTTTAGCCGATGCTACCGTATTTGGATTACCGTTTACAGCAGCACAATCTGAAATTATAGTAATACCAGTGCCGTGGGAAGTAACCGTTAGTTATGGAGCCGGTGCTTCAGAAGGTCCTGCCACTGTGCTCGATGCCTCTTTTCAAGTAGATTTAAATCATCAAGATTTTCCAGAATTATGGAAGTTGGGTATTTTTATGGACGAAGCGCCTGCACATTGGGCAACCAATTCAGAGAAGTACAAA